>JARCRU010000146.1 GCA_029850535.1 Actinomycetota bacterium | reverse complement strand
TTGCTGTACCCGCTGTGGAACCTGTGGGCACCCGCCTACCAGCACAGTTACCACAACGTCAGCATCACCACCGCTGGCACCGGCTCGGGAACGGGTATCTCGGACGCCGCGAGTGGCACGGTCAACATTGGCTCCTCCGACGCGTACTTGTCACCGTCGGTGAAGCAGGCGACGCCCAGTCTGGCCAATATTCCCTTGGCGATCTCCTACCAGGTCATCGCGTACAACATCCCCGGGGTTCACGCCAACTTGGACCTGCCTGGTACGGTGCTCGCCGCGATTTACCGCGGGGCCATCACTAATTGGAACAACGCCGAGATCGCTCGACTGAACCCGAAGGTGAAGTTGCCTAACCTGCCCATCGTGGCCCTGCACCGTTCCGACGGCAGTGGTGACACCTTCATCTTCACGCAGTACCTCTCGGACCAGGTCAAGTCGTGGTCGTCGGGACCGGGCTTCGGTACGACGGTGTCCTTCCCCGCGATTCCTAACGCCCTGGGCGAGAACGGCAACGGCGGCATGGTGTCGGGTTGCCAGGCGACTCCGGGTTGCATCGCGTACGTGGGTGTGAGCTTCCTCACCCAGGCGCTCGGTGCGGGTCTGGGCTACGCGGCTCTGCTCAACGGTGCTGGCCAGTACGTACTGCCCAACCCGACGTCGGCGTCCATTGAGGCTGCGGCTTTCACCAAGGCCACGCCGGCCAGTGAGACGATCTCGATGATCAACGGTCGAGTCAAGGGTGGCTACCCGATCATCAACTACGAGTACGCCATCGTCAACAAGCACCAGTCGAGCGCCTCGACCGCGAAGGCCGTGCGCTCGCTGCTGGAGTGGGCGATCAACCCCGCGCTGGGCAACAGTGACACCTACCTCGGCCTGGTGCGATTCGTTCCGCTGCCCGCGCCGATCGTCGCCAAGTCGCTGCAGCAGATCCTGGCCATCCAATAAGTGTCGACGCCCCGCGAAGGACTTTCACTGAGCGGCGCGTCCACGTCGTCACCCGCCCGCCGAGACCATGGGGTCCGGCGGGCGGGTCGACTTCGTCGCGAGGATCTCGCCTGGCGCTGGGGTGGACGAATCGCGTCCTGGCTGCCGATCCTCGGCTTGGTACTCGCGTTGATTGTTCTCGCGATCAAGGCGTGGCCCGCAGTGATCGTCAACGGGGCCGGTTTTCTTTCGCGCTCGCAGTGGCTGCCCGGTAATACCTACGGCAGCGTCGTGCACACCCACGGAGTCGCCCACCCCGTGGGTTCGAGTTACGGGGCCTGGCCCCTCATCGCCGGCACCCTCGAGACTTCGCTGATCGCACTGATCATCGCGGTGCCTATCGCCATCGGCACCGCCCTGGCGCTCACCGAACTCCTGCCGGGTTGGCTGGCGCGCCCCCTGGGCTTCTTCGTCGAGATCCTCGCCGGCGTGCCGAGCGTGGTGATCGGGCTGTGGGGTGTGCTCGAAATTGGTCCGTTCCTCGCGCATCACGTCTACCCCCTGGTGGCGAACAATGTGCCCAACGTCGGACCGTTTCGCTACCTCAAGGGACCCGTCGGCTACGGCGAAGGTTTGCTCACCTCGGGGCTGATCCTCGGACTGATGATTGTTCCCATCATCGCCTCCACCACTCGCGACTTGTTCTTGCAGGTGCCCGCCCTGCCCAAGGAGGGGGCCGAGGCCCTCGGTCTCACCAGCGCGGAGGTTGCGCGCCGGGTGACGGTGCCCTGGGTGCGCGCCGGGATCATCGGGGCGACGGTGCTCGGTCTGGGTCGAGCCCTCGGCGAGACCATGGCCGTCGCGATGATCTCGGGTTCGGTGCTGGGTCAGGTGAGCCCTACTCTCTACGGCACAATGACGACAATCGCGGCCACCATCGTGAGCCAGCTCGACTCGGCCGCCACCGACGGAACTGGTTTCGCGATCTCCACCCTCGCCGAAGCGGGTCTGATTCTGGCGGTGATCGCGGTTCTCGTGAACCTCGCGGCGCGGGCCATCATCTCTCGCGGTAGCCGGCTCGCCGCACCGGTGGGGCGGGGCTGATGTCGCACGTCGACCAGTCCTACCCGTCGACCAGTCGCCGACGGGTGAAGGCGCTGCTCTTTCGCTGGAGCACTCTCCTCGCGCTGGCGCTCGTGGTGGCACCCGCCACCTGGCTCGTGGTTGGTGTGGTCGTGCGCGCGGTGCCGCACTGGCAATGGAACGTGTTGACCACGTTGTCCCAGGGAACCAGCGGAGGCCTGGAGAACGCCATCGTCGGCACTCTCGTCTTGATGGCGGGCGTAGCCCTCATCGCGGGCTCCATCGGCGTCTTGACGGGTATCCACCTAGCGGAGTTGACGAGGTCGCGCCGCGGCGGCATGGGCGCGCGACTGGCCATCGACGTGCTCGCCGGCTTCCCGTCCATTGTGCTGGGCTACGTCGGCTACGTCGCACTCTGCGTGGGCCTGCACTGGGGCTTCTCGCTGCTCGCCGCGCTGTTGATCCTTTCGCTCATGGTCGTGCCCTTCATTGCTAAGTCGACTGAGTCGGCGCTGCGTCAAGTTCCCACGAACTACCGCGAGGGTGCCGAGGCGCTGGGCATGTCCCAGGGGTACGCACTGCGCCGGGTGGTGCTGCGTTCGGCCCTGCCGGGCATCGTGACCGGACTACTCATCGCGCTCTCGGTCGCGGGGGGTGAAACGGCGCCCCTGCTCTACACGGCCGGCGCCACGAACAACCTGCCCACCTTCTCGCTCCTGCACCAGCCAGTGGCGTACCTCACGTACTACGTCTGGACGGACTACAACCAACCGACCGACTCCGCGCACTACGTCTCCTACGACGCGGCACTCATCCTCGTCGTGCTCGTGCTCACGATGCTGATCAGCGCTCGCATCATCGTCGCGCGCACGCAGCGACACGCGGAGCGTTCACGCTAATCCGACTGTGACCGTGATCACGGTCGCCCGGCCAGTGTGGTCGTCGCGACGAGCGCACCGGCTCAGGAGCCGGCGGGCGAGATGGACGAGAGGTTCGTGACGGCAGGCTCGATGAGTCCCGAAGGCCCCTGGCCGAAGACACGCAGGATGTTATTGGTGATCTGGATCAGGGCGGGAGCCGCACAGTTGGGCTGGGCGCTGGTGCAACGATTGAGGTCGCCGATCCAGACGTTGTTGCCGGTATCAATGGTTCCGGCGTGCGATACGGGGTTGGTGAAGTAGACCATGTCGGAGTAGCTCTGGCCGTTCCAGGTGGTGCCGCTGAAGGTACCGACGCTGGTGGGGATCGGCGAGTGGGCCAGGACCTCGAGGTTGGCCGGTTCGCCCGATGAGGCGATCACGTGATCGACGTCGGAGGCGATTACGTTGGCCAACGCGGAGCCGTTGGCCAGGTTGGTGTTCTTGAAGACCCACGACCCCGCGTCGGCGACGACCATGGGAACGAACACGTTGGGACTGAGGTACCCGCTGTACTGAACGCCGATCTGCGGCAGTGGTGACCAGCTCGCGGGCGGCGATTCCCACGTGTTGCCGGTCACGTTGTTGGGGTCGGTGCCCTTGGCGAAGAGCGGGTCCTCGTAGGAGTTGCGAAAGTCGACCTCCTGGCGATTCAGACCCAGGATCGAGGGCTCGAGACGCACGTGGCGCACCATGGCCGCCGCACCGAAGAAGATGGCGTTGAGTCCGTTGGCCTGGGCGTGCAGGAGGGCGAGACGTTCACTGTAGGTCCAGGACTCGTCGTGATCGAGGGAGATCACGACCTTGTGGTTGGACAAGATCGCGGGGTCCGTCGAGAGCGTGATGTCGGTGATGTAGGTCACGTCGAGACCCTCGTGTTCCATCAATTGCACGAGCGGATACTCATTGGTGAGGAAGTCCGAGGAACCATTACCGGTGTCGTAGGGCCGGTCAAAGGAGACGACGCGTGCGCGATTGCACACGGGGTAGGAGGAGGAGTCGATGATGCAGCCGCCGCGACCCGCGTAGAAGGAGTAGCCCCCGAAGGTGTTCCAGCCCTGCTCCACCATCGAGCGATTGACCACCACGTACGTCGCGGTGCTCGCCGGGTCCCAGACGGTGAGCAGGATGTAGCTCGCCACGAGGGGTCCCGCCACCAACTTGATCAGGTAGTCACCCGGGACGAAGGAGGGCGTGATGGCCATGGTGGCCGAGAGTTTCCAGTTCCAACACGCGACCATATTGACCGAGGTGTCGAGGGGGCACGCGGGCTGGACGATACCTTTCTCCACTGGCGAGGACCAGATCAGACGGCCGCCCAAACCCTGATACCAGCCCATGCGGTAGGCCTCGATGTGATAGTCCGGCTGTGAGGTATTCACGTAGATATTGACGCTTTGACCCACTTGGGCCTGGGTCGACGTGGCGAAGCCTTGGATGGCCGTGGAGTTGGTCCCCGGGGCCAACTGCCAACCCCGCGAACCCGGCAGAGCGTTCTCCTTGACGATGGCCGAGGACTGCACCCCGTTGGCGCTCAGGGTCTTGATCGGCACCGTCGTCGTGGTGGTGGACACCGTGGTGGGCACGGGGGCGTTCACTACCTTGTACGAGACCAAGGTGGCAATCAGGAGTAGGACGACGACACTGGTCAGCGCGTATGCCAGACGACCAAAACCCCGTGATTCGTGACGCGGCACGCGACCTTCCTGGTGTGCGGCGGCGCCACAACCTTCACGATTCTATTGGGTCGTGAAGCCGTCGCGATGAGGCTTACTCGTCGATAGTGAAGGGGCGGTGCACGCCGCCGAGCGTGATCCCCGCCGAGTGCAAATCGGGGCGTTCGCCACGAGCGTGTTGCGCACGCAGAGCGGCGCGCTCCCAACGCTCCTCCACGCGGCCGTAGCGCCAGTACAGCAGCGCGAAGACCCAGACCCCGACGAAGATGCCGACAATCGTGAAGCCGGCGGAGTTGATATTGAAGGCAGCCGCGTAGTTCCAGAGCCCACCGTGCAACTTGAGCTGTCCCGCCAACACCTGCATCAACTCCAGTGTGCCGATGTAGAGGGCGACGAAAACGCTGAGTCCGGTGATGGCGATGTTGTAGTACACCTTGCGCACGGGCTTGGAGAACGCCCAGCCGTACGCGAAGTTCATGAACGAACCATCGATGGTGTCGAGCAGGCTCATGCCGGCGGCGAAGAGGATCGGCAGGCTCAACAGGGCCCATAACGGCAGTCCCGCAGCCACGCTGGTGCCGGCCAGAACCAAGAAGGCCACCTCGGTGGCGGTGTCGAAGCCCAGTCCGAAGAGGACGCCGATCGGGTACATCTTCCATGGTGCGTCCACGCTCCGCGCGAAGCGACCGAAGAAGCGCATCATGAAGCCGCGAGCGTCCAAGTGCTTCTCGAGTTCAGCGTCGTTGAAACGGCCCTGGCGCATCTCGACGAAGAGTTTGACGATCCCGACCAGGATGATGAGGTTGAGGATCGCGATGAGGTAGAGGAAGCTACCCGACACCAGCGTGCCGATGAGACCGCCGTAGTGGTGCAGACCAGAGTTCGAGTTGCGCACCTGACCGCCGAGCGCGTGCACGCCGAGGCCCAGGATCAGGGTCAGTGCGAAGACGACCGAGGAGTGCCCCAGTGAAAAGAAGAAGCCGGTCGACATCGGCCGCTTGCCTTCGGCCATGAACTTTCGCGTGGTGTTGTCAATGGCGGCGATGTGGTCGGCGTCGAAGGCGTGTCGCATGCCCAGCGTGTAAGCGAGAACGCCCGTACCCACGCCCAGCATCTTGTGCGAACCTATGCCGAAGTGCTGAGTCGAGGCGTAGATGAGCAGCCCCCATCCGAGTACGTGGAGGAAAGTAATGAATCCGAACATGGCGAACAGACTCCTCCACTCTCGAGGCGAGAAGGTGGCGCGCACGCGCTCTCGTCGAGAAATAGGGTCGGCCAAGGTCGTCACGGGGCCACCTTAGTAGGAACCTGTTTCAATAAGACAGCGAATTTTATGTGACAATTTTCGTCACATTGCTAGCCCGTCGGTCACCGCACCGGGTGCAGCTCGTCGAATCGAGTGGCGCACCCAACGGCGCAGAAGTAGACGTCCTCGTCGCCCCACCGGCGCTGCGCCGCGGCGGACTCGCGAGTCACGTGCATGCCGCAGATGGGATCGATGTAGTCAACGGCGACCGGGGCGCTCTGCACCGGGGCGATGTCCGCGTCGCTACGTGGACGTAGGGTGAGCGCTACCGTGGGCGACGTTGGAAGCGCCGCCGAGTGAGCCGCCACATCTCGTGAGGCGAGGAATCGCTCGCGACACCGGTCAGCGCAGAAGTAGAACGTCTGCCCCTCGAGGGTGGCGCGTGCGGGAGCGTCGGCCATGCGTACCTGCATCTTGCACACCGGATCGATCGCGTAACCCGAAGCTTCGCCCAGCTGGTGGCGACGTCGAGCGAGGAGCCACACCACCGCCCCCACGAGCACGAAGAGGATGTTCAAGAAGGTGGTGTAGTTCCACGACAAGCGTTGCGCACCCACGTGCAATACCCGACTGGTGGGGACAGCACCCACGGTGCGAAAGAGAATCTCGGTGACCAGTCCTGCTACGACCATGACCACGTAGAAGCTGAGGACGATGCGAATGGTGAGCGCACCTCCGTAGAACTTGCGATAGATGAGGATGAGTGGCATGGCGATCAGGTCGGCGAAGATGAAGGAGATCACACCGCCAAAGGAGATGCCGCCGTGCCACAGCGCGGCGGCCAGGGGAACGTTACCGACCGAACACACCCAACTCACCACGGCGATGAGTGGCCCGACCATCGCGTTCTCTAGAGTCGTCCACACCCCGTGTCCGTGCCAGAACACGTTGCCCCACCACGAGGTGGGCACCGTCACCGCGAGGAAGCCCGCCACCAGGTAGCCAATGAACAACTCGAGGCGCAACATGGTGGCGTCGGCGACGGCGTAGGACGAGGCGTTGGACCAACCCGTCAATGTGCGCGGGGAGTGATCGGGGGTGCCCATCTCCTCGCCGTCATCGACGTCATTGGACCGCTCGCGCACGCGCGAGCGCGCTGCGAGCACCAGGGGTGCGCTGAAGACCGCCGTGCCCACCAGAGCCAGCAGAATGATCATGACGGGACCGCCCACGAATTCCGCGACCGCGAATTGCCAGCCGAGGAGCACCAGCATCACGATTCCCAGTTCGACGACCAGGTTCGTCGAGGAGATCATGAAAATCAGCGCGGTGGTGAAGTCGGCTCCGCGTGCGAAGAGCGACTTGGTCATCGCCGAGGCGGCGTAGGAACAACTCGAGGACACCATGCCGTACCACGACGCGCGCACGACGGCCCGCGGACCGTGGTCGCCGAGTCGCGCTTGCATCTTCTCTTTGGAGACGAAGGCCTGAACTGCACCCGACAAGGTGAAGCCCAGAACGAGTGCCCAGAGCGTCTCCCAGAGCATGAATCCACTCTCGCGCAACGAGCGCGCGATGTCGAGGAGGACGTGCGACACGAGAACTACGACTTCACGAGGCGGGCGATCGCCGCGGACGCCTCACGAAGCTTGGCGTCCTTCTCGTCGCCGCCCTTCTCGACGGCGTGGGCCACGCAGTGACTCAAATGATCATCGAGGAGGTGCAACGCCACCCCCTGCAGGGCGCGCGTCACCGCCGATATCTGCTGCAAAACGTCAATGCAGTAACGATCGTCCTCGACCATCTTGTGAATTCCTCGGGTCTGACCCTCGATACGCTTGAGGCGCGCGAGGACCGCCGCCTTGTCGTCGCTGTACCCGGGCTGGTCCATGTTCTCTCCCTTGCCGACCGCTGATCGGTTCTGTGGCGAAGTGTCGCTCGCCCACGCCGCGTGACGAAGAATCAACTGCCCTTGAGCAGGGTGAGTCGACGCGTGTACTCCTCCTCGGAGACTTCTCCCTTGGCGAAACGTTCTTGCAGGATGCCGATCGCCGCACGAGCTTCCGACGGCGCTGCGACGGGTCCAGGACCGTGGCCGGGTCCGTACTCGTGCAGGTGTCGCGGACTGTGTCGGAAGTGCTGGACGAGTAGAAGAATGACCACTGCGACGGCGGCCCAGAAGACGATGAACATGACAATACCCAAGGCCCCCGGTCCCTGCCCCGCGAAACCATCCATGTAACCACCGTGTCGATACCCAAAACCCATGGCAACTCCCTTCGTGCAGTACTTCCACTATACCCCTGGGGAGTATGAGTTCTCCCTCAAACCGTGGGACTAAGGTCGTTAGCGACCCGGAGGGCCAGCGGGCGCGCGGCGCGGCGCGGGCAAGTCCGAGAGGAGTTCCTGGGTGGCGCGGGCAATCAGGTCAATGGCGTGGCGAACGTCGTCGCGACCCATCTGAGTGGTCGAACGTAGTCCGGTGACTTTGCGAACGAATTGGCGCGCGGCGTCCTCGATCTCACGGTCGGTGGCGGGCGGATCAAGCCCTCGCAGGGCGGTGATATTGCGACACACGGGGAACCTCCTTGGTCGGTGACTACGTCGGGACCAGTCCCCACTCGTGCGCGAGGAGTTCGAATGACGCTCGACGTTCCTCGACGGAGTGGATACGCGTCGACACCATGATCTCGTCGGCGTTGGTGCGGGCGCACAGGTGCTCGAGGCCCTCGCGCACTCGTGGGGGCGAGCCAATGAAGTGCGAGGCGAGGGCCTCATTGACGAAGGCGGCGTCGGCCTGGCTCATCTCGACCTCGGCGGCGGCTTCGGGTGTGGGGAGAGGGCCGGGGCGCCCCTGCGCTCGTTGCAAGAGGTTCAGCGCGCTCGATCCTGCGAGCCACTGCGCACGATCATCGTCGGCCGCACAGATCACTGAAGCCGCCACCATCAGGTAGGGGTGGGGGAGAAAACGCGAGGCTCGAAAATGTGCGCGATAGACCTCAGCGGCCTGGTCGAGCATCGCGGGGGCGAAATGGTAGGCGAAGGAGAAGGGCAGGCCCAACTCACCGGCGAGTTGGGCGCTGTAGGTGGAAGAACCCAACAGCCAGACGGCCGGCAGGTACCCGGCGCCCGGAGTGGGGGCGGGGTGCGCCGGCGAGGCCTGCGGAAGTAGGTAGTTGATCAACTCGACCACGTCGCGAGGGAACGTCGTGGCCTGGAGGTCGCCGTCACGACGCAGGGCGCGCGCGGTCACGTGGTCGGTTCCCGGCGCGCGGCCGAGGCCGAGATCGATGCGACCCGCAAACAGCGCCTCGAGAGTGGCGAACTGCTCGGCCACGACGAGGGGAGCGTGATTGGGCAGCATCACACCACCCGAACCCAGGCGAATCGTGCTGGTGGCGTTGGCGAGGTGGGCGATCAGCACCGCGGGTGCGGAACTGGCGACGGCCGCCATGGCGTGGTGTTCGGCGACCCAGAAGCGGTGAAAGCCCAATCGCTCGGCGAGCCGGGCCATCGCGGTGGTGTCGCGGAGGGCGTCGGCGGGCGTGGACCCCGAGGCAACGGTCGCGAGGTCGAGGACGGAGAGGGGAATCATCGCCGCCACTCTATGCAGCGCCGGCGCTAACGGCGCGCGGAGGGACTCGCCAGACCGATCACGTCGTGGGGACGGTAGTGCTCCTCGAGGGCCGACATTTCGGCGTCGTCGAGTTCGATCGACAGCGCCGCCACGGCGTCGTCGAGGTGGTGGGGCTTGGTCGCTCCCACGATCGGACTCGTGACGACGGACTTCGAGAGCACCCAGGCCAGCGCGATGCGCGCGGGCGCGACTCCGCGGTTCTGGGCGATGAGTAGCACCGCGTCCACCACTGGCTTGTCTTGATCGCTGTAGAGCGTGGCGCCGAACTCGTCACTCTCGCTTCGCGCGGTGCGCTCGTCCCAGGGTCGCGTCAGGCGACCGCGCGCGAGGGGGCTCCACGGGATGACGCCAATCCCCTGGTCGTCGCAGAGCGGCAACATCTCACGTTCCTCCTCACGGTAGAGGAGGTTGTAGTAGTTCTGCATGGAGACGAACCGGCTCCAGCCGTGGAGGTCGGAGAGGTAGAGGGCTTGGGCGAACTGCCAGGCGAACATCGACGAGGCCCCGATGTAGCGCGCCTTGCCAGCGCGCACGACGTCGTTGAGCGCCTCGAGGGTCTCCTCGATCGGCGTGGCGTAGTCCCATCGATGGATCTGGTAGAGGTCGACGTAGTCAGTTCCCAGACGTCGCAGGCTGTTGTCGATCTCCGAGAGGATGGCCTTGCGCGACAGACCCAAACCATTGACGCTCTCGTTCATCCGACCATTGACCTTGGTGGCGATCACCACTTCGTCGCGGGGCACCATGGAGAGCAGCGCCGCGCCCGTGATCTCCTCGGAGGTGCCGTCGGAGTACACGTTGGCGGTGTCGAAGAAATTGATGCCCAGGTCCAGGGCTTGGCGAAAGTATCCCAGGGCCTCGTCACGGTCGAGGGACCACGACTGGCGTCCGCGTGAGGGCACGCCGTAACTCATGCACCCCAAGGTGATGCGTGAAACTTGTAGTCCGGTGTTGCCGAGTGTGGTGTAGTCCATGTTCGCAATCTACCCACCGCGACGAGTCGGCGTCGACCCTGGGTAGGGTTCGTGCTACCAACGCGAGCGTCCAATCGTCTAGCGTTTTTAGATGGACTCACGAGAGCGACTGACCTACGAGGACTTCGGACTCGCGACGCGCGAGCTCGCCCAGCAAATCTGCGATTCGGGCTTCGAGCCGGACATCGTCCTCTCCATCGCGCGCGGCGGCTTTTTTCTCGGGGCCGGTCTGGGCTACGCGCTGAACGTGAAGAACGCCTTCATCATGTCCGTCGAGTTCTACACCGGCATCGATGAACGACTGGAGATGCCCGTGGTGCTACCTCCCGTGCCGAGCAAAGTGGACCTCTCTGGCGCAGTGGTGCTGATCGCTGACGACGTCGCTGATTCGGGACACACGCTCAAGATGGTGACCGATTTCTGCGCCGAGACCGTGCGAGAAGTTCGCTCCGCCGTGCTCTACGAGAAACCCCAGACGGTCATCATCCCGGACTACTCCTGGAAGAAGACTGATCGATGGATCGACTTTCCCTGGTCCTATCAGGGCCCCGTCACCGCACGCGGCGGCCTCCACCACTAACTGAGGAGCGGCGCCTGCCCCAACGTGGTGAGGACTTCCGAGGCACATCGGCACATCGGCCTATCGGCACCTGGACACCGGGGCGTCTCGTAGCGACGCGAACGTCATGGCTGCAAGAACGAGGGCGGGGACTCGCGTCCCCGCCCTCGTGTCGTTCCGCTTGCGCCCGCGTGCGGAGTGTGGTGGGACCTTCCTAGAGTGCGGGTCCCGGTACCAGAGTGACATTAACCATCGACGACGTCCCACTCAGCGTGGTGAAACTGACCTTGAGGGTATCGCCAGGGGCAAACTTCTGGACAATCGCCGAGAGTTGCGTCGGACTGCTCACGTTTTGGCCGTTGATGGCCGTGATGATGTCACCAGCGGCGAGCCTCGACGCAGCCGCGGGTGTTCCGGCAGCGAGTGCGGCGATCTGCACCCCGGCGATGGTACTGGTGGATCCCTCGAAGCCCGAGAGAGTGGCACTGATCTCGACACCCAGAATTGGGGTGGCGCCGACGTGAACCGAGGCGGTCGAGGTGCCCCTCTCGATCGTGTGCACGATCGAGAGCGCGGTGTTGATAGGAATCGCGTAGCCCTGGGTGGTGGCACTCGACTCGCCACTCGTGCCGAAGCCCGACCCCGTCGTGGAACCAGCGGTATCCATGCCGATGACCTGTCCCTGCGTGTTCACCAGCGGTCCGCCGGAGTCTCCGGGTTGAATGTCGGCGGCCACTTGGATCATGTTGGACAGTTTCTCGACTCCCGTGAGGTTGCTGGGGTCCGACGCGGTGAGGGATTGATTGGTTGCGACCACGGCACCAGGCGCGACGCTCGGAGTACCGCCCACGCCACCCGCGTTGCCGATCGCCACGATGGGTTGGTTGGCGCTCACCGTACTGGAGTCCGCAGTCGTCACGGTGGCGAGCCCCGACGCATTATGGAGTTGGAGCAAGGCGACGTCGTGGCTCACGCTGTAGCCCAGCACCGTCGCGTTGTAGGCCGTACCGGTACTCACGAGACGCACGGAGATGGAGGTGGCGCCGTTGATGACGTGGTTGTTGGTGAGGACCAATCCGTTGGACGTGAGCACCATGCCGGTGCCCGCGGCGCTCGAGGACTGGTACTTCGACGTCGTGGAGATGTCGACCACGCCGGGGTTCACTTTCGCCGCGATACTGGCCGCCGTCGCGGCCGAGGGTGAGTGGGCGGGCAACGTCGTCGGGACGGTACTGCCACCGGGGAAGTTGCCAAAGGAGCCCGAAGCCCCACCGGGAAACTGGAACCGGAAGTTGGGGACATCGGGAAAGTTGCCAAAGGCTGAACTCGAGGCGGGACGGCCCACGTAGTGGCCAATGACGAAGCCCGAGCCACCGATGGCGGCAACGAGGACGAGCCCTCCGGTGAGGATGAGGGCGGTGCGCTTTCGCGAGCCGTGCGACGAGGTCGCGCGGGGGAATTCGGGCGAGTGCCACATCTCGGGACCATTCCCAACCTCGGGGCCACTCACTACCTCGGGGTCGTGTGCAGACTCCGGGCCACTCACCATCTCGGACACGTCGACTGCCTCGGGGGTCTCGTTGTGCTCACTTTCGTTGTTCGTCGTCCAGTCCATGGAGCCTCCTACTACTTGGTATCTCACTCATTATGAGGGTCATTGGTGAACTCGGGTTAGCCCCGGACTAAGAACAACCTAAATCTGGCGCCCCGGGGATTGGATTGAACTCTACGTCTGTGAAAGATCTGTGTAGTGGCGCCAGGTTATTCACGTTATTCACGCGACTCGCCGCTTTTTCGAAGTGAGTAGCGAGGACCCGTGGCCGCGTTATCACCACCGGGACCGCTGCGATTCTCGGATGTCTCGCACTGTGCGCAACGTGGAAGTGGCCCTGCGCCGGGCGTGGCACCCCTTGTGTCGCTCCAGCGAGGTGACCGAGCGCCCCCGGGCATTCACCCTCATGGGCGAGCACTACGTGGCGTACCGGGTGGCGAGTGGGGAGTTGCGCGTGATCTTCGGTCGCTGCCCATATCGCTTTGCCCCTCTCTCGCTCGGCGCGGGTGAGGGCAACCAGCTTCGCTGCGCCTATCACGGGTGGGTCTTCGACGAGCAGGGTCACTGCCTAGAGATTCCGTCGCTCGATCCCGGTGACACGTTGCCCGTGCGCGCGAAGTTGTCGGAGCCATTCGCCGTCGCCGAGTCGCACTCGATGGTCTTCGTGGCCCCCGACGATCCGCTGACACCACTACCGACGCTCAAGGTTCGGCGTCTAGTGGACATTTTGGTTGATACGAGGTGTTTGAGGACCAAATCGGCTGATTTTGACTTTGGGCTTTCCATTTAGGTGGAGCCGCGCGCTCACTCACGCACAGGTCCTTGGGAAAAGGACACACGCATTGAGGGTTTGGAGGAGTGCTGGCTCGCTTGAAGCGAGATCGGGTGAGTGCGGTGGCTCAATTCCGCTCACACCTTGCGTCACTTCCCCCACAACGAGACGTGGAAAAAATCTCCAGAGATGAGTGCGCGCTCCGAGGGCCTTGACACCCTTAGTGGTATTGAATACAATACCACTATGAATAAAGCGAGCACAATTCTGAACCGCCTACGTCGCGCCAGCGGCTTCACGCAACGTGAACTGGCCCGGCGTGCCCAGATGTCGAACGCCTCACTCGTCGCCTACGCCAAGGGGCGCCAGGACCCGGGTCTGGCGACACTCGAGCGACTCGCCGAGGCTGCGGGGTGCGATCTCATCATCGAGGTTCGTCCTCGCCTGAGCGAACCGGAGATCCGCACCCTGGAGCTGCACCGAGCAATTGCGGCCAAACTCGCGGCCAACCCCGGGGACGTGATTGCGAGTGCGCGGTGCAACTTGGCCCTGATGCGCAGCAACGACCACGAAGGCCGATCGAGTCTCTACTTGGACGCGTGGCAGGCCCTTCTAGATGGGCCGGTACACGTCCTCGCTCGAGCAATGGTATCGACTGACGCGGCAGCAAAGGAGATTCGCCAAGCGAGCCCCTTCAGTGGGATCCTTTCAGACTCCGAGCGTCTCGACGTGCTGATGCGTACCGACGGCTCCCGGGTCGCAGCAAAGTCCGGGAAGCCCATTGAACAGGTCCAGCGAGAGTTGCTCGCCAAAATCGCGAGCGCGTCTGTTCGCCTTGGCGACGCCGAGATGGTGAGTGCGTGAATCGGAAAGAACTTGAACACATCGTTCGGGCCGCCTGCGACCTGTTGGGGGAGGACGTCGTCATCGTAGGTGGATCGCAGGCGGCTTTGGCGCAGTTTCCTGATGATCTTCCGAAATCGGCGATTCTGTCGCGCGAGGCCGACGTTGCTGCCCTCGTCGACCCAGTTGACGTGAAGGCGACGATCATCAACGGGAACATCGGTGAAGACACGCTCTTTCACACCACACACGGGTATTTCGCTGAAGGCGTTTCGCGCCAGCTGTTCATGTTTCCTCCCGGGTGGCAGGAACGCGCCATTGCGATCGACGTTCGGGCGGCTCGAGGTACCACCGGGCTGTGTCCCGAGATCCATGATCTGGCAGTCGCGAAGTTGGCGGCGGGGAGACAGAAGGACGTCGACTGGATCAAGTCACTGCTCAGGTCTGGTCATCTCGGGGCGGAACTGCTTCTTCAGCGAGTCTTGGAGACTGAACTTCCACCAGCTCGACGTGATCTAGCCGTGGGCTTGGTTGAGCAAGCTGCGCGTCCGGGTAAGCGCAGTCGAAGCCGCCGCCGAATACGGCTCCTCGAAGACCTCCTCGAAGAGGATGTCCCCGGTAATGCTGAGACATGACGTAAACGGAACCTAGATCTTCGCTCGTCCCCCGTGGCGCCGGAGCTGCGTTGGGACACGCTGTCAACCTGGGACTCCTTTAAACCTTAAATTCACCGGCTTACTCCGGCTAAATGGAAAGCTCGAAGCGGACTACATCAGCCGATTTAGTCCTCAATTACTCCGTATCAACCAAAGTGTCCACTAAACGCCGAACGTTCGACGCTCAGTATCGACGGTGACCCACGCTTCGTGCGAGGCGACCTCGAGGTGATGGTGACGCGGGCCAACGCCGGTCTGCTGGCCGACAACTTCCTCGACATGACACACTTCGCCTTCGTACACGTCGGTACCTTCGGGGCGGGCGAGGGAACGCGCGTGGGTGACTATCACGTGGAGCGCGAGGGCTACACGTTTCGTGCCGTGTACGAGCACGACTTCGCCCATCGTGAGGATCCCGGCGTCGGTGAAGGGCTTCGACCGCTCATCCAGCGTCGGCGCTCGACGTATCGCTACGTCGCGCCGCACCACCTCGAGCTGGCTCTCGACTTCCTCGACGCCGGCGGGACGAACGTGATCGGCTTCTTCCTCGTGCCACTCGACGACGAGACGGTGAAGATTTACTCCTCCCTCTGGCGTGACGACCTGGGAGATGACGCGCAACAACTCCGCGACGCGATCGATTTCGAAGTCACGGTGATGATGGAGGACTTGGCCCTGCAATCGCGCTACCACGACCTCGCGCTCCCCCTCGAACTCGCCAGCGAGGTGCACGTGAAGGCCGACAAAACGACCGTGGAACTGCGACGCATCCTGCGCGACCTGGTCGACGCCGTGATCACTGCGACGGGAGGCTCTGGTCGGCCCGGTGAGGGCGATTGTTAACGGCGTCCTCGTGGCGAGAGGGATGCTCGAGTGCGCCGTGGGAGTAGTCATTGGGCGTCGGGACCCCAACGTCGAATGTTCCTAAGCGTCCAACGTCACCACTCGGGTGAGTGTTCGCCACCACTGAGCACGCCAGCGTGAGTGGGTCGACTCGACCTCCCTCACACGCCTCGGCAATGACAGTTCGTTTGGATACGAACGATAAATCCGTTCGTATCAGGGGCAGTAGGCCTGTCGTGATGACCGTCCGCCACCCCGAAAAATTGCCCCCACACGGAGTCGTTCACGAAGAATTAACGAGACGTCGGCGTCATCGAATTACGCGCGTGACATTTTTCGTCGTGGGTCGCGACGCTGCGGCGCCACGACGTGAATTACACGCGTGCGATTACGTGATGCACTCGCCTTCGCTCACGACTGGGGAATCAGCGCGCCACTGATTTCCTTGCAAAGTAGGGCTTGTGAGGAGATGACTCGCTTCGGTTCTCGGACCACGGCCACGAATCAACCAGGTACGAGTCCCGCGCGTCCCCTACGACGCGGCCGTCGACGCGAATGAGCGTGCCCCGACGAAGCCCCCTCGACACGACATCGCGGGGCCCACCAGTGGTTTCGCAGAAAAATTGTCTCAATATTGTTGGAAATTTGTTGCTACATTGACCGAAGTTGAGGACGCAGTTGGTCCGAACGAGCGATCAGTCGACGTCGCACAATGGGGAGAGCGTGGTAATGGAACAGCAAGGCGTTGGTGATCGCGCGCGGCGCATCCCTGACGGTGGTGGTTCACGGCGTTTGCGACGTCGTCGATTTTCTCGAACGCTCACGTCACTGAGCATCATTCTCGCACCGCTAACAGTACTGGGCGTGGCGACGAGTTCGGCGCAACAGTTGGCGCACGACGACTGGAGCGACATCGTGGTGTCGGCGCCCGCCGTTCTTCTTCCTGGCGCCGACGACAGCTACAGCGTCAACGTGTCGGCTCCGGCGCCGTTCGTGATGCCGACGGTGAGCGACGGAGTGAACACCGACACTTTCCGCTACGAAGTCGAGGGCCCGAACGCGCCGGGCTGCTCGCTGAACGCCGACGGTACGGACTTCGCGTACCAGTCATCGGGCCAGTGCACCGTGGAGATCAGCCCCGCGCCCGCAGTGAATGAGGGCGATGGCGGCGATGGCGGCGATGCCACGAGTGCCACCATTGTCGATCATTCGTTCTGCGCGGAGGACTGCGCTGAGGTCGCCTCCCTCACGGTGAACATCGTGACTTCACCGCCACCGCCGCCACCACCG
>JARCRU010000145.1 GCA_029850535.1 Actinomycetota bacterium | reverse complement strand
GGTCGCCTCCGAGACCCCCGCGCTCGACGTGATCGGGGCGACGTTCTTGCGCGAGATCCAGCCCGGTGAAATGGTGACGCTCACCGATATCGGCGTGACGACGGTGCAGTTGCTCGAACCCGCGAGCGACAAGCAGGACCTGTGCATCTTCGAGTTCGTCTACTTCGCGCGCCCCGACTCCTACCTCATGGGTCATCAGGTGCACACCTCGCGTCGGCGCATGGGCGAACTGCTGGCGGGCCAGAGCCACGTCGACGCCGACCTCGTCATGGGGGTGCCCGATTCGGGGGTGCCCGCCGCCGAAGGGTTCGCCAAGGCGTCGGGTATCCCCTTCGGCTACGGATTGGTGAAGAACCGCTACATCGGGCGCACCTTCATCTCACCCGACCAGGTGAAACGGGCAGCGAACGTGCGGCGCAAACTCAATCCGCTGCGCGAGAACATCGAGGGTCAACGCCTCATCGTGGTGGACGACTCCATTGTGCGCGGCACCACCACCCGGGCACTGGTTCGAATGCTGCGCGACGCTGGTGCGGCGCAAGTGCACCTGCGCATCTCCTCGCCCCCGTTCATGTGGCCGTGCTACTTCGGGATCGACACCCCCACGCGTGACGACCTGTTGGCGGCGAACCACACGATCGACGAGATGAACGCCTTCATTGGCTCCGACACGCTCGAGTTCATCAGTTTGGAGAACCTGCGTGCGGCCATTGGGCTCTCGGGGGAGTGTTGCGACGCCTGCCTCACCGGCGACTATCCCGCCCCGGTGCCCGTCACCATCGGCGCGACGGGGGGGCGCTGGTGAGTCGACTGCTCGATCAGCCCGCAGGCGGGCTGACCTACGCGCAAGCCGGGGTGTCGATTGAGGCCGGTGACGAGTTCGTCCAGAGGATCAAGGACGTGGTCGCCTCGACGGCCCGACCCGAGGTGCTCGGCGGGATCGGTGGTTTCGGGGGCCTCTTCCACCTGGGCGCCGGACGTTATCGCGATCCCGTCATCGTCTCCTCGGCCGACGGCGTGGGCACCAAACTCGAAGTCGCGCGCCAACTGGGCCGTTACGAGACGGTGGGTATCGATCTCGTGGCCATGCTGGTGGACGACCTGGTCTGCGCGGGCGCCGAACCACTCTTCATGCTCGACTACGTGGCGGTCGGCCAACTCGACCCCGAGCGCTTGAGCGTGCTGGTGGCGGGGATCGCCGAGGGCTGTCGACAGTGCGGCGTCGCCCTCCTCGGCGGCGAGACGGCTGAGCACGGTGGCGTGATGCGACCCGACGACCTCGACGTGGCGGGTTTCGCGGTCGGCGTGGTGGAGCGCGGACGCGAGCTCGGCGCGCACCGGGTGAAGAAGGGGGACGCCCTGGTGGGATTTCACTCGCCGGGCTTGCGCTCTAACGGCTACAGCCTCGCGCGCAAGGTCCTGGTCACCTCCGAGGAAGAATTGCAGCGACCGGCCTACGAGGGCGCGACGCGCACGCTGGGCGATGAACTGCTCGTGCCCTCGGTGATCTACGCCTCGGCGGTGATGGCGATCGCCAAGTCCCTGGGCGCCGGGTTGCACGCGGCCGCGCACATCACCGGTGGCGGCATCGTGGGCAACGTGGTGCGTATCCTGCCCAGTACGTGTGACGCGGTGATCCACATGGACTCCTTCACGACGCCCGAGATCTTTTACGAGATCCAGCGCCGTGGCCAGGTGAGCGCACACGAGATGGTGCGCGTCTTCAACTGCGGACTCGGCATGGTTGTCGCGGTCGACGCTGACGACGTCGACGACGCTATCAACGCCGCCACCCGCGCCGGCGTCGTGGCGAGCGTCGTGGGCCACGCCCGTCCCGGCACCGGTCAGGTGCTCCTCACGTGATCGAGGACGAACCGTCGCGCGCGCGGGTGCTCGAGCATCTGTTGACGTATTCGGTCAAGCGAGGTGATTTCACACTCAAGTCCGGGCGCCGGTCGAGTTGGTTCATCGACTCCAAGCAGACCATCTGCGCCCCCGAGGTGATGGTCGACGTGGCCAGCCTGCTCTTGAGCCGCGTCCCCGAGGAGGCGACGGCGATGGGCGGACTCACCATGGGCGCCGACGGCGCGACGTTCATCACCGCGGGCGTGGCGGCCACGCGCGGTCGGCTGTTGCGCGCCTTCAGCGTGCGCAAGGAGGTGAAGGACCACGGGGCGGGTGGGCGCATCGCGGGACGACTCTTCGAGGACGACCTCGTCGTGATCACCGAGGACACCGTGACGCGCGGCACGAGTCTGGTCGAGGCCGCGCGCGTGGTGAGTGACGTGGGCGCCAAAGTCGTCCTACTCCTCGCGCTCGTGGACCGCGGTGGCACCGCGGCGGCCATGGCGGCCGCGCAGGGCTGGCGCTTCGAGGCGGTCTTTAGCGCCGTTGATCTGGGCTTCGACTACGAGTGCGCCTAGAACACTGGTTAAAAAGGAAACGACCCCGCGCCACCAGAAGGTGACCCGGGGTCGTTGACCAAGTGGTCGAGACCGGCGTCGATCCGGTGACCTCACGCTTTTCAGGCGCGCGCTCTACCGACTGAGCTACTCGACCTCCTCGTCACCCTTGCGGGTTCCGAGCGGACCTGACGGGATTTGAACCCGCGACCTCCGCCTTGACAGGGCGGCGTGCACTCCGAGCTGCACCACAGGTCCTCGGTGTTCCCAAAG
>JARCRU010000144.1 GCA_029850535.1 Actinomycetota bacterium | reverse complement strand
CGATGGAGTGCCCGTCTCGGTGCGCTCGGGGCGTTACGGCCCCTACCTCGTACACGGTGAGGATCGCGTCTCCATACCCGAGGCCACCGAACCCGACTCGCTCAGTATTGCTCACGCGATGGGACTGCTGTCCGCACCCAGTAACGACCGACAACTCGGCGTCGACGCCCAGGGTCAGCCGATCTACCTGAAGGCCGGACGCTACGGGCCCTACGTCCAGGTCGGTGACGTGAGCGACCCCAAGGACAAGCCCAAGACGGCTTCCCTCTTTTCGACCATGTCGCCGGAGTCAGTGACTCTGCACGACGCCGAGAGGCTCCTGTCGTTACCGCGACTCGTCGGCGCGCACCCCGGTGACGGTGAAGCGGTCCTGGCTCAGAATGGGCGATACGGTCCCTACCTCACCTGGGGTAAGGAGACCCGGTCGCTCGAGAGTGAGGAGCGGATTTTCACCATTGACCTGCCCGCGGCCGTGGCTCTGTTGGCCGAGCCCAAACAACGCGGTCGACGGGCCGCCGCGGGACCCTTGAAGGACTTGGGCGAGGATCCGGTCACCAAGCGCAACGTGGTCGTGCGTTCGGGTCGATTCGGTCTCTACGTCACCGACGGTGAAGTGAACGCCACCCTGCGCCTGGGCGACACACCCGAATCGCTGACGTTGGACCGCGCCTGTGAACTCTTGGCCGAACGTCGCAACGCGGAGCCCTCGACGCGGGCCAAGAAGGCCCCCGTCAAGAAGTCCGCAGCTAAGAAGGTGGCGAAGAAGGCGACGAAGAAGGCGACGCCCGCCCAAGTCACCGGGGCGGCCAAGCGCGCCGCGAGTGCGCGCGGGGCCAAGGCGAACGCCGCCCTGGCGGCGGCTGCGCACACGGAACGCGACTAGTGCGTCGAGGCCGATTCGTCGTCTTCGAAGGGATTGACGCCTGCGGTAAGAGCACCCAGGCGCGTCGCGTGGCCGCTCAGCGAGGCGCACGTTTCGTCTTCGAACCCGGTGATTCACCCTTGGGTGCGCAACTGCGTAGCTGGTTACTCGATGCCTCGACGCCCATGAATCCGGTGACCGAGTCCTTCATGATGTTGGCGGACCGCTCCCACCACGTGGTCACGGTCATCGAACCCTCACTCGCATCCGGTACTCACGTCATGGCCGACCGCTACTACGCGTCCACCCTCGCCTACCAAGGCTACGGACGTGGCGTCGATCTCGCGGACCTCGAAGCGGCGACCGAACTCGCCATCGGGCACTGCCTGCCCGACTTGACAGTGCTGATCGACATCGATGTCGACACCGCGAATGAACGTCGTGCGCGCGATGCCGAGGACCGATTCGAGTCAGCCGATGTGCACTTCCACGAGCGCGTGCGCGAGGGATATCTCACGATGGCTGACGGCGACCCTCATCATTGGTTCGTGGTCGATGGACGCGCCACGCCCGACGAGGTGGCCACCGCGATTGACGCGCGCTTGGACCTCCTGGAGTGGTGAAGGACGTCTTCGACTCCTTGGTCGGTCAGGACCGTGCGGTCGCCGCGTTGCGTCAGCACGTGCGACACCCGGTGCATGCGTACCTCTTCAGCGGACCGACCGGCTCGAACGTGAATGACGCCGTCATCGCCTTCGCGGCGGCCCTGCAGTGTCCTCAGTTCGGTTGCGGCACGTGCGAGGCGTGTCGCAAGGTACTCCACCACGTCGACCCTGACGTGCACGTGGCGGAGCGCGCGGGGGTCTCGTGGCGAGTGGACGACCTTCGCGAGGTCGATCGGGTGTCGCGACGGCGTCCCCTCGGGACGGGGTACCAAGTGATGATCATCAATGACATCGAGTTCACTGTGTCGGGCGCTGCCCCGTCGGCACCGGCGTTACTCAAATCTCTCGAGGAACCGCCGACGAGGACCATTTTCCTTCTGACGGCCGAGGAGGTGAGTGACGCCCTCGACACCATTGTGTCGCGCTGCGTGGAGATCAAGTTCATGTCCATGAGCGAGGCGGATCTGGAGGAGGTCTTACGCCGCGAGGGCGCGAGCGCCGACGTGGCCGCTACGGCAGCTCGCTCGGCGGGCGGCAACTTGGCGAGGGCCCGCGTGCTCGTGCGCGATCCCGGCCTGGGTGAGAGGCTCGATATCTGGCGTTCGGTGCCCGATCGACTCAAGGGCACCGCGGCGGAAGCGGCACAGATCGCCCTCGAGATCTCCGGCGCCATCGACGCCGCGATGGCGCCACTCGAGACGATGCACGCCCAGGACCTCGCGCGACGCACGATCGAAGCCAAAGAGGTGGGACTTCGTTCGGTGGGTAATCGCAAAGAGATTGAGGCACAGTTCAAACGCGAGGAACGCCGTTTTCGGGCCGAGGAGTTACGTTTCGGGTTGAGCGTGTTGACCGGGGTCTACCGCGACCGGATGATGGCCGCCTTGACCGAACTCGAGGCGTCCGAGAACTCGACCGAGGGCCGCACGCACTACCGAGTGTCGTCGTCGCTGCAAGCGATAGATATCCTTCTTGAAGCCAATGAGCGCCTGATGACGAATATCGATGAGTCGCTCTTGCTAGTGGACTTGATGTTGGCGCTGACGCGCCTGTGAAGGCGAGGGCGCGAATCGGGTAGTCTTTCTAGTCGCGCCTGGGTAGCTCAGTCGGTAGAGCAGCGCATTCGTAATGCGCAGGTCAGGAGTTCGAATCTCCTCCCAGGCTCCACAAGGTTGTATTGCAACACCTGATTCGTGACATGTGGCTTTCAGGTGATGGTGTACACAACAACACCTGATGCCTGACCCAACAACAGCTGACCTTCGACACCGGTCGGCGACCGATCTCGCCATTCCTTCAGGGGGTGGCCCATGTGCAGGGAGACCAGCCAGTTGAAGTAGTGCGAGGACGCAGTGCTCAAACGTTCGCGTCAGCGGAGCATATCGGTACCAACGTCATCCGAGCCAGGGCAGGAGGTGTCGAGTCAGACACGCGACGAGGGCTACGACATCCGCTTCGAACCCGTGATGCGCGCAGGCAACTGTGACCGACGCATGCTCGCGAAGCGCTCGACGCCCCTCGCTTACTGCTCGCCGAGAACCACCTGCACCGCACGAGTGAAGGCGTCGCTTCGTTCGCTCCAGTTGCGGTACGCGTCGAAACTCGGCGCCGCGGGCGAGAAGAGGACGACACCACCAGTGGCGACCGCGTCGTAGGCACGACGCACGGCTTCGTCCATGTCGGCCGCGTGCGCCACGCGCACCCCTTCGCAGGTGGCGCCCAGTCGTTCACCGGCGGGTCCTATGACGACGAGGGTCGTGGGCGCGCGACGACTCCTCAATTCTTCGACGAGATCCGCGTAGTCGACGCCACGGTCGAATCCACCAGCAATCAATGACAGCGCGTCGTCGGGGAATACGCGCAGCGCGGCAATGGTCGGCAGGGGAGCCGTCGCTAAGCCGTCGTCCACGAAGCGCACTGCCCCCGACGCGGGCGCTCTCGTGTCGAGTAGCGTCAAGCGCCCACGCAGGGGTACGAAGTCGTGCGCTCGCGCCGCCACCGCGGCTCGCACCTCAGATCGTGAGCGACCCGTGACGAGAGCGCAGGCCTCGAGGGCGAGGCCGACGTTGTGATCACTGTGCGCCCCGAGCAGTCTGAGTTCGTGGGCCAAGCCCGTCTCGTCGGACGACGCCACGTTGATGCGACCCCCCATGAGGGGGCGAGCACGTTCGAGCGCCGCGTCGTCGGCGATGAGCGTGACGTGCTCGCCCGACGCGCGAGTGAGGGACAACTTGTCGTCGTGGTACTGCTCGATCGATCCGTGCCAGTCCAGGTGATCCGAGCCGAGCGAGGTCACGAGCACCAGGCTGGGGGCCACGGTGAGGTCGACGCACTGGAAGCTCGACACCTCCACGACCAGCCAGCCACTCGACACGTCGAGTTCCGGATCGTAGGGCGGCCGTCCAATGTTGCCGAGTTCGTGGGCCTCCTCGCCGAGACAGCGTAAGAAGAAGGCCACCAGCGACGTGGTGGTCGACTTGCCCTTCGTTCCGGTGATGGCGATCACTCGACGGCGGTCCACATCGTGCAACCAGAGGTTGAGCGCCGAGGTGACGACGACACCGTGATCCTCGAGGGCGACGACGTCGTCGCGTCGGCGTGCGATGCCCGGACTCTTAAGGACGATCTCGCAGGTGGCGAGTCGATCGAGTCCTCCACCCGCCGTGGGGAGCACCCCCTCGTCGCGGGGGTTGTCGTCGACGAGAACCACGTCACTGGTCAGCGACGCCACGCGCCGAAACGTCGCGTGGCCCTCGACGCCGTAGCCGAAGATGCCGACGCGACGTCCCGCGAGGTCAGCGAAGCCAGTGGGCCGGAACACGGCTACTCCCTTCGGGCTCGAGCAACTCGGCGAATGAGCGATCGCGCGAGGTGAGCCGGGCGAGTTCGCCCAGGCGGCCCACGTCGGCCCACTCGGGCAACTGGCTAACGAAGCGCAGCGCCACGGAACTCTCGTCGGGGTCGCCCACGCACTCAAAGGGCTTGTGCTCGAGGCCCAAGCCAATGAGTGAGCGCAACGTCGAATCGAGACGTGAGTCGGAGAGCGGTTCCGCGTCGAAAATGTCGCGTAGGGCCGCGCGCTCAATGAAGGGAGCGAGGATTAGGTCGATGAAGAGGCACTTGTCGCACACCCCGCACCAATTGACCGCGCGGTCACCTGGTCGTTGGGCGAAGGCGCGGTTGCAACTGCGAAAGACGTAGTGGAATTCGTGGGCGCGGGCAAACTGTTGGGCGACCCATAGCTCGCTACGATTGCGCAGGTAACTCGCGACCACGAATTCGTCCCCCACGCGTTCCTTCAGGGCCGCGCCCAACAAGACTTCGGCCGACCAGGACTTAGACCACTGGTGATTGATATCGCGACCCCTCCAGCGCAGATTGGGCGCGGAGGCCGAATGCTCGTTGCTCATGGCGACTCCACCGTGCCCTGACGCGAGGGCGGCCAGCGCCGCCAACAGCGTCACCATGGCGGTGACGGGCACGTGGCCGTTGAAGAAGTTGTCGTCGCCGCGCAGGATCTGCGCGTCGAGGTGGCGCGTGGCTCGCACGACGTCGAGCCCGGTCACCGCGGCCGTGGCCTCCAGGGGTGCGAAGCGGCCCGCGGCGGGACTGACGATGAAGAGTGAGCGATCCAAGTGGTCGAGTTCGTTGACCGTGACGACCGAGTCGATGCCACCACCGAAGGGGATGAGAATGCGCGCGGGGTCGATGGCGGGCTGGAAGGTGCTGACCGCGCCGCCGCCGCTGATGACGACGTCGTCGAGCGGCAAGTCGTTGCGATAGGAGAACTCACCCAGGCCATCTCGCAGCGCGGCCTCGAAGAGCACGCGCCCGTGCGGGCCCACCGGCGTGTCACCGAGATCGACGCCGCGCGCCGCGCCGGCCTTGTAATAGGAGAGTCCCGCGAGTAAGTACCACAGTTGGGCCACGGCCACCAGGACCGGGCGTCGCAGAGTGTCCACGTTCTCGAAGGCGACGCGCTCCGCGAAGTGACGTCCGTCGAGTTCGTAGTGACCCACCAGCGAGTCCTCGCCCACCTCCAGGCCCACGTAGCGAAACTGTTCGGCGCGAATCACTTGTTTCCTTCCTTCGCAGTTGAATGGTAGAACCTACGCGCGACCAGGGCGAAACGTCCACAGGGACGTTGGGCGCGGTCCGAGAAGAAGATCGAGCCCTCGTCGGTGCCGGGTTCGCACACGACGACATTCCCCTCGCCGACGCCGCCACGGGTGAGTTGGTGGCGAGCAATCACGGCGAGGTCCAGTCGATGACGATCACCCTTGTCGTCGAGGACTGCACCTTCGAGGTCGAAGAAGTGCTGAGCCACTTCGGGCCCCACCTGGTAGCTGCGAGACGAGATGTGTGGACCGATCACCACCCGCACGGTGGACGGGTCCGCAAAACGAGCCAGCGTTGCGTCGATCACGCCGGCGACGAGTCCGCGCCAGCCCGCGTGGGCGACGGCGAATCGCGTGCTGGCGGTGTCGACGAGGAGAACGGGTAGGCAGTCAGCGACGAGAACGCACAGGGCGACGTCGGAACGCGTGCTCACCAGTGCGTCGCCCACGAGAGGCTCCCCACGCCACTGGTCGACGTCGTTCACTCGTGCGCCATGTACCTGACTCGAGGTCACCAGGTTGACCGTGTCGAGACCCATCGCCGCGGCGACGCGTCGACGATTCTCGGCGACCCGCGAGGGTTCGTCGCCGACGTGGATGCCCAGATTGAGACTGTCGTAGGGAGCGAGGCTGACGCCACCTTCGCGGCCAGTGATGAAGGCGTCGACGGCCCACTCGCGGGTCGCGTCAAGCTCGTAGAGGGGCAGAGCACCGCGCGAACGCGTCGTCAGGTTCAGCGTGGGTGACACGAGGGGCACGTCCCGTTGAGCTCGAGAACGTGTCGCAGATCGCGATAGCCAAAGCGCTCGGCGATGTCGTGGGCCCAGTGTTCGAGTTCGGGAGCGTCGACTTCGACCGTGGCCCCGCACGTGCGACACGACAGGTGGTGGTGGTGCGAATCGTCGACGCAGCGCCGGTAGAGCGATTCGCCTCGGTCGGTCATCACGATGTCGACCAGGTGAGCGTCGGAGAGTTTTTTGAGTTGGCTGTAGACCGTGGCGAGCGCGACCTCACCTCCGTCGCGGACGATCAGTCCGTGCAAATCCTGGGCGCTGACGAAGCCCTGCACCCGTTCGAGCGCACGAATGACCTCGCGGCGCTGATTGGTATTTCGCGTGGCGGACACGGTGACATCGTAGTCGGAGCGCACTTGTTGACTGGAATGATTCCGACTAAGGTAATGAGAATGGTTCTGAAAAACCGACGTCACCGGTCCCGCGTCATGGCTACCGCCACGGCACTCGTCCTCGGCTCACTGGCCCTGGCGGGTTGCGGAGCGGTCGTCTCGACGCCGGGGGAGATCTCGGTGGTGGGCGCCGAGGTCCAGTACGGCGACGTGCTCGCCCAGATCGGCGGCCCCTACGTGCAGGTCACGTCGGTGATGAATAATCCCAACACCGATCCGCACAATTTCGAAGCGAGTCCGCGTGTCGCTCAGACCATCGCGTCGGCCAAGTTGATCGTACAGAACGGGGCGGGCTACGACTCGTTCATGAATCAACTCGAGGCGGCGTCGGCGAATTCCTCGCGAGTGGTCCTCACCGTCGCCAGCCTGCGCCACGAGAGCACCGCGGCCAATCCGCACTTTTGGTACTCACCCTCCACGATGCCGATGCTGGCGCACCTGATCGCCGACCGACTCGCGACAATCGCCCCGTCGCACGCGGCGTACTTTCGCGCCCGCGACACCGCGTTCCAGACCTCGTGGCACTCCGTCACCTCGGCCCTGGCCGCCGCGAACCGAGTCGTCGCGCACCGAGCGGTCGCGACGACCGAGCCGGTGGGCGATTACCTGATCAGCGCGATGGGCCTCAACAATCTGACACCATTTCGCTTCCAGGCCGACGTGATGAACGGGATCGACCCTTCCCCAGTGGACATCGTCACCCAGCAGAATCTCCTGAACCGCCACTTGGTAGGGGCACTGTGCTTCAACGCACAGGTCTCGAGTCCGGTCACGTCGGCGCTACGCGCCCTGGCCGTCAAGGACAAGGTCCCCCTGGTGGCCATCTACGAAACGATGCCGGCTGGTCAGCACGTGCAGGGCTGGATGCTCGAGGAGATCAACGCCATCGAGGCGGCGCTCACTCACGGCGTGTCGACGATGAGTTTCGCATGAGTGCCGGAATGCCATCGACCATCGTCGACGTTCGAGGGGTGGACGTGGAACTCGGCGGGCGCCGAGTACTCACCGACGTCAACTTTCAGGTCCACTCCTCAGAGTTCACTGGACTCATCGGGTCCAACGGGGCCGGCAAGACGACGCTGCTGCGCATGATGCTGGGACTGATCTCGCCCACCCGTGGTGAGGTGAGCTGGCCCACCAATGCGCGTCAGGAGCGTCGCGTGGGCTACGTGCCCCAGAAGGTCACCCTCGACGTCGACGTGCCCCTGCGAGTGCGTGACTTCGTGGCCTTGGGTGAGGATGGGCATCGGTACGGAGTGCGTCGTCGTTCTCGCGCGACCTGGGAACGGGTAGAGGAGATGCTCGACGCAGTGGAGGCGGGCGCGCTCGCCGAGCGCCGCATCGGTGCGCTCTCGGGAGGCGAACTCCAACGGGTCCTGATGGCGCACGCCCTCGTCAGTCGGCCCGAACTGTTGTTACTCGACGAGCCCCTCGCCAACCTGGACCCGGGGGCCACTCAGGACATCGTCGACTTGCTGGCCCGCGTGCGCGACCACCAGCACGTCGCGGTCATGTTATCCGCCCACGACATCAACGCACTCATCGGGGTCATGGACCGCGTGGTCTATATCGCCAACGCCCACGTGGCCAGTGGCCCCACGGACGAAGTGGTGCGTCCCGACGTCTTGAGTGCGCTCTACGGTCACCACGTCGACGTCGTGCGCGTGCACGGTCGCGTCCTGGTCGTGAGTGGTGACCCGTTGGGCCCCGTCGCCGCGCACCCCGACCTCGTGGTCGAGTAATCGTGCACTGGCTGTTCGAACCGGGACTCTGGTCCAACGCCGCGGTGCGCACGGGCAGCGCGGTCGGCGCCGTGGTCGCGGTGGTCTCGGCACTGGTGGGCCTCTTCACGGTGATGCGCAGTCAATCCTTCGCCGGTCACGCGTTGGCCGACGTGGCCACGGCCGGTGGCGCCGGTGCGGGAGTGCTGGGGGTCACACCCCTCGCGGGGTTCGTGGTGGGCTCGCTCCTGGGGGCGGGCGCCATGGAGGCGATCGGCGTGGAGCGAGTGCGCCAACGTGACGTGGCGACCGGTGTCGTCTTGGGCGCGGCGACCGGCCTCTCGGCGTTGTTCTTGTACCTCATCACCCTGAACACATCGAGCACGGGTTCGACACAGCTCATCCTCTTCGGATCGCTCTTCAGTGTCTCGAACTCCACGTTTCTCATGGTGGTGGTGTTGAGTGTCGCGGTGTCGGTGGCACTCGCCTCACTGGGCCGGCCCCTCATGTTCGCGTCCTTGAGTCGCGA
>JARCRU010000143.1 GCA_029850535.1 Actinomycetota bacterium | reverse complement strand
CTCGATGCGCGCTCGTGGGCCCGGTCCGCGACTCGTCGCGGAGAAGCCCCGTCCCGTGCCACTAGCCGGGCGCCCGGAGTTCGTGGTGCGATCAATGCGGCGCTCCGCTCCGTCGCGCGGCGGGCGGCCGGCGCCTCCACGCGACGCACCCGTTGCGCCGCGACCCCGATCAGCCTGAGTGCGAGAACCGGTGGTCCCGGAGCGTCGGGTACCGGAGGATCCACGCGCGGGACCTCGCCCAGAACCTCCCGTAGCGGGACGTCCCGCACCCGAGGCACGGCGAGGGGCGGGCTGAGAAGAAGGCATCGGACAATTGTACTAGCAATGGGCTCAGAGCTCGTGGCCCCAAGCACCTGCTAGGTCGACGCTACGACCCGGCAGCGGGCGCCAGGACGGGACGAAGCGCTTCCAAAATGGCGGGGTTGTCGATCGTGGAGGGAATCGGCATGTCGACACCATCGGCGATGGCGCGCATTACCTTTCGAAGCACCTTGCCTGACCTCGTTTTGGGCAGGGCGGCGACCACGTCGACTTGCTTCAGGCTGGCCACGGCACCCAGGTGCTCACGCACCAATTGCACGAGTTCCTTCGCGATCACGTCGTGATCACGCTCGACGCCGTGTTTCAAGACGACGAGTCCGCGAGGCACCTGGCCCTTCAAGTTGTCGTTCACGCCGATGACCGCGCATTCGGCGACGTCGATGTGCGAGGCCAGGATCTCTTCGAGCTCCCCCGTGGAGAGTCGATGCCCCGCCACGTTGATGACGTCGTCGATGCGCCCCATCACGAAGAGATAGCCGTCCTCGTCGAAGTGCCCGCCGTCGCCGGTCAAGTAGTAACCCGGCACCTGCGAGAGGTAGGCGTCGAAGAACTTGTGCTCGTCGCCCCAGACCCCCACCATGCACCCCGGCGGCAGGGGCAACTTGATGACGATCATGCCTTCACTGCCGCGACTCAGTTCCTCGGTCTCATCGAAGATTCGCACGTCGTAGCCTGGCACCGGGGATGTGGCCGATCCGGGCTTGGCGACTTGGGGTTCGAGACCCATCAAGTTGGCCGCGATGGCCCAACCGGTTTCGGTCTGCCACCAGTGGTCGGTCACCGGGACGCCCAGCATCTCACGAGCCCAGTTGTACGTCTCAGGGTCCGTGCGCTCACCAGCGAGGAACAAGTACTGGAAGTGCGAGAGGTCGTATTCGTGCAACAAGACCCCGTCGGGGTCCTCGCGTTTGATAGCGCGAAATCCCGTCGGGGCGGTGAAGAGGGTCTTGACTTGATGCTCTTCGATGACGCGCCAGAACGCGCCCGCGTCAGGAGTGCCGACGGGTTTGCCCTCGTAGAGCAACGTGGTGCAGCCCGCTAGCAAAGGTGCGTAAACGATGTAGGAGTGCCCAACCACCCATCCAACGTCCGACGCCGCCCAGAAGACCTCACCTTGATGGGTATTGTAGACATTGGCCATCGACCACATCAGGGCCACGGCGTGACCTCCGTTGTCGCGCACCACGCCCTTGGGGCGCCCGGTCGTTCCTGAGGTGTAGAGGATGTAGAGGGGATCGGTCGCCTTGAGCGCCACGCACTCCACGGGCCGTGACCATTCCATCAACATCGCCCAGTCCACGTCACGCTGCTCCACCATGGTCGCCGTCGCCTGAGGCCGCTGGTAGATCACGCAGTGTTCGGGCGGGTGAACGCACTGGTCAATCGCTGCGTCGAGCAGTGGTTTGTACTCAATGACCCGATTCACCTCGATGCCGCACGACGCCGACACCACGACGCGCGGCCGGGCGTCGTCGATGCGTAGGGCCAACTCGCGAGCGGCGAAGCCACCGAAGACGACCGAGTGGACCGCGCCGATGCGCGCGCACGCCAGCATGGCGAAGACCGCCTGGGGAATCATGGGCATGTAGATAACAACACGGTCACCTTGTTGAACGTTGAGCGAGCGAAGGACACCGGCGAACCGACCGACCTCGTCGAGGAGCTCGTTGAAGGTGAAGGTCTCCTTGACGCCGGTGACGGGACTGTCGTAGATCAAGGCGACCTGTTCACCTCGACCGGCCAGCACGTGACGGTCGACCGCGTTAAAACAGGTGTTCATCTCCCCGCCGACGAACCACCGGTAGTACGGCGCCTCGGAGTCGTCAAGTATCACCTTGGGTGGCGTGAACCAGTCGATCGCACGCGCGGCGTTACCCCAAAACTCTTGAGGATGGACCAGGCTCTCTTCCCAAATACGTTGATACTCCCCCACGACGTCTCCCCCCACTCAGCGTCAGCACCTCTGGGGTCAATGTATCGCGTCCTTCAGGGGTGCTCGAATGGTCAAAAGTCCCCACCTGAAAATGGCGCTCGAGCGCTTGACGCACCTGCGCTGATGTCGCACTGGCGCAACGGCTCAGTGGGTTACCTCGACGCTCGCGCCTCCATTGGTGAGCGGCGCACCGAGGTGTGCCGCTGAGCTCTATAGGTGAGAGTGCCGACGCTCTAACACCGATTCTTGGTCGGCACGAAGCCATTGTCTTCTTTGGCCCCGGGATGGTCGGCGCATCGGTGGTGGCCCTAGCCGGCGTGTGGGAGGGCTCGGAGGTTTTGGGACCCCACCAGGGTACTTCGGGCTGACGCGACGTGGAACCTCCAATCGACCGTCACTGCAAGACCAGCGATTCAAGGCGCCAATTGATCTTGAGCATTGCACGCGCGCCGATGTCGACGCGAACCACAAACTATGGGACTGAGTTCTCGATAACTTGGCCATTGCAACACCAACCAGTCACCAGTGAAGAATGGTGACGCGACGACAACTCACTCGCGTTGAACCACATCCCCTGCGCTAGGAAGAAATCGAGAGGCCGGTCGCGCGGTTTGACGAAGGCGCCGCAGTGACCTCGATGTGCGAGTGCAACTGGGTCAGCGCGGATCGCAATATGGCGACGGCAACTTCTTCACGAGTCGCAACGCCACTCACCACAATCGCCGTGCGGTGACGACTGACCGCGAGGGCCGCAAAATTCTCCAATCCGATAACGTACGGCGCTGTCGTTATTGCCGACGCCTCGGGTATCCGGTACACCAACGACGACGAGCTTCGCGCCCTCTCGTTCGTCACGGCGGCTCGCACACGCGAAGGAACCGACGCGCCGCTTGTGACATGTTCGCCCGTGTGCACGACGTGGGATCCCCAAATCTGCCAGGAACTCACCGCGGGAACCGTCGCCACACCCACGAGGGCCACGGCACCCACGAGAACGGCGGTCTTTCGCCCCCCGATCAATCGCGATACGTGTGGAGTGCTCAGAGTCGTCATGGTCATTCCCTTCGCTTGGAACATGACTTCAAATTACGAAGGACAAATTGGATTGTCGCCAACGCCGCCACAAACCCACCACAACTCACACGAAGTGCCGAGGCGCGAAACCCCGTCGTCACGGGAAACCGAAATCACTGGTAGTGGCACGGATCCCGAAGTGCAGAATCGACATCCCCTCCGATCACGGGTTCTGAAAATGCGAAAGACCCCCACCGTGAGGTGGGGGTCTTTCAAGAAATCCCGGCGGCGACCTACTCTCCCAGGGGGGGACCCCCAAGTACCATCGGCGCTGGTGGGCTTGACTGCTGTGTTCGGAATGGGAACAGGTATATCTCCACCACCATAACCACCGGAAACTGTGCGCTCGACCTCTTGCGAGATCAGAACGGAGTGTGGTTAAACCCTCCGCTCTTTGAGCGTCCTAGAACGAGCACGAACATCAAACTCCAAGCCCTCGGCCGATTAGTACCGGTCAGCTGAATGCGTTACCGCACTTACACTTCCGGCCTATCAACGTGGTCGTCTGGCCACGGGCCTTACCTGGTTAACCCAG
>JARCRU010000142.1 GCA_029850535.1 Actinomycetota bacterium | reverse complement strand
CCCTGCTCAAGTCCGACGCGGGGACCGCCAGCGTCAACGGCTTCGATGTCGCCACGCAGGCCGCGAACGTGAGAGAGTCCATCAGCCTCACGGGGCAGTTCGCGGCGGTCGACGAAATCCTGAGTGGGCGCGAAAACCTCGTGCTGGTGGCCAAATTGCGGAGTCTTAAGGACTCAGACAAAATCGCGGACGACCTGCTCGGCCGGTTCTCGCTGACTGACGCTGCGGCAAGGAAGGTATCGACATACTCGGGTGGGATGCGTCGGCGCCTCGACATCGCGATGAGCCTGATCGGGGATCCACAAATCATCTTCCTCGACGAGCCGACCACGGGTCTCGATCCCCAAGCACGTTTGGAAGTGTGGCAGACAGTCAAGGAACTGGCCGGGCACGGCACGACGGTGCTGCTAACGACGCAGAATCTCGACGAAGCCGAACAGCTCGCTGACAGGATCGCGATTCTTCACGAGGGTCGGATCATCGTCAACGGTACCCTCGCCGAGTTAAAGAAATTGCTCCCGCCGGCCAAGATCGAATACGTCGAGAAGCAGCCCACCCTCGAGGACGTCTTCTTCGCCCTCGTCGGAGACGACATCAAGGGCAGAGACGAGGTGGCCACGACCGTAGCGTCCGCATCCATGAGTGAGGAACAACGATGACTAATGGTTTCTTGGGCAATACCGCTGTCCTGCTGGGACGGTCCCTGCGTCACATCACCCGCAGCATGGACACCATCATCACCACGACGATCATGCCGATCGCCTTCTTATTGCTATTCGTCTACGTGTTTGGCGGCGCCATCAAGTCAGGGTCAGCCTCGTACGTGAACTACCTGCTGCCCGGGATTCTGCTGATCACGATTGCTTCGGGTATCTCCTACACCGCCTTTCGGCTCTTCCTGGATTTGAAGAGCGGCATCTTCGAGCGTTTCCAGTCCATGCCGATTGCGCGGTCGTCCGTACTATGGGCGCACGTGCTGACCTCGTTGGTCGCCAATCTGATCTCGCTCGTGGTCGTCGTGCTTGTCGCTCTGCTCATGGGCTTTCGCTCGGGGGCGGGAGTGATAGCGTGGCTCGCAGTCGCCGGCATTCTGATCCTGTTCACTCTGGCGTTGACGTGGATTGCCGTCATCGCCGGTCTCTCCGCCAAGTCGACGGACGGAGTGAGCGCCATCTCCTACCCGCTCATCTTCCTGCCGTTCATCAGTTCCGCTTTCGTGCCTACCAACACCATGCCCGGCCCCGTGCGTGCATTCGCCGAGCACCAGCCGGTGACGTCCATCGTCCAGGCGATCCGCAATCTGTTCACGCAGCAGCCGGTTGGTACCAACATCTGGATCGCCCTTGTCTGGTGTGTCGGCATCGTCATCGTCGCGTACTTCTTCGCAATGGTTACTTACCGCCAAAGGATCTCTTAAAGGAGCGTTGAGAGGAAGTCCAGCATCGTGAGATTATGGAAATACGCGCCATGAGACTAGGTCTGCGACATGTAGTTGACGTGAATGACGCCAATCACAGAAGCGAAATTCGAATTTCTTCAACTTCCTTCTGGTAAGCCACGACCGTTGGGATCCACGGGCGTGAGCGTCCAGGCTCTTCTAGTGGGCCAGTAGAACTCCGGCACCTTCTTGCCTAGGCGTCTCGACAAGTTGGTGCCGAACCTTTACATCTTCTAGTTGGATTTTGTGGGATTTTGTGGGCCGCCCGGGTCTCGATCCCGGCACCTTGAGATTAAAAGTCTCCTGCTCTTCCCGATGAGCTAGCGGCCCGATGGATGGAGATTTGCACTGAGAAATGCTCGACCCCCGGACCACACAGGATAGTTCAAGAGGCTCGGCGACATTTCCCATGAAACTGGAACAGGTACTGATCGCCGCCACTGTGACAATAGGTGATTCACAGACTTGGTATGCCCATGCGGAGTTGGCGTCTCTCCGTAATCAACTAGTGCACATTTCCCTAAAACAATAGAAATTTCCAGACGGCGAACGTAGAAGGTGTGACGGGACTTCACCACCGATTTGACCGCCGCCTCAAACTTGCCGACGGCTGGCGCGTAGAAGTTGAGCTTGTACGTAACTGTCAGGGCCCCATGGTTCCTGACGTTGGCGTCACTCTCATCCGCCCGCTTGCTTTGTCAGCAATTGCGTTCGTGGCACCGGCGTCGGCATCACCATTGAGTTGGGACACTTCTGGCCAGCGTGTCGTGGTTACTATCCGTCCTGGGAGACACGGGTGAGAACTGCGCTGAACGGACGTTGCAAGTCGCATCGTTGGAAACTGCCCGCTCTCGGTCCGCGACGACGCCGTCCCCGTGAAGCATTCCAGTCACTTCATCTTGTCAAATTCTTTGATCCCTCGGCGGCGCAGTCGGTTTCGTGGATCGTCCGAATGAACGAGTCACAACCGCTCCCTTGCCCGGTCGGCTCAGATATCCTTCCGCGTGGAGTAACTCAAGGACTTGAATTCGCGGTCGGTAAAGAGACATCGCAATAACATTGCACGCGCATTTCGATGTCGCGAGAGGTGAGAGGCCTTTCAACTGGCCTGAGCGTATCTCATCGACCCGATGTGAGGCGACCCGACAGGCAGGGTGAAGTTCGCGGCAACCTTGGAAGAGGAGCATGCCGACACCTCAGGACTAGTGGGAGTGAGCGAGTGGATTTCTCGTGGACGTCACTGCCCGAAGAGGTTCTCGTGTCCCTTGTCGCTCCGGGCCAACGTTCATCTAGCGTTGCCCTCATGGCATGGTTCGAGGACGCGTCTCGTGACGACGGAGGGAGATAATGGTACTTCTCGTGGCAGTTGCTCTAGCCGTGATGTTTTCTATCGCTCGCCGATACGAGTTTGCGCCCGTCATGCGTGTAAACGCACAATGGGAACGCGTGCGCCCCTTCGTGGTCAGCTATGTTCGTGCGTCGCCGGCTACCTTCATCTATCTCATGATATTGATGATCACGACCCTGGTCATGGTGACGTCGAGCAATCAAGTGGTCGCACTTTTACTGCAAGAACACAGCACCAATTTGACAGAACTCTTCTCCAATCCGTTGCGCGTTGTCATCCTGAGTGCCTTTTGGGCCCCGAACTATGAATTCCTCGTGTGGGCCATCCTCTTCGCCTTAGTGTTGGCACCGGCGGAGCGCTGGCTGGGAACAAGGCGTTGGGCCATCGTGTTCATCGCGGGCCACGTCATTGCCACTGTCGGTGTCGCTTGGGGTCTGTGGTTGGCTATTCGACACGGCTACGCGTCTCGTCATTTGGAGAACGCGATTGACGTCGGCGTCAGTTACGGATTCGCGGCCGTGGCGGCAGTCTTCAGTTATCGGCTACCGAACCGTTGGCGATGGTGGTGGGCGTTAGCCCTCGTGGTCACTGCCGTCAGCGCACTGGCCATCGGCCGCACTTTCACTGACGCGGGGCACCTACTGGCGGTGTGTATTGGTTTCGCGTGCTACCCCTTGAGCCAATCGGATGAACCGCGTTCAAGGATTTCGACTCCCATTTGGTTGGCGCGACCAAAGTCCGGTGACTACCCGACGAGGACGTGAGTCGTGTCGCGACGAGAGCGAATTTGAGTCGTCATTCTCGTGTGGAGGGTTGGGTTCCTCATGATGTGGGGCAGATCTATCGCCGTAAGGGTTGCCACGTGAAGGTCCAACGGGCAACGGCGAATCCCGCGATTCCCCAGACACCGAGAACGACGAAGGTGCGCCACATCAAGCCTGTGCCCGAAGTCACCGACAAGGCGGATTGCATTGACTGGGCCAACGGCTCGAGGGGTAGGTAGTTCGAGACGCTGACCAGCCAGTGGGGCATCAGGTCGGGCGGCAGAAAGACGCCACTGGTGAAGCTCAAAGTGATCGTGACGAATGGACCAACCGAGGATCCCATTTCGGCGGAAGTGATTAAACGTGTGAGGGCGAGTGCCACGGCGGTGAAGGAAAAGACGCCGAGCATCGTGTAACAGAACATCGATGCCATCGCAACGACTCGCAGGTGCAAGCCGTAGACCAGCGACGCGATGGCCATCATCACGACCACCAGAGCGAGCGAGATCATTACGTTGAAGATGATCTGACCCGTGAGGTAGGAACCGGGAGGCAGGGGTGAAACGCGAAATCGTTTGAGCCAACCGGCTTCACGCGCACTCACGACGGCCACCATGACGCCGGTGAAGGTGCCCAGCATGAGCCCGTAAGCAGTGAGCCCACCGGCGTAGAACGCGATCGCGCTGATGGGGTAGCCGGCGGCGGCGGCAATGCTGCCCTGGTGGGCGAAGACCCAACTGAGGATGATGAGGAGGCCGACCGGCATGACGATTCCCAGCGCCACTGTGCGCGTGCTGCGCAAATAGGCCCGTAGGTTATAGATCGCTTGGGAAAAACTGAGTCGCACGAATCTCATTGGTCACTCCCCGTCGCGCCGAGAAAGACGTCGTTGAGGGTCGGGCGAAGCACTTCGAGGTGGCGCAGAGCTGTACCATTCGAGCGCGTCCACGTTATGAGTCGCCACAAGACGAGTTCCAGGTCGTCACCCAATAGTGCGCTGACGACATTATCGCGCAGGGCGAAGTTAACTCCTGCCACCTCACATAGTGCCGCGAGGTGGATGCCGTCGGGTAGCTCGAAACGGAGCGTGGTGGTGCCCAAGGCACTGATGAGAGCCGACGATGTCCCCTCGGCGACGATCTGGCCCTTGGCCATGATCGCGAGACGGTCGCAGAGCCGTTCGGCTTCCTCCATGTAGTGCGTGGTGAGAATGATCGAAGTTCCCGTCTCACGTAGCCCCTCGATAACTCGCCAGAACTCGCGACGCGCGACCGGGTCGAAGCCGGTGGTGGGCTCGTCGAGAAAGAGCAATTTCGGACGGCCCACGATGCCGAGGGCCACATCGATACGTCGCTTCTGTCCGCCCGAGAGCTTCCCGACTCTCTCGTTCGCCTTGTTGGTGAGTCCGACGAGGGCGAGGGTCTCGTCGACTCCACGAGGGTGCGAAAAGAAACTGGCGAAGAGCCCTATGGTCTCGCTCACCGAGTGCAAGGGGTCGAAGTCGGACTCTTGCAGCACTAGACCAATCTGATCGCGCCAGTTGCGTCGAGCGTGCGAGGGTACTTGGCCGAGCACGTGAACGGACCCCGCGTCGGGTCGCTGGAACCCTTCGAGCATTTCCATGGTCGTGGTCTTTCCGGCACCATTTTCGCCGAGTAAGCCGAATATCTCGCCTTCGCGCACGATGAAACTGACGTCATCAACCGCTGTCAATCGGCCAAAGCGCTTAGTGAGGTCTTGGACCTCGACGACAGAGTTCATCGCGATCTCGTGTAATCCAGGTGAGAAACGAGTGAAACCCTGGGGCAACTCTTCTTTTGCACCATGCGCTTCGAACCTCCCACGGTCGCGAACGACGGAGGTGAACTCCCGGCACAACGAAACCCTTCGCCGTCAACCAACAACATCTTCTAGAACAGCCCGGAGGAGCGCAAGAGGCGAAAGGCCCGTTGGTGCATGGTGGGTCCTTTAGACCCCTGAGCGACTCAGCTCAACATGTCCTTCACCAGGGGAATCACCCGGGTGGCGTAGAGTTCGATGCTGCGCATGAGTCGAGGATGGGGCAGCCGGCCCGCGCTGTACTTCATGTCGAAGCGCGCGATTCCCAGGGTTCTCGTCGTCGTCGCGATCTTGCGCGCGACCGTCTCGGGGGAGCCCACATACCACGATCCCTCGGGTCCTACGTCCCCCGCAAAGTCGCCACGCTGGATTGGGCCCCAACCGCGTTCGGCGCCGATACGGTCGCGCATCGCCTTCATGTAGGGCCAAATCTGTTCCTGAGCCGCGGCGTCGGAGTCAGCGACGAAGCCCGGCGAGTGCACCGCGATGGGTAAGCGCGCAACGTCAAGTGAATCGAGCGCGCGCTCATAGAGGTCCACGATCGGGCGAAAGCGTGCGGAGTTGCCGCCGATGATGGCAATCACCAGGGGCAGTTCGAAGCGCGCGGCGCGTACGACCGACTGGGGACTTCCGCCCACGCCAATCCAGGTGGAGAGGTGACCGGACTCGGTACGGGGATAGACCGGCTGATCAGTGAGGGGCGACCTCGTTGTGCCGCTCCAAGTTACGGGCTGCTCCTTGAGCAGTTCGACGAAGAGCGCGACCTTCTCTTCGAAAAGAAGGTCGTAGTCGTCGAGGTCGTAGCCGAAGAGGGGGAAGGATTCGGTGAAGGAGCCGCGCCCGAGGATGACCTCTGCTCGTCCCTTAGAAACGGCGTCGAGGGTCGCGAAACGCTCGAACACCCGTACTGGATCGTCGGAGCTCACTACCGTCACTGCCGATCCCAGGTGGATGTTCGTAGTGCGTGCGGCAATGGCCGCGAGCACCATTTCGGGCGAGGTGATCGCGAAGTCGTCCCGGTGATGCTCGCCGACGCCGAAGAAGTTGACACCGAGGTCGTCGGCGAATGTCGCCTGCTCGACCACTTCGCGGATCACCTCAGGGTACGAACGCGGGTGAGCATCAGGGCCATCGGTGATGTCGCCAAAGGTGTCGAGGCCGAATTCAAGGGACACGGTCATGAGGGGATGGTGTTGCCTCTCTCTTCACAGGTGAGTCGCCTGGTCCAGCCCACGGCGGCACGAGGTGTCGCCGTGATGTTCGTCACGGCTGAGGCGAGACCGTCACAAGTGATTGAGACTAGGCGACGTCGGTGTGGGCGGACTCCGCGATCGCCGAGGGCTGCGTTTCGAGAGTCGAAACGGTGGCGTCGGCCTCCGCGGGGGTCACGAGCAACTCTGAACGCGTCACTGGCTTTAACGCTAACTGCAGTAAGGCCGACATCGTCTCGCGGTTCTTGGGGTCAGCAACTGGCCGATGATCCTCGAGTTTGGCGATGTCGTCGTCTTTCTCGACTCCCAACTTGTTAATTAGCATCACCGTCTCCCTTCGCCCTCGCGGTCTTGCGCTCGCCGCGGGTTGACGCGACTCGCTTCGCCCGTAAGTCATTGAGCTCCGCCTTTCACGCTACGTCGCTTCAGAGCGTCGCGGGGGGATTGTCATGGGTTAGCCCGTGACTTCGCATAAATCCTGATGAGAATCTATTGAATACTCTCCACGAGGGACAAAAAAGGTGGTCGTGAGTCCTTGGGGATTGGAGTCAAGAAATACGCGAAGTATCGTGGCGGGAATGCCTGAGTTCCCCAATGAATCCGTCGCCATGATCGAGACCACCTTGAACAATGTGGACCGCGTGCTTGAACGACTTCGCGTCGGGACGTATCGGACCTGTCAGGTATGTGACGCGCCAATCGACGAGGTGGATTTGGTTGCCTCGCCTTTGCTGGCGAGCTGCCCCGCTCATCCAGAATTGGGATAAGACCTCACCGAGCCGTGAGGCCCACGTGAGACGCGACGGTATCGACGACAACTCAGTACGCTCGCTACGAGCCGCGGTCACTTTGATCCCGGCCAACTCCTTTGAGGCACCGGGATCAAAGTGCGAGTGGCGGCGACGTTTACTTCTTCGTCGCCCAGAAGATTTCGGCGATGGCGTCGATCTCACTGAGTAGCTTGTCCGCGACGGCGACGTCATTGGTCTTCTTGGCTTCGCCCGCGGTCTTGGTCGCACTCCAGAAGAGTTCGTGCAGGTTCGGATACGCCTCGAGGTGCACGGGCTTGAAGTAGTCGGTCCACAGGACCCAGAGGTGGTGCTTGGTCAATTCACTGCGCTCCTCTTTGATGAGAGTCGCGCGCACCTTAAAGTCGGCGTCATCGGAGGCGTTGTACTTCTCCATGCAACCCTTCACCGACTGCGCCTCGATACGAGCCTGGGCGGGATCGTAGACACCGCAGGGCAGGTCACAGTGTGCGGCGACGCTCAGCGGCGTGCCCGAGGCATCCAGCAGATTGTTAATACGTGATAAAAGCGACATGGCTTCACCTTTCGATAGACGGGGTCGACGAGACTGATTCCTCCCGGTCAGGTTAGTCAGAAGTCTGGTCTAGCGTTCACGGCATGCGCGGGTTGGTGGCGTCGATGGTGCGTCGAGTCAAAGTCGAAGGATCCTCCATGCTGCCCACCTTCGAGGCGGGTGAAGTCTTGACCGCGATTCGCAAGTGGCGTCGGGTGCGGGTGGGCGACGTGGTCATCGTGCGTGACCCGCGTGATGACTCGCGCTGGCTGCTCAAACGCTGCGTTGCACGACACGGTTCAATGCTGGACGTTCGGGGTGACAATGTTGCTGCGAGCACTGATTCGCGCCAATTCGGTCTCGTGACGAGCAGGGACGTTCGCTACCTAGTACTTCGGCACCAGGAGACGTACTCGAATCCTGAGTCGTTTCATCGGGAATAGACCGGTAGGCTCGCCACGTGGCCCGTCTCGCCGTCTTGTCCTATCACACGTCACCCCTGGCCCAGCCCGGCACGGGCGATGGCGGGGGTATGAACGTCTACGTGCGCGAACTCGCCAGCGCCATGGCCCGTCAGGGCCATGAAGTGGATGTCTTCACCCGTCGCGACTCCGCCGCACTGGTGTCGACGCAACTAGTGGAACCCGGTTTTCGCGTACATCACATCCTCTCCGGACCGGCGCGTTCTCTCGAACGTCACGAACTGTCCGATCACGTGAAGGATTTCACCGACGGGGTGGCTGCTCACTTCGAGCGCCACGGAGTTCCTGACGCCCTGCACGCCAACTACTGGCTGAGCGGCCTCGCCGGGCATCGACTCAAGCACGAACTTCATCTGCCACTGATTATGACTTTCCACACACTCGAGCGGGTCAAGGCTGACCACTTCGAGGGCGAGTCCGAAGATCGGGCCTACCAGGAGGCGGCAATCTTCGCCTGCGCCGACGCAGTGCTGGCCAGTTGCGATGTTGAGGCTGCTCAATTCGTCGAGTATTACGACGCCGATCCCACCCGGGTGCACGTGGTGCCCCTGGGGGTGCAGCACTCGTTCTTCGCCCCGGGTGAGCAGCGCGCGGCGCGCCAAGCCCTTGGTCGCGACGAGAACGACACCATGCTCTTGTTCGTTGGTCGGCTCCAAGCGCTCAAGGGCGTCGATCTCGCGCTCGAGACCCTGATCACCCTTCGACGTCGTGGTCGCGATGCGAGTCTGGCCATCGTGGGAGGGCCCTCGGGCCCCGAGGGAACACGTACACTCGCCCAATTGCACGAACGCGTTCGGGTGGCCGGTGTCATCGCGGACGTGAGTTTTGTCGCTCCGCAGAGTCACCAATTGCTCTCGACCTGGATGCGCGCGGCGGACGTCACGTTGGTGCCCTCACGATCCGAGAGTTTTGGCCTCGTGGCCCTGGAGTCCTCGGCGTGTGGTACTCCCGTGGTGGCGAGTGCGGTGGGCGGTCTCTTAACCTTGGTCGACCCCGGCGTGAACGGTCAGCTCATCGCTCCGCGAGACGCTGAGATTTGGGCTGACGCGGTCGAAAGCGTCTTGCTCGCGAACGCCGATAGTTCGATGTCGAATTCGGCGGTCATCCTCTCGCAGCGTTATACGTGGCACGCCGCCGCCCAGTCACTGGACGCCCTCGTTGGTCGCTTGATTGCGGCCAGCCTGGTGCGGTGCTAGACAAAAATCGCCTTCTCGCACGTCGAGGTCCCGTCCCTTCCGAGATTGGTTCACGACGTGTGCCGGTCGAGTGCGCTGACGGGCGTAGGTCGCACGGGGAAGCCTGGTCCTCGATAGTGGGGACGGCTACGCGATTCGCAGGCTCTTGTAACGTACGACCATGTCGTTTGAACTGGTGGTGATAGGTGGAGGGCGCATGGGCTCAGCCCTCGTCGAGGGACTCCTCAGCGCGCTGTGGTGCGAGCCGGAGCGGCTCGCTATCGTCGAAAGCGCGGTGGAACAGCGCGCGGCGCTGACCCTGAGATTCCCAGGTGTCACCGTTTTGGCGTCGCTCGAACTCGAGCACGTGGGGCCCGATACCGGCGTCGTGCTGAGCGTGAAGCCCGATTTCGCCGAAGGCGTGGCCCGTGTCGCCGCGGCGTGTGGGGTGCGACGGCTCCTTTCGGTGGTGGCTGGCCTGTCGACCCAACGCATCGAAGCAGCGTTCGTGGGGCCGGTAGCGGTCGTTCGTTCCATGCCCAATACGCCAGTGCTGATTCGAAAGGGTGTGAGTGCCATTGCCGGGGGGTCGCAGGTGACGGCCGGCGACCTCGATTGGGCGGAATCGATACTGGGGGCGGTGGGCAGCGTGGTGCGCGTGAGCGAACGCAATATCGACGCCGTCACCGGGCTGTCGGGATCAGGACCGGCCTATATCTTTCTGGTGACGGAGGCAATGATCGAAGCGGGCGTCCATCAAGGTCTCTCGCGCGAGGTTTCACGTCAATTAGTGGTGGGCACCCTGGAGGGATCGGCGGCTCTGCTGCAGACCGGAGAGTCACCCGAGGAGTTGCGAGCCCAGGTCACCAGCCCGGGAGGGACGACGGCGGCGGGGTTACGGATGCTCGAGGGACGCGCCGTGCGCGCGGCCTTCCTCGAAGCGGTAGCTGCCGCGGCGGAGCGTTCACGTCAGTTGGGTCGTTAGGCCGCTACCGGAAGTTGCGTCGGTTGGCTAGCGTTGGGAGATGGCGACCCCTCGTCTGCGCCCTCGCAAACTCTCTGAACCTACGATTTCGCGCCTCCCCGTCTATCAGCGCATCGTTGAAGGCTGGCAACAACGTGGCGAGACGAGCATTGACTCGCGCCAAATCAGTGAACTCGCCGGGGTGACGGCGACCACGGTGCGACGCGACCTCGCCGGACTGGGTACGTTGGGTACGCGGGGTTCGGGCTACGAGGTTGACGTGCTGGTCGAGCGAATCGGTGAAGCCCTGGGCCACGACCGCTCGTACGAAGTCATCGTGGTCGGTATGGGTAACTTGGGTCGTGCACTGGTGAACTCCACCAATTTTCTCATTCGTGGCGCCCATCTCGCCGCGCTCTACGACAGCGATCCACTAATCGTCGGTACCGAAATTGCTGGCTACGTGGTGCGTTCCATCGACGACGAGATGGTGAAGGCGTCCGTGGCGGTCATCTGCGTACCTCCCGAGGCGGCCCAAGAGGTGGCCGACCGGCTCGTGGCCGCCGACGTGCACGCTCTGTTGAACTTCGCGCCCCAGGTGCTGAACGTGCCCCTGGGAACGGCCGTGCACTACGTCGATTTCTCCATTGAGCTGCAAATCCTCATGTACCACCTCAATAACGGCACCGGGCCCCTCGGTGGCGGGCTCCTGCACTCGCTGGGTATCGCCGCGACCAACCCACTGCGAACCCCGTAGAATCGTCACGATGAGGCGAGCAACATGGCACTGATTGCGGTTGGTCTCGACCACGAAAACGCGAGCTTGGACCTCTTAGAGCGCGCCACCGTGCTGGAGCACGAGTGGGTCAAGGTACTGCGTACGCTAGTGAGTCACCGAAATATCCACGAGGCGGTCTTCGTCTCGACGTGCCTGCGTACCGAGGTCGTTGCCGTCATCGATCGCTTTCACGGCGCCATCGATGAGATCACCACCACTCTCTCGGAGGTCACCGGCTTAGCGCCGAGTGAGTTCCAAGAGCACCTCAGCGTGCACTTTGATCGTGGGGTTGCCAATCACCTCTTCTCGGTGGCGGCGGGACTGCGATCGGTGGTGCCCGGCGAGTTTGAGATTCTGGGCCAGCTACGCCGCGCCCTCGAGCTCGCGAGCGACGAACACGTGGCCGGACCGATGCTGACGGACCTTTTTCACAAGGCTCTTACGTCGGGGCGACGAGTTCGTAACGAGACGAGCATCGCGCGTGGCACGACCAGTTTCGCTCACGCCGCAGTTGAGACCACCCTCGAGTCACTGGGTGCGGCAGCCGTCGACTCCACGGTCGTCGTAGTCGGAGCGGGACAGTTGGCGGCCGGCGTCGTGCGGAGTTTGCTCGCGTCACCAGTGGGGATTGGTCGGGTGGTGATCTGCAACCGCACCCTCTCGCGAGCCCAAGAGTTGAGCCATTTACTCGCCGATGAACGCCTTGACGTCGCGGCCCTCGAGGAGTTGCATGATCAGGTGGCGCTGGCTCGCTCGGTCGTGGTCGCCGTCGAAGTACCCCATCCGTTGATCACTCTCGAGAGCCTGCGGACTCGAACTGCGCCCCTCTTGGCCATGGACCTGGCAGTGCCCCGGGGTGTTGCGCGCGACGTCGACACGATGAGGGACGTCGTGCGTATTGACATCGGCGCTCTCCAGACCCGGGTGAATAGGGCGTTGGACGACCGGCGCGAGGCCGTCACCCTCGCCGAGGCAATCGTCGCCGCCGACGTCGAGAAGTACCTCGAGGAACAGCGCGCGCGCGGCGCGGCGGTTATTGTCTCGGACTTGCGCGCTCACTTCGACTCCCTCGTGGCGGCGGAGTTCGCTCGGCGCACCACGGAGATTGACGCACTGAGTGAGAGTGAAGCGGAACTGTTGCGCTCGGTCGTGCGCTCGGTCGTGGCTAAGATCGCCCATCGTCCGACGACGGCCCTGAAGGAGTCCGCCGGGACCGATCAGGGCGCGCGTCTCTCTGAAGCCGTTCGCACACTGTTCGACATCTGATGAGCATCCGCCTTGCGACGAGACGCTCTCCCCTCGCACTCTTGCAAGCGCGCTACGTTCAAGAACGTCTGCTGGCCGTCGACGTCGCTTCGGAATTGGTGCTGGTCGAAACCCACGGCGATCTCACCGCCGACGTCCCCCTGTCAAGCCTCGCCGGTCAGGGGGTCTTCGCGGTCGAGGTACAACGCTGCGTGCTCAAGGGCGAAGCTGATGTGGCGGTGCACTCGGCGAAGGACTTGCCCAGCGTGACGCCGGCCGGTCTTGGTCTCACGTGCGTGCCCGAACGTCGAGATCCCGTCGACGTGCTGGTCGGACGATCACTCGCTGGACTCGGACCCGGCGCGACCGTGGCGACCGGTTCCCCGCGTCGGCGAGCGCTCTTGCTCGAACGTCGACCGGACCTCAACATCGTCGAATTGCGTGGCAACATGGCCACGCGCCTGGCCAGTGCCGGACGCGAGGGCGTGGACGCCGTGGTCGCCGCCGCCGCCGCTCTCGAGCGACTGGGCGAGAGTTCGCGAACGGCGGAGCGGCTCGATCCGGAGTGGTTCATTCCCCAGGTGGGCCAGGGCTCCCTCGCACTCGAGACGCGAGTGGACGACGACGTGTCGAATCTGACCCTCGCTCCTCTCAACGACCTCGACGCTTTCGAAGTCCTAGCGGCCGAACGGGCCTTCCTGCGTGAGCTGGGCGCGGGCTGTTCGGTTCCCGCTGGAGCGTACGCCACGTGGACGATGCAGGGTTTGCAACTGTCGGGAGTGATGATCGCCTACGACGGCAGTCGCAGCGTGCGCCACCGCGTGAGTGGTCGCGATCCCGAGGTGCTTGGACGAGAATTGGCGCGCACGTTGCGCGATGATCTCGAGGGCGCCGCCTTGCCGGGTTGGCGCGGCTAACGTGCTGGTCGCCCTCACTCGTGAGCGGGGTCACAACGAGGAGTTGCGCCATTTGATCGGTGAACGCGCCGACGTCGTGGAGATACCACTCACCGCCACGTATTTTCGACCCCCCGGTGAGGTCGAGAGTGAGATTCACTCGGTTCGCCATTTCGGGCGGTTCCGCTCCCTGGTGGTGACCAGTGCGCGCTGTGAAAGCTACGTGGCGCTCGCCCGCGCCGCCCTCATCGAGGCGCCCGAAGTCTTCAGCGTTGGTCCGATGACGACGAGGATGCTCGTGAGCGAGGGGTGGACCGTGGCGCACGAGTCCGCGGGTACGGCGCTCGACCTCGTGGACGCCATCACCCGAGGTCCGGTACTGCTCCTCATGGCGATAGGTGGTCGCGTGGAGTTGGCTGAGGCCTTGGATCGCCGACAGCTACACCCTCTCACCGTCGGGTGCTACTCAACCCGGGACGCCACCCTCGACGAAGGTGAACAGGAACGGTTGCGCCACGCTGACGTGGTGTTCATTGGCGCACCCTCGGCGTGGACAGCGGCACGGAGCCTGGTGAACGCGCACGCGTGGGTGCTGGTGCCTGGCGTCACCACGTTCGAAGCGGTGAAGGCGGAGCACGAGAGGGTGCTCAAGGGCTGGGGAGAGGACTTCGATGGTGCGTGGGAGAGGGTCGTCTCGAGCGCCTCGTAGGACTCGTTGGAACTCTCGCCCCCCATGGGTTTGCCCCTTGATTTTTGGGCGCTTCCGGGTATTCAGTGGGTTTGGGGATAAAGGGCCAAACCACCAAGGTGGAAGTAGATGGCGGTTTTGAAGTGCTCGCGGTTGCGGTATCCACGAGCGGAAACTCGGATTGCTTGGACGCGTGAATTGAGTCCCTC
>JARCRU010000141.1 GCA_029850535.1 Actinomycetota bacterium | reverse complement strand
TGAAGAGCGTCCTCACCGAGCGCTACAACGCTGGGTTAGCAGCAATCGGCGATCCCGACCTCGCAGATCAGTAGTGAACGTCGTCCTCGACGACCGCCTCTTGATCGAGGAGCTTCTCGTTGGCATCCGTAGACCGGAGGTGCAATTGCACACCACCGCTTACTGGTACTACCGCGCGTGCCGTGCTGCCGTTCTTGGCGCGGGCGGACATCTTTCTGGACCATTCCGCGAATTGCAGCCACTCGATCAGCAGCGCGCAATTGGTGCAATGCTTCTGTTGCCAGAGCGCATTGGCCTTCCCTCCACAAGGCAGCTTGTACCGCTCATGGTTGAGATTGCCGAGCGGCATCCCAAGTTGAACCTTCTCAACCTTGAGGCGGTGGCTGCCGCACGCGCCCTTGACGCCACGATCTGGCTGTCGCCAGAGGCAGCCAATGGAGTGTTGCCGGCTGTTCTCGACGGCGAACTTCTCGCGTGGGAAATCGTGACTCCGAAGTGAGGCTACCCACGACTTCCAGTGGTTCTCGCGAGAGACCCATTAAAGGGGTCTGAAATCGGGCCAAAATGGATCCAAAACGGGTCTTTCCACTCATTTGTGGGTCCATCACTCTTCGAAAGGTGCGGTGACCAGTACGTATGTTCGCGCCTACAGGATCTACACGATCTTTGAGGGGACCTCGGAAATTCAGCGCCTGATCATTGCGCGCGCCATCTCTGGTGTGCACATCAGCTAGTCCAAGTCCTGATAGGGCGGGGTCCTTGGGGTCCTTGGGGTCCTTGGCGACTCGAAGTCATCGTGCGAATATACCTTCGCCGATGCCGCCCCGGGCCCCCGCGGCCGATCAAAGATTCGTGGCTCACTGACGAGAGCCCCGTCGCAGCGACACGTGCGCGACGGACGTTGCGCATCAGCCGGCGACTGCGCCCTCGAGTATCGAGGACCCACGAATAACCGGTGGGCCTTCGCTGACGTGCTATCAATTTTTGATGAGTGAACTCTCCGCCAGCGATCTCGAAGGCGTGCTCTTGGCGGCACGGTCGGTGAGTACCGCGCGGGAACCCAGTGAGTTCAATCACTTGGCTACTGAGCAGGTGGCGCGGCTCCTCCCGTCAGAAGTAGTTACCTTCAACGAGATCGATCCGGCGACTGGAACACTCAATTTTCTTTCCATTCCTTCGTCGTATCCCATTCCCCCCGGGGTTGAGCAACATCTCATCGCCCTGGCCGACCAACACCCGTTGATTGACTACTACATCCATTCGAGTGACGGCTCCGCCAAGAAGATCAGTGACTTTTGGAGTCAGGCGGAGTTTCGGGCCAGCGCGCTCTACGAATTGGTTTACCAGCCAATGCAGGTGGAATTTCAAATGTCCATCACCCTACGGACGCTCCAATCGAACGTGGTGGCGATCGTGGCTAACCGGAGCCACGTGGATTTCTCGGAACGCGATCGAACGGTCCTGAACACACTGCGACCGCACTTGGTGCAGGCATGGTATTCCGCTCGAGATCACCATCGTCTCCGAATGCTGTTGAACAGCACGATTGGCGCATTGGTTGAATCTGAGGTTGGACTGATCGTCCTGTCCGATCCGCCCCAGGAACTCACCGCCGGAACCCTCGCGACGCTGTATCGACACTTCGGTCCGCCGGCCGATTCGAGTCCATGGCCAATTCAAGTGGAACAGTGGATATTCAATCAACGATCTCGCTTCTCCAGTTCGGACGGCGTGACGTTGTTGTCCTCGTTGCGCGTCGAGAACGGTGGTCGGCGCATGACGTTGCGTTATCTCGATGAGCTGGGCGAGAGTCCCGGTGCGGTGCTCTTGCAGGAACAGACGTCGCGCCCGACGCCGCAGGATTTGGGGTCCCTCGGGTTGAGCGTTCGTGAAGCAGAGGTCACAGCCTTCGTGATCAGCGGAGCCACCAACGCCTCAATCGCTGACGCGATGTTTATAGCGCCGGCCACCGTCAAGAGGCACCTGGAGAATGTCTACGCCAAGCTGGGGGTGAAGAGCCGAGGCGAACTCGCCGCGTTCGTGCACGACGTCCTCGATCGACAACTACTTTGACGCGCGGCGTGCGCCGCCGCCGCGTCCCCCCCCCGGAGTTCGCGGGGCGTAAATGGGCCAAACGGCGCATTGCTTGACGTCCTCGCTCCGGTGAAGATTGGGCACTTTGAAGACGAGCGAGTAAGGGCAAAACGTGGCGAGAGTCGTTCGGCGCAGTGATCAAGGCTGTCGCGTCCAACGAAGGGTCCGCGTCCTGCTCGGCCTTTCCCTGTCGTGCAGTATCGCGTTGTCGCTAGGTGCATTTGGGTTAGTCGGAATAAGTTCGGCGTCGGTTTCACCGGCTACAGCCAACCTCGTGACGAACGGTGGTAGAGGAACATCGGTATCGCTCCTGCAGGCCGTGAATTCGCCGACAACGGTGCCGACCGCGACCAGCACTCTCGGCGCGACGAGCACCCCGGGTACCCACACCTACGTTATTTCGGCGACGGTCCCCGCATTCACTGACACCGGCCTAGAGATTCCCGCGGGTTCCTCAGTGAACCTCACCGTCGCCGGCAACGCGACGTGCCACGCGGGCGGGACTTCGGACTGCCCCATCGGCAACCCCAGTGGGGTATTCCTTTGCAGGAACAACCCCTACTTCCCCGGCGACGGTCCGGGCCCAGCGGGTCCGGCGATTCCTTACGATTCGCTCGCCGCCAAGATCGGCGCCACCGGTCCACCCTTCGTCGTGGGCCCGACTAAGAGAGTGACCAGTCCCACCGGTGGTGAGCTCTATTTGGTCTTTAACGATTGCACCGGCGGAACCGGTTCGCCGGGCTACGCCGACAACGCCGGGCAGGACACGGTCACCGTCACCGTGACCTCGAGCATCTCGGTCACGATCGGGGCGAGCGTTCCCGCCGCCGGCGTCCCCCTCGGTCAGACCATCTCCGTGCCGGTCACCGTCAGTGCGGGAGCGAACTCGCTCTCGTCGGTGAGCTTGGCCAACCTCAAGTTCGTGGCGTCGGGGCCGACTCCTCCTTCGGGTGCCAAGGCGATCCTCACCGTCACGTCCACGCCGCCCGGGACGACGGGCTTCTCCCTGGCGGCGAATGGTTCGAAGACCTTCACCTACCAATTGAAGGCGACCGCGACGGGCGTTGCATCCGTTGGCGTCACCGCGACGGGGAAGGATGCCAACGGTACCAAGGTCACCGCGTCGGCTCAGCAGGCCATTGCGGTGACGACCAAGGCGCTCGTCATCACCCTGGTCTCCTCACCGGGGACGACCAAGCTCGCCGTCAACGAGAAGGGCGTGATCGAGACGAAGAAGGTGAACGTCGTCGTCACTTTCGCCAACGTCACCAAGAAGACGATCACGGGCGTCCAACTTATTGGGCTCGATCCCGAACCCCAGGACAAGACCCAGGCACTCACCCAACTCGCTCTGCCCAAAAAGTCCATCCCTCTGATGATTGGCTCGGTGTCCCCGGGCGCGAAAGTGAAGAAGACCTTCACCCTCAGTGTCAATGGGGACGGTGCGTACGAGTGGCGAGCCCTGGCGCTCTATAACGATCCGACGGTCAAGGGTGGCAACGGTCGCGCGATCGCCGTGGGCGGGCCGTTCGAGACCAAGGTCCCCCCGCTCTACTTCACGTCAGCGACCACACCGGACAACATCTATAAGCAGAACGGTGCAGAATTCGTCCGCGGCGGAAACACCTGGTACGTCAAAGCGACCATCAAGAACGAGAGTTCGTACAAGACGCTCTGCGTGTCCCCGGTCGTACCCACCTTCAAGGGCAACGCCGCCGGGATCGGGCCACATGACATCACGGTGGCCGGGGTCCGCGAGGACGCCCCGCCCTACGCGGGCCCCCTCAAGCCGGGTGACTCAGCAACGATTGAGATGTACGTCGACACCTCGTCCAATGGCTCGACCCGTGGCGAGGTGACGTTCGACCCCCGAGCCGCCGTGTTGGACAAGGGCGCCTCGTGCACCGCCAGCACGGTCGGTGCCATGACCCCGCTCGCCGCGGCCGATACGACCATCCCCAAGGGTACGGACAGCGAGCTGGTCCGCGTCGACACCTCCAACCCGATCCCCATCACTCGCAGTGGTGCCGAGGATCTGATTTACGGCGTCGGCGCGATTCCCGTCGGCGTTGTCCAGGCGCTCTTTGATTCCGCGGTGGCTCTCGAAGCGGGCGCCGGCGACGCGGTATCACTCAACGGCCTCTACACGTCACTGCTCACCACGTACCCACCGGTGGCCGCGGTGAAGTCTTCGATCACCGCGGCCACGGTCTCGATCGCCGCCTACCAGGCCCTCGTCACCGCCACCGACGTCGTCGGCAACTACTGGAAGTCTGCGACCCCGACGGAGAAGCAGAGTTTCGTCACCCAAGTTGAGAGCGTGATGCGCCGTGAGGGCAACGACTTCTACAAGGCCGCCGTCGGGACGGCCGGAGAAGTCGCGACGGCGTGGCTCGACAAGGTCGAATCGGCGTACGCGTCAGGCGACGACGCACGAGTCTTCTCCCTCTACGGCAACACCACGGGCGACGTCGCCACACAGATCGCCATCCAGGTGGCGCTCACCGAGGCTGGCCAGACGATTATCGCGAAGGCCCCCGCACTCACGGCCGCGTTCGAGAAAGTCGCCGGCTCGTCGGTGACAATCGCTGCGCTGCGCGACATGCCGCCGGGCAAGCTCCTCAACTTCGGCGAGATGCAGAGACTGTGGGGACTCTCCCAGGAGGACCTCGCCGCATTTTCTCGGATCGCCAAGGAGAATGACGTGCTCATCGGGGTGCGCGGACGTGCTCCGATCTCGGTGACGAATCTTGAAGAGGGCGCGGTGTGGAAACACGAGAACCTCAAGCCCAAGAACGTCAATCCCATCGACATCCAGTTCCTCGGTTTCCCAGCCAACGACGCCGGAACGGTCCAGTTCCGGTCGTTCTCCATCGCCGAGGAGCAGGCGATCACGGACAGGATTCACGCGGCGGGTCTCACACCGGACGAACTCAAGGTCGTCCTCGACCGGTTCGACACTCGCGTCGCTGAGTCGAAGTACCTCAAGACGATCCAAGGGTATTCCAAGGCTGGTGAGATCAACGTCGGGTTCAACTACGCCGACAACGGCATATCGCGGGCCTCGACCCGTCAGATCCGCAAGTTCAAGCTCGTCGAGACGAAACTGCCCGACGGAGGCACGATATACACCCCGTACCAGGAGAATCTGAACCTCTACAGCCTGCGTAAAACTGGGAAGCTGCCGTCGATGTGCGAGCGCGCGCTCGGTTCGGTGCTGTGCAAGGTGACCGGCGACATGGACGGCGTCTACATCACCACGACGTCGGGGACCGCCGTTGCCCAGGACAAACTCGTCAAGATCTACGAGGAACTCCAGAAGGCCGGTTGGCAACATCCAGAAACGCTCACGTGGATTAACTCCGCCGGAGATTTCTACTTCGCCGCGAAGGAGAAGATCCTGCGGGGTCTACAAGTCGGCGGCGAGGCGACCATCCAGTTCGCCCCCAATGGCAACCAGTATGCGACCTACATTGATCTCGCCAAGTCCAAACTCATCAATTCGACCAACTACTACCTTGATCTGGTCGGGGGCTACACCACCCTGGCCAAAGCGAGCTGAACTCAGTCAGAAGTTCGGAAACGTCGAACCACTTCGGGTCACGAATATTGAGGAAGGGCGAGTGTGAATACGACCGAGGCCCACGCCGTGGTGGTCGGTGTTCGCCGGGATGTGACGACCATTCGTCGTCGAGACGAACGTGGCACCACCGAGGTAATCTGAAAGAAAAAAATGGGGGAGTGCTTTCATGCGCATCGCGGCCGCGGTATCGTCCCCTCTCGCCTCGGTGATACTTCCGGTCTATCTGGCGCTTTTTGTTTTTTACATCGTGGCGGGATGGCGAGTCTTCGCTAAAGCGGGCGAGCCCGGCTGGGGCATCTTCATCCCTATCTACAACCTTTATCTGGTGTGCAAGATCTCGGGACGACCCGAATGGTGGGTCATCTTGTTCTTCATTCCCTTGGTGAATGTGGTCATTGGATTGATCATCGCCATGGACGTTGCCAAGGCCTTCTCCAAGGGTCCCGGATTCGGCATTGGACTCTGGCTGCTGAATTTCATCTTCGTCCCCATTCCGGGATTCGGTTCAGCGCAGTACAGCGCACCCGGCTCGCTGCGTTGACGGCTAAAGGAAGCGCGGTGACAATGGACGCCGTCACCGGGTTCGCCTCGGTGCCCACGTCGATTCGGGCGATAATGACGTCACTCGCCGGACGTCGGAGCCCGCGTCAGGGCCGGCGTCGGGCGACATCGCGAGGCGACACGTCCTTGTCGTGGGGCGCCGTGCGGTCGTCGCCGACGGCGGACGTGGCCCTACGGTGGCGACGCAGCGCAATGAGTCCGGCGGCGCTCGTCAACACCACGCCGGCGAGGGCAATGAGGAAGGTGGTGGCGAGAGCGGTCGAGGGTAGTTGTAGCCCGTAGAACGATCGAACCGGTGAGAGGGGGAAGAGCGCGATGAATCCGGTCGTCACGCCCGCCACGATCAGCCATCGACGCCACGTCAAGGGCAGCGCGACGAGAACGAGCACGCTCAGGCTCAAGGTGAGCGCCACGAGCGTCGCCCCCGTGCGCTGTTCGATCGAAGGCAGGTTCTTGGAACGCTCGAGCGCGTAGGCGGCGAAAACCGTGAGCCCCACGACCACACCGGTGGGCAGGGCGAAGCCCAGGACCCGCGCGACGAAACCGGGCGTGAACCGGCGCTGGTTCGGTGCGAGCGCCAGAAAGAATGCGGGCACGCCGATGGTCAAGGTGTCGATGATCGTGAGGTGGCGCGGTAGAAAGGGGTAGGGCCACAACAGCACGCTGACCAGCACCGCGAGCACCGTCGACCAGGCGGTTTTGACGAGGAAGATATTGGCGACCCGCTCAATATTGGCCGCCACCTTGCGACCGGCCGCCACGACCTCGGGCATCGTCTCGAAGCGTCCATCGAGCAGGACGATCTGGGCGACGGACCGCGTGGCGGGCGCACCGGAGCCCATGGCGATGCCGATGTCGGCGAGTTTGAGGGCTAGGACGTCGTTGACGCCGTCGCCGGTCATCGCCACGGTGTGACCCCGGGCCTGCAGCGCGGTGACCATGTCCTGCTTCTGTCGCGGGGTTACGCGTCCGAAGACGGAGTGCTCCTCGAGCAAAGCGCCCAGGGCGTCGACGTCCTCGGGCAGGTCGCGAGCGTCCACGGGCTGGCCCACGTGCGACATCCCTACTCGTTCGGCAATCGCGGCGACGGTGAGGGGGTGGTCCCCGGAGATCACCTTGGTGGCCACCCCCTGGGTGGCGAAGTAGGCGAGAGCCGACGCCGCGTCGTCGCGGACCCGTTCGACCAAGAGAATCAGCGCCGCGGCGCGAAGTCGCGCAGGGAGCACATCACCCTCGAGCGGTGCGTCACTGTGGGCCAGGACCAGTACTCGCCGACCGGATTCGGCCAGTGTGGCGGCGCGGCGCAACGTGACCGCCTCTTCGGCGCGCAGCACCATCTCGGGCGCACCCAGTAGCCAGGTCCCGTGCTCGGCGAAGTTGACCGCGCTCCACTTGCGCGCCGAGGAGAAGGGGACCACGTCGCCGCGACGCCAGTCCACACTCGGTGGGTACTCTTCTTGGAGGGCCCGCAAGGTCGCGTTGGCGTTCTGGTCGTTCGCCAGTGAGCTCAGGGCGGCCGCCACCGGCAACGAGTCGTCGAGGACCTCGACGCGGTCCAAGATGACGGAACCGTCGGTGAGGGTGCCGGTCTTGTCGAAACAGATGACGTCGACGCGCGCGAGCACTTCGATCGCCGCAAGTTCCTGGACGAGCACGTTCTTTCGCGCCAACGCGACCGCCGCGACGGCGAAGGCGACACTCGTCAGGAGGACGAGTCCCTGGGGCACCATGCCCACGAGTCCGGCGACGGTGCCGCTGATCGCGCCGCTGAGACCCTGTCGGGCCCGTAACTGACTGACGAGCAAGAGTACGGCGATGGGCACGATCGCCCAGGTCACGTAGCGCAAGATGCGATTGATCCCCTCGACCAGTTCCGAGCGCGCGGGCGTGAAGCGTCGGGCGGTCGCGGTGAGTTGACGGGCGTAGGCGTCGGGTCCCACCGCGACCGCCTGGTACTGCCCCGCGCCGGCGACGACGAAGCTCCCCGAGAGCACGTGCTCACCAACTCCCTTGTCGACCGGCTCCGCCTCTCCGGTGAGTAGGGATTCGTCCACCTGCAGACCGCTGCTGGCTCGCACGATCCCGTCGGCCACGACCTGATCGCCCGTGCGCGCACTGACCAGGTCGTCGAGCACCACCGCGCCGAGCGCGATCTCTTGCTCGTCACCATCGCGCACGACACGCGCCAGGGGCGCGCTCAGGACGGCCAGGCGATCGAGGGTCCGTTTGGCGCGCCACTCCTGAACGATGCCGATGAGGGCATTGCTCACCAGCACGATGCCAAAGAGTGCGTCCTGGAGTTGACCCACGGCGATGATCGCCGCGAGCAGCGTGCCCAGGAGAAGATTGAACCGGGTGAGAATGTTGGCGCGCAGAATCTCGCCCACCGTGCGCCCGGTGCGCTCACCGGCACCGTTGGTCTGGCCCCGGGTGACACGTTGGGCGACCTCGTCGGCGCTGAGACCGGTGTTCGGCGTGGTCGGACGCGGTTCGGGCTCGACGCTCGAAGGACCTCGAGCGTGGCCGTCGGTCACGTCAGGGCGTGACGAGTGGGGTGATCCGACACGAGCGCAAGGGGCGCACGACCACCTCGTCGACGATGGGTCGCTAGCCTCGCGTCCACGTCGTGCCCCTAATCCTTGTGGACGGCGCGCAGTCCACCCCACGCCAAGGTGGCGCTGTGGGCGGCGAGGCGCTGGGCCTCATCGGGCGCGGGTGTGGGCCAGCCCTTGGCCTCTTGTTGCAACAACCAGACAATGGCCGCACCCTCGGCGATGCCGACGATCCCCGCGGCGAGTTGACGACGATGATCGTGACCGATGGAGACGTCGATGTAGGGGACGAGGAAGCCCACCAGGCTCACCTCGATCTTTCGCAATTCGCTCGCCGTCTCGCCCTCGTGGGAGTGGATGAAGAGCAGGCGGAAGGCGTCGGTGTCGTTCACCACCATGTCGAAGTACACCCGAAAGGCACTCTCGATCTTCGAGCGCGGCGTCGTGACCGAGGTGACGGCGCGCATGAGGTTATCGACCAAGATGGCGCCGGTGTGCGCGACGATCTCGCGGTACAGCGTGCTCTTGGACTCGAAGTACTGGTAGAGGATGGGCTTGGTGAAACCCGCGGCCTTGGCGACGTCGTCCATCGTCGTGGCCTGGTAGCCGTGCTCGGCGAAGACTCGCTTGGCGATCTCGAGGAGCAGTTCGCGCCGTTCGAGATGAACCGGACGATCGTCGCGTAGCACCATTCGTTAAATCTAACCGTGGTTGAGCGAGAGCGCTTCGTCGATGACGGGGCCCAACCGACCGGCGAGGTCGGCGAGGTTGAAGTGTCGACGCGCGATCTCGAGATTGGCGTCCAACATCCTCTCGTCGGGGTGCGCGAGGAATCGCCGAAGCCCGACGACGTCGGTGAGTTCGAAGAACTCGAAGCCGAAGGAGAGGATCTCGTGAGCGACGGGGTAGTGGTTGAGGGCGAGCGCGCGCCGGTGCGTCACCGACTCGATCACGGGGTTGCCGAAACCCTCCCAGGTTGAGGGCATCACGACGAGGTCGGCGCCGGCGTAGGCGTCGGCCATCGTGATGCCGGCGGGGAGCAGGCGGCGCACCTGCACGTCGGACGTGTCGAGGAGCCGTTCGAGCTCGTGGTCGAAACCATCCTCGGCGGGACCCATGATCCACAAGGTGGCGTCGAGCTGTTCGCACAGCGCTAGCGCGCCGGCGACGTTCTTGCGCGCAATGGCCCGCGTGGGCAACGCGACGAACGTCTCGTCGTTCACTCGCACAGTCCGCCGGGTGAGTTCCCGGCGCCCCGGCGCCGGCGAGCAGTCGAAACTGTTGTAGAGGAGTGTCGCCTCGATGCCGCGCTCGCGGAGTTCTCGACGCGAGAGTTCGTTGATCGTCACGTGGCGCCATCGAGGTTCGTCACGCGGGCCCGGCACGTGGGCGAGGTGCGCGCGCTGCCAGGGTAGATCGTGATGGTGAAAGAGCGCCGCCCGACCCCCCAGCACCTCGTAGAGGACGTCGCGCGCCGCCACGTTGAGCGGCAACGACGCCAGGTTCTCGACGATGACGAGGTCGAAGGACTCCAGCGCGTCGCTCAGCTCGGAGCGGGTGGGTGCTATCGCGGCGTCGGCGGCGAGACCCGGAATCAGTCGGTCGGCGACGCCGGTGCCCGCCACCGTGGACACGTGGTGGCCGAGTTCGCGCAGCGCGCCCACCCATTTGTCAGCCTCGATGGAGACTCCGTCGGTGCCGCCGAGGCGGAAACTGACGACGGCGATTCGCGACATGGCGCCACGTTAGGCGCTCCGCCAATTTTGACCCCAGTGGTAAGGTGTCCGCACTGCCACCAGCGTCGTGCAGGTGGCGTCCCCGGAGGAATTTGATGGCAACACGTGCACTGATCACCGGTATCACGGGTCAAGATGGATCGTACCTCGCGGAACTCCTGCTCGAAAAGGGCTACGAAGTGTTCGGTCTGGTGCGTCGTTCCTCGAGCGAGAATTTCGAACGGATCAGCCACATCCAGGACCGCCTCACCCTGCTGTCGGGGGACTTGATGGACGAGGTCTCCCTGATCAACGTCCTGCGCGACAGTCGCCCCCGCGAGATCTACAACCTCGCGGCCCAGTCCTTCGTCCAGACCTCGTGGAGCCAGCCGGTGCTCACGTCCGAGACCACCGCGCTGGGGGTGACGCGCATGCTCGACGCCATCCGCATCGTGGACCCCGAAGTGCGTTTCTACCAGGCGAGTTCCTCGGAGATGTTCGGTCGCGTCCGCGCCATTCCCCAGAACGAGTCCACCGAGTTCTACCCGCGTTCGCCCTACGGCGTCGCCAAGGTGTACGGGCACTGGATCACCGTGAACTATCGCGAGAGCTACCACCTGCACGCCTCGAGCGGCATCTTGTTCAACCACGAGTCGCCGCGACGCGGACTCGAATTCGTGACGCGCAAGGTCACCCACGGCGTGGCGCGCATCAAGACGGGACTCGACACCGAGATTCGCCTCGGCAACTTGGACGCGCAGCGTGACTGGGGTTTCGCCGGAGACTACGTCAAAGCCATGTGGGCCATGCTGCAGCGAGACGAACCCGACGACTTCGTGATTGCCACCGGTCAGACCCACTCGGTTCGTGAACTCTGCGAGGTCGCCTTCGCCGCGGCCGGGCTGAATTGGGAGGACCACGTCACGATCGACCCCGCCTTCTTGCGTCCCGCCGAGGTCGACCTGCTCGTCGGTGACCCCTCGAAGGCGCACGCGGCCCTGGGCTGGAAGTGCGACGTCGACTTCTACGGCTTGATCGAGATGATGGTGGCCGCCGACCTCGCCGCGCTGCGGAACTAACACCCTGGTGAGCGACCACGTGGTCGTTCGACTCGTCAACGCGGTCGTCATGTCGCGGGGGTTCGCGCTATTGAGCGGCGTCGACCTCGAGGTCGAACGAGGATCCCTCACCGTGCTCACCGGCGCGAACGGCGCGGGTAAGACCAGCCTGCTGCGTCTGCTCGGGGGCCTCGACACGCTGACCAGCGGCGCGGGCCACGTAGCGGGTGTCGACCTCGCGCAGGGGGACCGGCGTCAACTGCGACGACGGGTGGGGTGGCTCGGGCACGAAGGTTCGTTCTACGCCGACCTGAGCGTTCGTGAGAATCTGGTGTTCGCCGCGCGAGCCCTCGAGCGACCGGTGCACGACGTAGACGCCGCCCTCGAACGCGTCGGGCTGGACCACCGCGTCGATACCATCACCAAGCAGCTCAGCGCCGGACAGCGTCGTCGCCTCGGCCTGGCCTGGTTGCTGGTGCGCCGGCCCGAGCTCTGGTTACTCGATGAGCCCTACGCCTCGCTCGACGACGCCGGCCGGGAGTTCTTCGATCACCTGCTCGGCGACGTCGTGCGCGCGGGGGCCACGGTCGTGGTGAGTGCGCACGACCCCTTGCGCTCCCGTGAGGTAGTGGCGCGAACGCTGCGTATGTCGGGTGGACGGATCGACGCGCCGTGATCGCCGTCGCACGCCTGGTGGCCGCGAAGGACTTGCGCATCGAGGCGCGTAGTCGCGTCCTGCTCTGGCAGGTGCTGCCCTTCGGGGTGATTGCGCTCCTGCTGTCGGGCCTGGCGCTCGGACCGGCTCAGGCGGGAAACTCCTCCGCCGGTCCGGGGCTCTTCTATCTCGTGACCCTCTTCGTCACTCTCTTGATGATCAATCGCTCCCAATCCCTCGAGAACGCCCCGGGGACGAGGGCGTCGGTGGCGACGCTCGGTCTCGATCCCGCGGGCGTGTTCCTGGGCAAGGCACTGGCCCTCACGGTCGAACTCTGGGTCACGGGGATCGTGCTCCTGGCGGGATCGGTGCTGGTGTTGCACACCGCGCTGATCGGCACGGTGCAGGCGCTGCCCAGCATCCTGGTGACGCTCGCCACCCTGGCGGTAGCCGGTACGCTCTATGGAGCATTAACGCAGGGCGGTGACGGTCCGGCGACCTTGTTGCCGGTGTTGACCCTCCCCGCGTTCGCCCCGTTGTTGATTGCGGGGGAGCGCTCCTTTAGCGCCGCCCTGCACGGGGGAGCACTGTGGGAGTGGTGGGTCATCGTGTTGGTCGCTCTGGTGGCCTACACCGCGGTAGGGATTCTGCTTTACGGTGTTTTGGAGGAATCATGATCAAGCTCTCCCAACGACTACTGGGTCCCGTGACGCTCGCGTGCCTCGCGGCGACCTTCGTCTTGGGACTCTGGGTCACTCCCGAGGACCGGACCCAGAAGAATCTGGTGCGTCTGCTCTACGTGCATCCGCCCATCGCCTGGGTGGCGCTCTACGTCTCCTTCGGCACCGCGACCATCGCGAGTTGCTTGTACCTCTGGCGACGCACGCGCTCGATGACCATGGACCGCATCGCGTACTGCGCGATGGAGGTCAGCGTTGTCTTCATCATCTTGACGCTCATCACCGGTTCGATCTGGGGTCGGCCGACCTGGGGCGTGTGGTGGGCCTGGGACGCACGCCTCACCTCGACGGCGATTCTCGGCGTCTTCGCCCTCGCCTACTTGGCCCTGCGTCGGGCGAACGACGATCCGACCCTGCGGGCGCGACGCAGCGCCGTCTTCGCCATCTTGACCGCCGTCAACGTGCCCATCATCCACTTCTCGGTGGTGTGGTGGAAGACGCTGCACCAGGGCGCGTCGGTGCTGACCAGTACTGGTCAGCTCAACGTGCACGGCTCGATGCTGCTGGCCATGTTGTTGGGCTTCGTGGGCTTCACCCTGCTCTTCTTCTGGCTCCTTCGTGAGCGCTACCGCCTCGAGGTCAAGCGCGACGCCCGCAGTATCGCCACCCTCGACGAAGCGCTGGCCCTGCGCCGTCGCGAGGGGGTCTGATGGGCTACGTCGCGGCCGGGTACGCCTTCGCCTTTGGGGGCCTGGCCCTGTACGCCCTGTCGATCTATTGGCGGGGGCGACGTGGCTGAGGTGACCGTGACCGGCTCCCTGACGCCCGTCGAACCCCCGCGGTCCTCGTCGAGGTCCTCGCGACGCTCCCTCGGCGTCATCGGGGTGCTGGTGATCGTGGTCATCGTGCTACTCAGTCAGGGTCTGCTCACGTCGCTCAACTACTTCGAGACCGTCGACCAGGCGCTCGCCCAGCGCGCCACGCTCGGCACCAAGGTGATCCGCCTCGAGGGGGTGGTGGTGCCCGGGACCATATCGCGCACCAATGACGGTGCGTCCTTCACCATCGCCGGCTCGGGTCGCGAGCGGGTCTACGTGAGCGCGCAGGGCTCGCCCCCGCAACTCTTCCAAGCCAGTATCCCCGTGGTCGTGGTCGGTCACTTCGTGTCGCCGACGTCGTTGCAATTCGACGGCACCCAGATCATGGTCAAGCACACCTCGTCGTACATCGCCGCGCACCCCGGTCGGGTGACGGCGCCGAACGGAACGAGTCGATGACACTGACGTGGTTGGGGCGAATCGCCCTCGACGTGGCGTTCCTCGCGTGCGTCGCCGGCGTGATCTCCCAGGCCCTCACTCTTCGTGGGCGCCCCTCGCGCGCCACGTACTTCGCGGCCGCGGCACTCCTCGGGACCCTCGGCGCGGTCGCGGTCATGCAGTTCGCACTGATCACCCATAATTTCTCGTTGGCCTACGTGGCCCAGAACAACGCCACCTTCACCCCGCTGATCTACTCCATCACCGGGATGTGGTCGGCCCTCGAGGGATCGTTGCTGCTGTGGGCCCTCATCTTGACGTCGCTCACCTGGGCGGTCATCCACCACTACCGCGCCGAGCGCGACGACCACGTGGTGGTCTGGGCGACGCTGGTGCTGTTCGTGGTCGGGGCCTTCTTCATCTTGTTGATGGTGGGACCCGCCGACCCGTTCTTGCACAATCCCGCCCACGTGTTGCAGGGGGCGGGACCCAACGCGCTCCTACAGGACAATCCCCTGGTGGCCGTGCACCCGCCGCTGCTCTACGCGGGCTTCGTCGGCTTCGCGGTGCCCTTCGCCTTCGCTATCGCCATGCTCATCACGGGCCGGGTCCACGACCGCTGGCCCCTCGAGCAGCGTCGCTGGACCGTGCTGGCGTGGGGCTCACTCTCGGTGGGGATCGTGCTCGGAGCGTGGTGGAGCTACCAGGTGCTCGGGTGGGGCGGTTTCTGGGGTTGGGACCCGGTGGAGAACGCGGCGCTGTTGCCGTGGTTGACGGCGACCGCCTATATCCACTCGGTCATCGTGCAGGACCGCCGCGGCCTCTTTCGCATCTGGAACCTCTCCCTGGCCATCGCGACGTTCGCCTTTACGGTGCTCGGCACTTTCTTCACCCGCTCGGGAGTCCTGCAGAGCGTGCACGCCTTCTCCTCCTCCACGCTCGGCCCCGCGTTGATCGGCTTCTTCGCCCTGACCGTGGGCGCCGGCGTGGCACTCATCGCGTGGCGTGGCGACGAATTGCGCTCGCCCGTGGGAGTGGAGCACCCGGCCTCGCGTGAGGGACTCTTCGTCGCCAACAACATCTTGTTCGTGGGTTTCGCTTTCGTGGTGCTGTTGGGCACCGTCTTCCCCCTGCTCTACGAGGCGGTCAACGGCAACCAGGTGACCGTCGGCACGCCGTACTTCGCGGCGGTGGCGGCACCCGTGAGCGTCGCGTTGCTGTTCTTGATGGCGATCGCTCCCGTGGTGAGTTGGCGCACCGTCGACGCGGGGGTGCTCTGGCAACGGGTGCGGGTGTCGGCCTGGGTGGCGCTGGCGGTGGTGGCCGCCCTGCTCGCGTGGGGTGTGCACCACTGGGCGGTGCTCGTCGCGGTGTTCTTGTCCGTCGCTGCCGCCGGTGCGGCCCTGCGCACCCTGAAGGGGGTGGCCCAGAGCGCGCGACGACGCGGTGACTGGTGGTCGGCGTGGCGTGCGCCCAGCACCGGGGGGATGATCGTGCACTTGGGCGTCGTGGTGTTGGCGGTGGGCATCGTCGTGTCGACCTCGTACACCACCCGTTCCGAGGTGACCCTCGCGAATCATCAGCGCACGGTGGTCGACGGACAGTACGTCGGCTTCGACGGTTTCGCCACGGTCGCGACCGCCCTGGACAAGCAGACCCAACTCGTCGTGAGCGTGGACGGGCATCCACTGCGTCCCGCCATCACCACCTTCACGGGTCGTTCGAGTCAGCCGGTGGGGACGCCCGCGATCGACTCGAATCTGTGGCGCGACGTCTACGTGACCTTCGACGCGGTGGGCGGCAACGGCGCGGCGTCGGGGGCGCAGGTGGCGACCAATGTCCCCGCCGGTTCGGTCGTGCTCGGCGTGACCGTCGAGCCACTGTTGTCGTGGCTATGGATCGGTGGTCTCATGGTGGGCGTGGGCAGCGCCCTCTCCTTCTCTCGACGCCGACACCGTGACGAGGTGATTGCGTGAAGCGTCACGTGGTGCTCCTCATCGCCATGCTGGCGCTGGTCGTCATCGCCGGACTCTCGATCCTCCTGGCGACGCGTCAACCCGTCGCGGCGACTCCGGTGCCGAGCGCACTGGTGGGCCAGAGCGCGCCGCCGATATCGGGAACGCCCTTCGGCGGCGGCACGTTCTCGCTGTCCGCCGAGCGCGGCAAGATCGTGGTCGTCAACTTCTTCGCGTCGTGGTGCGGACCCTGTCAGGTCGAGGAGCCCAATCTCCTCACCTTCGCCTGGCAGCAGCGGCACCGCGGCGTCGCGGTGGTGGGGGTGGTCTTCAACGACACCCTGGCGGCGGCCCAGGCCTTCGACACCAAGTGGGGAACGCGCCAGTTCTACCCGTCATTGGCTGACCCCAACGGCACCTTCGCGTTCCACTACGGGGTCACCTCGCCACCCTCGACGTTCGTGATCGACACCCATGGTCGCGTGGTCGCCGAACTATTGGGCCCAGTGACGACCGCTCAACTCAACAACGTGATCGCCCGGGTGCGCGCGTGAGCACGGCGACCCTACGCACGTCGCGCCCCGGCCTCTGGGGGTCGTTCCGGGTCTGGCTGGTGGCGTTGGTCGCGGTGCTCGTCCTCGCGCTGGTGAGCACGCCGTCGTCGTCGAGTGCGGCCCAGCGCGTGACCCACCTCGAGACGCTGGTCAAGTGCCCCTCGTGCCAGGACCTGTCCGTGGCGCAGAGCACCTCGTCGTCGTCGTTAGCCGTGCGGCACGAGATCGAGTCGATGGTCGCCCGGGGGCGTAGCGACACCCAGATTCTCACCACCATCGAGGCGGCCTACGGTCCCTCGATACTGCTGAGTCCCTCCACGTCGGGGCTCGGAGCTCTGCTGTGGGTGGTACCAGTGGCGGTGTTCGTGGGACTGGGTGCGACGGTCGTCATCTTGCGCAGGCGCCGGTGAAGAGCGAGCGTCAACTGATCGACGAGGTCCGCCTGCGCGAGGCGTCCCTCGAGGACGCCCAACGAGAGCACGCCCACGGTGAGTTGGGCGACGCGGACTTCGCCGCCATCACCGAGCGCGAGAACGCGGCGCTCGTCCTCGTTCGCGCGCAACTGTCGACGTTCGCCCTCGCACCGCCTTCAACGGGGAGTTCGCCGCGGCGTCGTCAGCGCAGTCGACTGGTCGTGGCCCTGGTGTGTTTCGCCCTCGCCGCGGGGGTGCTGGTGTGGGCGAACCTCGGCCTGCGCCAAGCGGGACAGTCGGCCAGTGGCGGGTTGAACTTGTCGCAGACGCAAAAGGTTCAACAACTCGTCATCGAGGGTGAGGCCGACGTCGCCGCGGGTAACGACGTGGCGGCGCTCGCGGCCTACCAGCAGATTCTCGCCCTCGAGCCCACGAACGTGGCGGCCCTCACCGAGGCCGGGTGGCTCGACTTCACCGCGGGCAGCGCCAGCAAGAACGCGACCGTGGTGGCGCACGGGGTCAGCGATCTGCACCAGGCCGTCACGCTCGCTCCGCGTTCTCCCGCGCCCCGGTTGTACTACGCCATCGTGGCGGCGTCGACGCCGGGGAATCAGGCGCTGGCGAAGAAGGAATTCGTCGCGTTCCTCGCCCTGCAGCCGTCGAAGGCGCAACTGCTGATCGCCGCCCCCTTCTTGCACAATCTGGGCCTCGCGGCCTAAACCGGCACCACTCCCGAGAGTGCGGCGCCCACGAGTGCGGCGCCGACCAGCATGAGCGGGGTGCTGCGCCGTAGCGCGAACACCCAGACGAGCGCCGTGACGAGTACCGGTACCTGCCAGAGGTGCGTCAAAAGCAGGGTCAACGAGATCGCCGAGGCGCCGATCGCACCGATGACGCTCGCGCCCGCCCCCGCGAGGAACGCACTGAAGGTCGCGTTGAGTCGCAGCCGCTCGAAGTAGGGTGCGCCGAGCACGACGAACCCGAAGGACGGCGCGAAGGCGACCAGGGTGGCGAGCGTGGCGCCCTCGAGCCCGTGGGCGGCGTAGCCGACGGCCGCGACCGTGAGGACGACGGGACCCGGCGTGACCTGTCCGAGGGCCACGACGTTCAAGAACTGCGCCCCGCTCAGCCAGTGGTAGGTGTTCACCACGTCGTGTTGCATCAGGGGGATGATCACGAAACCGCCGCCGTAGGAGAGGGCGCCGACCTTGAAGGCCACCCACGCGAGAGCTCCCAGCCCCCCCAGGGTGAGGACGTGGGCGCTGCCCAGTGCCGCGCCCATCGCGCGCGGCGTCGACGGGCGCAGCACCATGATTTCAGCCACGCCGCAGGCGAGGAGAGCGAGCACGACGAGGGCGGGGAGGAACAGCGCCGCCGCGGCACCCAGGGTGCAGTAGATCGCCCAGCGACGGGCGCCGCCCGATTCGCGCGACTGGTGCCAACTCGGCCGTGCCAGCTGCCAGGCGGTACGCGCCGCTACCGCGGGCACCGCCGCGCCGGCCCCGAGGGCGCCACCCAGTACGACGTGGGCGGGGTGGCGCGCGAGGAACACCGCCGCGAGGGCGATGATCGTCACGAGTCCCGGCGTGATGAAGCAGACGCCGCCGACGAGGGCTCCCAGTGCGCCACGTAACCGCCACGCGCTGTAGATCATCAACTGGGTGGACGCCGGACCCGGCAGGAGGTTCGCGGCGGCGACGGCGTGTTCGAACTCCTCGCCGTTCATCCACTGCTCGCGTTCGACCACGACGCCGCGAAGGAGGGCGATGTGCGCGGGCGGACCGCCCACCCCGACGATGCCGATCCGTCCCCACTCGCGCACGATGACGCGCAGGGGAACCCGCGCACGCGGCGCCGCGGCGCCGGTCGGTGGGTTCACGTCAAGCGGTGACGCGGCACGTGTCGTCGCCGCGCGCTCGCGAGGTCAACGTCACTTTGCTGGGCTTGGCGCCGAGGCCTTCGAGCATCCCCGAAATGAGCCCGCGGTCCACCGCGCACAGGACGGGGTGGTGCTGGGCGGCCGAACCGAAGGGGCAGTTCTCGGCGACCACCGACTGCGAGGTCGCACTCTCTTCGACGCGCGCGGCGAAACCGTGCGCGGTCAACAGGCCCGCGATGGAGGACATCGCGGTGCGCACGGTGACCGTCGAGTCGTGCGCCGCGGCGGTCGCGCTGTTGCCGAGTCCACGACCGTATTCGAGCCCGACGTCGTGGGCGAGGGACTCGGCCGCCTTGGGACCGAGTCGCTCCAGGGCCATCTCGAGCAGGGCGACGAGCAGCGCGTCGCGGCGGATCGATCCCTCCATCGCGACGTTGGTGTCGACGACGCGATAGCCCTTGGCCGGGCGACCCACCGTCGATTTGTGCACGTTGTCGTAGGTGACGTACCCGCCCTCGGTCAGGCGCTCGACGTGGTGTCGTACGACGTTGGCGTGAACGCCACAGTGATGCGCGAGTTCAGCCGCCGTGGCACCGGGATGCTCTCGCAAGTAGAGGTAGATCTTGCGGCGCGTGTTGTCGCCGAAGGAGTGCGCGAGGCTAGTGACGGTGGCGGTGAACAGCGCCGGATCAAGCTCGTTTTCGGGGTTCGTCACCATACGGCGGAAGTTTAGGTGGTCGGAGGTGGTGCGCGAGCGAATGCTGCGCCGGTAGCCTCTCAGTGACACCACAAAGGACGAGCCGTGACTTTCGACGCTGTGCAGTACCCGACCCTGGCGGCGATCGTGGAGCCCCAGGTACTTCGCCCCCTGGGCGACTTGGGCTTCCTCGACGAGGTCATCGAGACCGCGAGTGGTCCCGAGGTGACCCTGGTGCTCCCCGCATCGAACTGGCCCCAGCGTGAGTACCTCGAGGATCAGATCCGCGGGGCCGTCGCCGATGTCGCGCTGAGGGTGCGGACCATGAACGACGAGGAGCTCCTGCGTCTGCGCAATTATCTGCGCGGATCGATGACGGGGTCGTCCACCGAGCACGGACACGGTAATGACCAGCCCAAGTTCCTCGACCGACTCTCCAAGACCCGCGTACTGGGTATCTCCTCGGGCAAGGGTGGCGTGGGCAAGTCCTCGGTGACGGTGAACCTGGCCATCGCGCTCGCCCAGCAGGGATACCAGGTCGGCGTCTTGGACGCCGACGTGTACGGCTTCTCGTTGCCCAAGATGCTCGGAGCCGTGGCCGACCCCATCGTGCTCGGTGACACGGTGCTGCCGACGCTGGCTCACGGCGTGCGGTGCGTGTCGATGGGTTACTTCGTGCCCGACGAGCAGCCGGTGATCTGGCGTGGCCCCATGTTGCACAAGGCGATCGAACAGCTCGTCACCGAGGCCTGGTGGGACGAACCGGATTTCTTGCTCATCGACATGCCCCCGGGTACCGGTGACGTGGCGCTGACCCTGTCCGAGATCCTCCCGCGCATCGAGATGTACGTGGTGACGACACCCCAGGCCGCCGCGCAACGAGTGGCGCAACGCTCGGCCTACGCGGCGCGCAAGTTGAAGCTGTCGGTGCGCGGCGTCATCGAGAACATGAGTTGGTTCCGGGGCGACGACGGCCAACGATACGAGATCTTCGGCAGCGGAGGTGGCGAGACGTTGGCGCGCGACCTGGGTATCGCGATGCTGGGTCAAATCCCCCTGGAGACCCCCCTGCGCGAAGGGGGCGACTCCGGGGTGCCGCTGGTCGTCTCGCATCCCGATAGTGAGGCCGCGCTGGCCTTCGTTGAACTCGCGCGCAAGGTCGCGGCCCAGGGTCCGGCTCGCGTCTACCGTCAGGAACTGCGACTGCTCTAGCGGTCGATGCCGTTGGGTAACTGGTCGATGGGCCACGCGAGTAGAGCGACCGCGCTGCGACAGGCGAAGCGGTCGGTCATGCCCGCGACGTAACCCACCGCCGAGGCCAACGCGGCCGACGAGGTCGCGAGGTCGCGAGCGGTCTCTCCCTCGGGCAAGAGTTCGGGATGCGCCGCGTAGTGCTCGACGAGGGCGCGCAGCATCCCGACGACGCGCTGCGCCTGGAGTCGCGACGCGTCGCGCATGTAGATCGCCTCGTAGTTGTAGGCGCGAAACGCGGCGAGCGCCTCGGCGTGGCGAGCGTCCATGCCAATCACCCCGGTGGCGCGCGTGGTGGCGATCATCGCGTTGATGAAGGTACCGAGTTGCTGGCGCCGTGACGCACCGCAACGCTCGCGCACCAGTGCGGGGAGGTCGTCGAAACTCACGAGCCCGGCCGAGGCGGCGTCCTCGAAGTCGTGGCATACGTAGGCGATGCGGTCGGCCCAGCTCACCAGCTCGCCCTCGGGCGTGGCTGGTGCGGGCCGCGACCAGGAGTGGTTGCGAATCCCGTCGAGCGTCTCGCGGCAAAGATTGAGGGGGCGCAGCGCCACGTCGGCGCCCCACGTGGCGTGATCGAACCCCCCCTCGACGTACGGGTCGAGGGCTTCTTCGCTGGCGTGGCCGCCGGGGCCGTGACCGCAGTCGTGCCCCAGCGCGATTGCTTCGGTGAGGGCGGTGTTGAGACCGAGTGCGCGCGCCACACTCGTGGCCACCTGCGCGACTTCGAGAGCGTGGGTCAGACGGGTGCGCATGTGGTCGTCGGGAAAGACGAAGACCTGGGTCTTGCCCGAGAGGCGACGAAACGACGTCGAGTGCAAGATACGGTCGCGATCGCGTTCGAAGCACGTGCGTAACGAATCGGGCTCCTCGTCGTACTCGCGATTGCCGGCGCCGCGTTCGCGCGTGGCCCCGCGCGCCAGGCCGTACTCGAGCTGTTCCTCACGCGCTTCTCGCGAGGACGAGACGATGAGTCGTTCGTCTCCCGGGTCCAGAGCGGCCACCGAGTTACGGTGGGCCCGCACGACGTCGTCGTCGCTGAACCCCTCCATCGTGGCGGCCCACTGGCGGTTGTGGTGGCTCAGGGAATCACTCGGCACGTCCATCATCATGCACCAAAGCCGTAACATGGGAAAGTCGTTACCGACCGAGGAGTCGTCATGGAAATTCGTATTGGCATTGTGCAATCAATGAAGGAGCTCAGTGTCGAGTTGCCCGAGGGCACCGATCGTGACGCGGTGGAGAAGGACGTGGAGACCGCCCTCGAGGGCGACAAGCTCCTCTGGCTGACCGACCGCAAGGGTCGTCGCGTCGGCGTGCCCGCCACCCGAGTCGCGTACGTGGAGTTCAGCACCGTGAGCGAGCGCAACGTGGGCTTCGGCGCGGCCTGAGCCGTGATTGATTACCACCTGCACCTGTGGAGCCACGACGATTCGTCGGTGGGGTATCTCCTCGACCAAGTGGCCCAGTACTGCGAGGAAGCCGCGAGTCACGGCGTGCACGAGCTCGCGCTGACGGAGCACCTCTACCGGTTCGTCGAGATGCGCGCCACGGTCGGCGATTTCTGGACCCGCTGGAGCCACGAACCCACCTCGTCGTTGATGGCGCAGTACTTCGACTTTCACGCGCGAAATTCGCTCGAGGAGTACGTGACCTTCGCCCAGCTGGCCAAGTCCCATGGCTTGCCGGTGAAGGTCGGCTTGGAGGTCGATTACTACCGTGACCAGATGGATGACGTCGCGGCGCTGCTCGCCCAGTACCCCTTCGACGTGCTGATCGGCTCGGTGCACTGGCTCAACACCTGGCAGTTCGACGATATCGACAACGACGTGCAGATGAACGAGTGGCGCACTCGCGACGTGGATCGGAGTTGGGCGGACTACACCTTGGCCCTAGAAGAGTTAGCGGCCACGCGCAGCGTGGACGTCCTCGCGCACCCCGACGTCATCAAAGTCGCGAACTACTACGCGGCGGACCCCGCTCCGCTGTGGGATCGCATGGCCGAGGCCGCCGCCCGCGTTGACGTGTCGGTGGAGTGCTCCTCGTCGGGCTGGTTCAAGCCGGTCGGTGAACCCTACCCCGCCGAGGGCTTCCTCGATCGACTCGTGGCGCGCGAGCTGACCTTCACCACCGCGTCCGACGCCCATCGCCTCGAACGCGTGGGTTCTCGCGCCGGCGACCTGGCCACGTTGCTCGAATCGCGTGGCGTGCACGAGCTCGCGTCCTACGACGGGCGCCGCCGCGTCATGGTGCCGTTGCGCAGCACCTCGTGACCACTCTCGCCGAGCTCTGCGAGGAGTTCACCTCGCTCTCCGACGCGGCCGTCGATCACCTCTTACGACTCACCGCCTCGTGGTCGCTCCTGGCGGACCTCTCCTTTTCGGACATGGTGCTCTGCGCGCCCGACGAGAACGCGTCGAGCAACGACCAGTTCATCGTGCTGGGCCAGGTCCGACCCAACAATCGTTCGACCCTGATCGTCGACGACTTGATCGGATCGATCCAGCCGTCGGCGCAATGGCCCCTGGTGCGCCAGGCCTTCGAGGCGGGCCATCGGGCCGTCGGCGAGGTGGCGCTGCCCGCCATCGACCAGGCCGTGCCGGTCTGGTGCATCCCGGTGCGTTTCGACGGACGCGTGATCGCCGTGCTCGTGCGCCTGCAGGGTCCCCTGCGCGGCCCGGCGTCACTCTACGAGCGCGCCTATCTCTCGATCTTCGAGCGGCTCTGTCGGATGGTGTCCGACGCCACCTTCCCGTACCGCGAGGACACCGTAGCCGGACCGGGCATGCCGCGCGTCGGCGACGGCATCATCTTGATCAATGACGTCGGCGAAGTGGAGTTCGCCACGCCCAACGCCACCAACGCCCTGCACCGTTTGGGGGTCTACGCCTCGACCGAGGGCAAGACCTTCGGCGAAGCGGGACTGCGACTGCGAGTGGTCGATCGATGCCTGGAGTACGGCATCCCGGCGATGGAGGAGGTGGACCGCTCGAGCGACGTCGCGATCTTGTTTCACTGCGTCCCGCTCTTCGAGCGCGGGACCGTGACCGGGGTGGTGGTGCTACTGCGTGACGTCTCGGACTTGCGTCAACTCAACCGTCTGGTCCTCAACAAGGAAGCCGCCGTCCGCGAGGTCCACCACCGAGTGAAGAACAATCTGCAGACCATCTCGTCGTTGCTACGTCTGCAGGCGCGACGCAGCGACGAGATCGAGACCGTGACCGCCCTGCAAGAAGCCGAGCGGCGGGTGCGCTCCATCGCCGTGGTGCACGAGGTCCTCTCGCGCGAGCCCGGCGAAGAAGTGGTGTTCGACGAAATCGTGCGTTCAGTCGTCTTGCTGGTCGAAGATACGGTGCTCGCGCTGCATCCGGTGGAGATAGTGGTCAACGGTGAACTGGGCACCCTGCCGACCGATCTGGCGACGCCGCTGGCGCTGGCGCTCACCGAATTGCTCACCAACGCGGTGGAGCACGCCTTCACCGACTTCGGTGGCCCCGACAACGAACACGTGGGCGTGGTGACGCTAGACCTGAGTCTGGTGGGGCCCAATGCGGTGGCCGAGATCCGTGACAACGGGCGCGGTCTCGACGACGACTTCATGCTCGACGTGGCGACGAGCTTGGGCCTGTCCATCGTGCGCGACATGGTGCGTTCGCAGCTCAACGGAACGATTGAGATGTCTAGTGTCCCGTACGGCGAAGGCGGGGGAACGCTCGTGCGCGTGGTCGTTCCGACCGAGATGGCGATCTGAACAGTTAGTTCTGCTGCATGCGGCGTCGCGCGGCGAGCCACTGCTTGCGCAGTTTGCGGCGCTCGTCCTCGGTCGTCCCACCCCAGACGCCCGACTCCTGATTGGTAGCGAGGGCGAACTCCAGGCAGTGCTTCTGGGCGTCGCAGTTGATGCAGACCCGCTTGGCGGACTCGATCTGATCAGTAGCCATCCCCGTCGTACCGACGGGAAAGAACAACTCGGGCTCGGTGTCGCGGCAGGCGGCATTGGCGCGCCAATCGGCGTCATCCCAGGCGTGAGTACGGTTCCAGATCAACGACATGACAAAGTCCTTCTAAATTAACGAAACCCCCGAAATTTTCCTCGGAAGCCGTTAAGGGCGGGAAGGTAATTTTACTCAGCGGGGGGTCCCAATTCAAGGGGTTTTTGCTATTTGGGGCCCAAAGTGGACAGGAGTGGCACAATTCTTATCGTGACTTCACTTTTTGCCCACCGCGGACACCACGTGCGTTGGCCCGAGAATTCGGTGGCCGCCGTGGCGGAGGCCGTCGACGTCGGGGCCGACGGCGTGGAGGTCGACGTGTGGCTGAGCGCTGATAAAAACCTGGTGGTGAACCATGATCGCACTCTGGGCGCACGCGACGTGACGCGCACGTCACTCGGTGAACTCGCCGTGACTGCGCCCGTGGCGACGCTCGGCGAGATTCTCGACGCCGCGGGTGAGTTACTGGTCAACGTTGAGATCAAGTCGACTCGTTCCGTCGCTTACAACCTGGCCGCCGCCGCGGCGGTTGCCCGGTACCTCGATCGCTCGAGCGCGTCGCCGCGGTGTCTGGTGTCGAGTTTCTCCCTGGCCGTCTGCGACGAGGTGCGTCGGATCTCGCCGGGACGACGGGTCGGCTGGCTGGTCACTCGACAGCGCGCCGACGCCGTGTTCGACCGGGTCGGGGCCAGTGGCCTCACGTCCCTGCACCTGCCCTTCACGCGGGTCAACCGCCGCGTCGCCCAGCGTGCCATCGACCAGGGGGTGGAACTGCACGTCTGGACGCCCACCCTCGAAGCCGACCTCCGGCGGATGCTCGACCTGGCGGTGGGGGCGCTCATCACCGACGACGTCGCACTGGCGAGGGATCTTCGTGCGGGGCGCTGAGTGTTCTACCGACCAGTAATGTTGGCGTAGATTGAGAGTCATGAACGTTGTCGTCTGCGTGAAACAGATTCCTGATCCGGCCGCCACCCAGTCACTGGACGCCGAGCATCGTCTTTCTCGAGTGGGCAAGTTGATTCTCGACGAGGCCGACACCTACGGCGTGGAGGTGGCTCTGCGCCTGGTCGAAGGGCGAGGCGAGGGCGAGGTCTCGCTGGTCTCGATGGGCGACGCCACCGACGTGACGGGGATTCGCAGCGCCCTCGCCATGGGTGCCGTGCGCGCCACCGTGGTCTCGGACCCTCTCCTCAAGGGTGCCGACGCACTCAGCACCGCGAAGGTCCTCGCCGCGGTCATCTCACGTGCGACCCCGGACCTGGTCCTGTGCGCCACCGAGTCCTCGGATGGCTACACCGGTACATTGCCGGTGCAGTTGGCTCAACTCCTGGACTGGCCCGCGCTCACCTTCGCCACGTCGGTGGTGATCGAGGATGACACGGTGGTGGTGCACCGACAGACCGAGGCGGGTTTCGATGAGGTGGCCGCACACCTACCGGCCGTCGTGACGGTCACCGCCGGCGTGGTGGAGCCGCGCTACGCCACGTTCAAGGGGATCATGGCGGCCAAGTCGCGCCCCGTGGACGTCGTGACGATTGCGGACCTGGGACTCGATCCCGCGGACCTCGATCCGCGCCAGGACATCGTCGCCGTGGAGACGGCCAGCACCAAGAACGCCGGTGAGAAGTACGTGGACGACGGCGAGGGCGCGGCGCGCATCGTGGCGTTCCTCGAGCAGATCAAGATCGTGTCGGGAGGTGTGTCGTGAGCGTGACGAACCTGTGGGTCATCGCCGAACCGTCGGGGGCCGGGGTCACGTCGACCTCGAAGGAACTTCTCAGTGAGGCGCGCCGCCTCGGTGCGTCGGTCACCGCGATCTCGTGGGGCGCACATGGCCCTTCGGTCGCCGCGGAGGTGGGTGCCTACGGTGCCCAGCGCCTGCTGGACCTGGGCGATCTCGGCGCAGTACTACCCGCCAGCGTGGTGGCCGCCACGGTGGCCGCGCGGTTGCGCGACGAGTCGCCCGACGCGATACTGATCCCGGCGAGCAACGATGGTCGTGATATCGCCGGACGACTGTCGGCGCTCATGGACACCCCGGTGCTGACCAACGTGACGGGATTGCGGGTGCGAGAGAACCTCGAGACCGAGCATCCCATCTTCGGCGGTACCCAGACGGTGGTGGCGCGCTTTCGACTCAGCACGCCGGGGATCATTGTCGTACGGGCCAAGTCCTTCGTGGCCGAAATGTCGAACGCCGAGGCCGCCACGAGCGAGAGCGTGACGCCGGCGCCGAGCTCGACGCGGGTGGCCCAGATCCGTTCCTCGCACGTCGAAGAGCGCAGCGGGCCCGCGTTGGAGGACGCCGCGGTCGTGGTGTCGGGTGGACGCGGCCTCGGTGACGCGGCCTCGTACCAACTGGTCGAGGAACTCGCTCGACTCTTGCACGGCGCACCGGGCGCGAGTCGCGCCATCGTCGACGCGGGTTGGGTGCCCTATTCCCATCAGGTCGGTCAGACGGGAAAGACGGTCAAACCCGACCTCTACATCGCCTGTGGAATCTCGGGAGCCACTCAGCACATGGTGGGTATGAAGGGCGCGTCCAACATCGTCGCCATCAACAAGGACCCCGACGCACCGATCTTTTCCATTAGTGACTTCGGCGTGGTGGGCGACGTGCACACGGTCTTGCCCGCGTTGATCGCCGCCCTGCAATCTCGCTCGTCAACCCTCTGATTCGCGCCATATTCAGCCTCGGACGTCGAGGTGGCACCCTCGCTCGGGCGAATTCTTTAGGCTGAGGGGTAACTGTATGGAAACCACCGCCCCGTCACGTTCTCGTCGGTGGTGGGCCCTGGTGGCGGTCAGTATCGCCCAGTTGATGGTGGCACTCGACGTCACGGTGATCAATATCGCGTTGCCGCGCGCGCAGGTGGACCTGAACTTCTCCCTGGCCAATCGCCAGTGGCTCATTAGCGCGTACGCGCTCGCATTTGGTTCCCTCATGTTCCTCGGCGGGCGACTGAGCGACCTGTGGGGTCGTCGCAACGCGCTGGTGATCGGCCTGGTCGGTTTCGCCGCGGCCTCGGCCCTCGGTGGTGCCGCCACCACGTTCGCCACGCTGGTGAGTGCGCGCGCGTTGCAGGGCGTCTTCGGCGCGCTCCTGGCCCCCGCGGCCCTGGCGACGGTGACGGTGATGTTCCGCGAGCCCAAGGAGCGAGCTCGAGCCTTCGCGATCTTCGGTGCGGTGGGCGGTTCGGGGGCCGCCATTGGACTGCTGCTCGGTGGCGCCTTGACGCAGTGGGCGTCGTGGCGCTGGTGCTTGAGCGTCAACTTGTTCTTCGCGGTGCTCTCGCTCGTGGGGGTGCTCTTCTTCGTCGAGGGCGGACGAGACGCGCGCGCCATTCACCTCGACCTCGTGGGAACGGTGCTCGCCAGCGCGGGCCTCTTCGCCCTGGTCTTCGGGCTGGCGCGGGCGGTCACCACCGGGTGGGGGAACTTCGATACGTGGCTGAGTCTCGCCGTCGGGGGCGTCTTGTTGGTGTTCTTCGTGATGTGGCAGAGACATTCGGCGAATCCCCTGTTGCCGCTGCGGATCGTGACCAATCGCACGCGCGGTGGTTCCCTGATCGCGCTCTTCGTCACCACCATTGGAATATTCGGGATCTCGCTGTTCCTCGCGTACTACCTGCAGAACACCCTGGGGTACTCGCCCCTCAAGACCGGCATGTTGTTCCTGCCCCTCGTCGGGGCCCTGGCGTTCTCGGCGTCGCTGGCGAGTGCGCGCCTCTTGGACCTCGTCGGACCGCGTCCCCTGGTCCCGGTGGGCATGTTGCTCGGCCTGATGGGCATGATCTTGTTCACGCGACTACCCGCGCAGGGCGACTACCTCGGGCACGTCCTGCCCGGGCTGATCGTGACCGGCCTCGGTCTGGGCCTCATTTTCGCGCCCTCGACGGCGAGCGCCACGGCGGGCATCGAGGCCCGTGACGCGGGAGCCGCCTCGGCGATGGTCAACACGGCCCAGCAGATCGGGGGCTCGCTGGGCACCGCGCTGCTCAACACCATCGCGGTCATCACCACGCGTCGCGTCGGCTGCGTGAAGTTGCCGGGTCAATTGACCTGTCAGGTCAACGCGACGGCGGCCACCATCCACGGGTACACCGTGGCCTTCTGGTGGGCGGCGGGCTTCTTCGGCGTGGGGGCGGTGGTCACGTTCTTCATGCTCGAGTCGGGCGTGCCGGACTTCGAGGGAGACCTCGTTCCCCTCATCTAGGAGTCCTCTCGGACTAGATCAGGGGCCAGGGGTACGGGGGCCAGTCGCTCTCTTCATTGGGCGACGGGAAACTGCTGGCGATCAATAGCTGGTGCGCGCGCGCCACCGTCGCCTCGACCTCCTCGGCGCTGAGGTAGTAGCCGAGGTCGCCGCTCTCGCCCTGCGCGAGGCGCGCGAGGGGCTCGAGCAATCGGTCGGGCAGGGCCTCCTCGGCGTACTCCCAGATCACGGTCCGCAGCTTCTCCTCCTCGTTGAAGCACAGGCCGTTGTCGATCGCCCAACAGCGACCGCCGTCGAAGAGGATGTGCCCGCCCTTGCGGTCGGCGTTGTTGGCCACCACGTCGAAGGCGCACAGGTCGCTGAACCAGGGCAGCAAGGTCTCCTTCTCGCGCAGCGTGAAGTAGTGGTCGTCGGTCGCGTCGTCGATCCACCACTGCAGCGAGCCCACCCCGAAGGGCAAGTCCTCGCGCGCGATCGTCACGGGCACCAGGTCGGTGCCGAGGAGCTGGTCGAGTTCCCAGGCGGCCACCTCGCGACGCCAGAGTCCGTCGTCGAAGTCCCAGAGCGGACGCTCACCGGCCTCGGCCTTGTAGCAGGCGCGCGCGGTGACGCCGTCGAGCGTGAGACTCACCAGCAGCGCCTGATTCGAGGAGCCGGCGACCCGTCCCTCGACGGTGACGACGCCGTGGCGCAACAACTCGAGTTGGTTCTCTCGCCGCACGCTCAGCGCAGGGGCGCGCGGTGCCCGTTGGTGCGTGGACAGTCGTGACCGCGCGGGTCGAGGGGGCCGCCACAGAGG
>JARCRU010000140.1 GCA_029850535.1 Actinomycetota bacterium | reverse complement strand
GCCTCCTGCTTCTTGCCCGCCAAGTAGAGGTCTTGGATGAGGGCCGCCTCCCTCTCGTAGCCGTAGCGAACCGCCAGTTCGTTGTAGAAGTTCTTGCCCCTGGCCCCCATCCCACCCACGTAGAGCGCCACGAGGGAGCGCTGGAGTTCGCGCAGCGCGACGATCTCGGCCCCCTCGCCGATGGCCAGTAGTCCGCCCGCGGTGATCATCAAGTCACCGCGCTGCGGTGACCTCGCGGCCAGGCCGGCACTCAGGGCGTCGCCCCAGACGTCCTTCGCGCGTTCGGGGATGAAGAGCATCGGGATCCAGCCGTCGGCGATCTCGGCGGTCATTCGCACGTTCTTCTGGCCCAGTGACGCGATCCAGATCGGGATGTCGTTGCGGACCGGGTGCGCGATGATCTTGAGGGCCTTGGCGAGTCCCGTTCCCTCGCCGGGGGCGAGCGGCACGGTGAAGTTGCGCCCGTGGTGCACCAGGGGGCCCTGTCGCCGCCAGACGTCGCGACAGATCTCCACGATCTCGCGCGTGCGTCCGAGCGGATCGGTATAGGCCACTCCGTGGAAGCCCTCGATGACCTGGGGCCCCGACGCGCCTAGGCCGAGGTGGAAGCGGGCTTCGGAGAGCGCGTCTATCCCCGCGGCGGTCATGGCGATCAGGGTCGGGGTGCGGGTGTAGATCGGCATAATCGCCGCGCCGATCTCGACCGTCTCGGTCAGGGCGGCGAGGTAACCCATGAGCGAGGGGCTGTCGAAGCCGTAGGCCTCGGCGACCCACACCAGGTCGAGTCCGGCCTTCTCCATCTCGGCGACGTCGCGGGCGGCCTGGTGAAAGCCCCCCGAATAATCCAGCATCGTCGAGATCTTCATGGGCACCCTTCGTCACGGCGGATCACTCGTCACAGTACCGGAGAACCCGCGGGGACTCGAGTCTCGAACCACCGCCGGGGTGCTCTTCATCGCCGGCGAGGAGCACGAGCTCGTCGTGGCTAGGATTCGCTGATCTCGCCCTCGTCGAGGAGTTCGTGGAGCCAGGCGGGGGCGTGTTGCTCGGCCCAACCTGCGGTGACTTTCCCGTCGATCATCGAGCGCAGCGAACCGCGATGGGTGAGGGCCATGTAGAGGTGGCCCACGATGACCACCACGATGACGAAGGCGAAACCGTCGTGGACGAACGTGGCGCCCTCGCGCTGAGAGATGGTGAAGAAGCGGAACCACTGCAGGATCGCACCGGTGACCAACATGACCAGTATCGAGGCGGCGATGAAGACGGCGTTGAGCTTCTGACCCGGGTTGAACTTCTCAGCCGACAGACGCGACTTGCCCAGCGAGCGCAGCCAGGCGACTTCGTCGCGGCTCCAGTAGTTGAAGCGATGGATATCGCGGCGCATGCGACGACCCCAGGGACCCAGCAGCGACACCACCAAGGGCAGCGGCAGCGCGATCCCCGTCCACAGGTGGACCAGCTGGACGCTGTGGCGTTGCAGCACCACGCCGAAGAACGAACCGAAGTAGAGGGGGATGGCGGTCGCGATCAACACGGTGAAGAGCACGGCGTTGGCCCAGTGGGCCCCGCGTTGGACTCGGTCGAATCGCAGGAGCGCTCGGGGCGCCACGCCAGTGCGCGAGTGGTCGTCGATCGCCATCAGGTCAGACCCGGATTCGGATTGGTGGGCCCCGTCGATCCGTCGAGCCAGCCATTGACCGGGTACCCGTTCTGCTCCCAGAAGCCCGGCTGGACCTGATCGACCACGCGGATCGCCGACAACCACTTGAGCGACTTGTACCCGTACATCTGAGCGACGTAGAGCCGCACGGGTCCGCCGTGCGCGGTCGTGACCGGTGCGCCCAACATCTGGTAGGCGACGAGAACGTCGGGCAGGTGGGCTTGATCGATGGTGAGGCTCTCGGTGTCGGCGCCGTCGTAGGACTCGAAGGTGAGTGCGACCGCGCTCGGGTGCACGCCCACTTGTTGCAAGATGTGCGAGAGTTGCACGCCGCGCCACTCGACGTCGGGCACCCTCCAGCCGGTCACGCACTGGAAGGTCTTCTTGAAGGTCGTGGCGGGCATCGCCTCGAGGTCCTCGATGGTGTAGACCCGCGGACTGTCCACCAGGCCCGTCACTTCCAGTCGGTACTGGCGGCGACTGATCGACGGGTACTTACCGGTGATGGAATAGATCCGAAATCGGTCACCGAAGGGGAGCAGTCCGCCCAGTCCCGAGCCGACGGCGTTGCCCAGCAGGTTCTGGACCCGACCGCCGATGGCGACGCCCAGGGCCCCCAGGGCGACGACGCCAATGAAGGCCCGCCGGCCCACCGCGCGCTGCTCGCGCGGCGCGGGATTCGGTGCATCGGGGTTGGCGGGCGTGGGGTTCATGGGCGACGGCGAACTCATCGTGGACGGCGCCCGTTGCGGTCCCCCAGGAGGGGGACTCTGGTGGTGACTACTCGAGTTCGCATCTGGATCCTCCTTCACTGGTGCCGGTCAATTCGCTGGTGCGTCTGCGTGCGCGAACCTCGCGCTCAGCGTACCGGTCACTCGCGCCCGGACCACCGACTCGTTGCACGTGATTCACCGACGCGACGGGCGCGGAATCGAGCGGTGTCGTCACTGTCGTCACGGTCGTCACTGTCGTCGCCACGAGTCTCCCTTCGTCGATTGCGCCGGGTTCGTGACTTTCGTTCGAGCGCCCGGGCGTCGTTCATTGCTACAGTCCTCGCGCGAGGGCACCGCGTTACAGAAATTTCGGCGAGGACCCCTGGTGCCGGGGGAGGGAGTGGGCGCGACCGCTACTCGGCGTCGACGACGTCGCGGCCCCAGTCGCCCGACTTGCCGCCGCTCTTCTTCAGCAGCGCCACGTCCTCGACGCGAACGCGGGGGTCCACGCCCACGAGGGAGGCGACGAGGGCGAGGCCGGCGAAGGAGCAGGCGGTGAGCGCCTCCATCTCCACGCCCGTGCGGCCTCGGGTGGCGACCACCGACGACACCGCGTAACCGCGAGGGTGCGCGACGATGTCGAGGGCGACCTTGGTCAGCGCGAGCGGATGACACAGCGGGATGAGATCGGCCGTGCGCTTGGCGGCCTGGATACCCGCCAGTCGCGCCGACAAGATGACGTCACCGCCCAGTTCGCGCGTCGCTCGCGCGTGCGCGTCGGCGCGGGCGATGACGAGGCAACTCGCGTGCGCGACGCGCTGGGTCGGCTCCTTGGCGGAGATGTCGACCATCTGTAATTTCCCGTCACCGTCCAGGTGCGAGAATTCCTGTCCCGTCATGGAAAACGACCTAGATCCCCCGCTCGGCCCACCGCATCGCTCTGATGGGCCATGTTAACCCTGCCCTCGATCATCGGGTGCCCGCGGCGACGACCGCCGAGGCGTCGCTACGTCGCGTGACCCTCGGGACAGGGCGTCGCGGTCGACGCGAGAGTGGTCGCGGGGTCGGCGACGTTCGTTAGGCTCCTGAGCGTGACACGGCGGACGACGATCCTCAGCGCGGGCGCGAATCTCGACGCCCCCGTCGCTCGTCGCCACGAGGAGCCGCGCGTGGACCCTCAAGCGCACGCGCAGGTGGCCCCGGTGGCGGTGTCGGTGTCGGTGCGACCACACCGACTCGACGTGGTCGCGGCGAACGAGGACCAGCGTCGGGCCTCGAGCGTGCCGACGAGTGGCCCGCTGGTCGACCGGTACGGCCGCGTCCACGACGATCTGCGCATCTCGGTGACGGATCGGTGCAATCTGCGCTGCGTCTACTGCATGCCCGAGGAGGGGATGACGTTCCTGGCCCGCGCGGAGCTGTTGAGCTTCGACGAGATCGAGCGGGTGGCGCGAGTGGCGCGCGCCCTCGGGGTCAGCGCGATTCGCCTCACCGGTGGCGAGCCCCTCGTGCGCAAGGGGGTGGTGGGTCTCGTCGCGCGTCTCAAGAATCTCGGATTCGACGACATCGCCCTCACGACCAACGGCACGCAGCTCGCGGCACTCGCCCCTCAACTCGCCGCAGCGGGCCTCAGCCGAGTGAACATCAGCTGTGACTCGCTACGCCCGGAGCGATTCGCGACGATCCGGCGCCGCGGCGACCTCGCGACCGTGCTGCGCGCCATGGACGTGGCCGAGGAGTGCGGCCTGACACCGCTCAAGGTGAACGTCGTGCTGATGCGAGGGCGCAACGACGACGAGATCTTGGACTTCGCGTCCTTCGCGCGCGCGACGGGCCGCATCGTGCGCTTCATCGAGTTCATGCCCCTCGACGCCCAGGGTGAGTGGGGCCCCGAACAGCTCGTGCCCGGTCGCGAGGTCTTCGAGCGCATCAACGCGGTCTGGCCCCTCGACGCGGTGTCCGAGGAGAACCGGGTGGCGCCCGCCGAGCGCTTACGATTCGCCGACGGCCGCGGCGAGCTCGGCCTCATCTCGACCGTCACCCAACCGTTCTGTGGCACCTGTAATCGTCTGCGCCTCACCGCCGACGGGTCGATCCGCAATTGCCTCTTCTCCGACGACGAGCACCTCGTGCGCGACGTGCTGCGTCGGGGCGGGTCCGACGAGGACATCGAGCAGATCCTGCGCCGAGCGGTGTGGGCGAAGTTCCCGGGACATGCGATCAACGAGCCCGATTTCTTGCGCCCGCACCGCTCGATGTCCATGATCGGCGGCTGAGGCACCCGAAATTTCGCCTCGCGATCGCAGTCGCCCGGGGCTACTGTGATTTTCTACAATGCGGTAGGAGAATCGGGGGGCGATCATGGCAGGTGTGCGACTACTCGTGGGAACTCGCAAGGGGGCGTTCGTCCTCAGCGCCGACGGCACCCGAAAGTCCTGGGACGTCAAGGGGCCCTTCTTCGAGGGATGGGAGATGTACCACCTCAAGGGCTCGCCGGTCGACCCCAATCGGATCTACGCGTCACAGTCGAGTGGCTGGTTCGGCCAGATCATCCAGCGTTCCGACGACGGCGGCGCCACCTGGGCGCCGGTGGGCAACGGCTTTCACTACGACGGCGTCCCGGGTACGCACCAGTGGTACGACGGCACGCCGCACCCCTGGGAGTTCGCGCGCGTGTGGCACCTCGAGCCCTCCCTGAGCGATCCCGACACGGTGCTCGCCGGTGTGGAGGACGCGGCGCTCTTCAAGTCGACCGACGGCGGCGTGAACTGGTCGGAACTCTCGGGCCTGCGCGAGCACGGTTCGGGTCCGCACTGGCAGCCCGGGGCCGGCGGCATGTGTCTGCACACGATCATCGTGAGCCCGAAGGACCCCGATCGGATCTTCATCGCGATATCGGCGGCCGGCGTCTTTCGCAGCGACGACGCGGGGAGGACCTGGCGTCCGATCAATCGTGGTCTGCGCTCGGAGGGGATCCCCGACGACGACGCCGAGGTCGGTCACTGCGTGCACAAGATCGCCCTGCACGGCGCCAACCCCGACGTGCTCTTCATGCAAAAGCACTGGGACGTCATGCGCTCCAACGACGCGGGCGAGTCCTGGTTCGAGGTCAGTGGCAACCTGCCGAGCGACTTCGGCTTCGTCATCGACGTGCACGCCCACGAACCCGAGACCGTCTACGTGCTGCCCATCACCAGTGACTCGGTGCACTTCCCGCCCGAGGGGAAGTTGCGCGTCTACCGCAGTCGCAGCGGGGGGAACGACTGGGAGCCGCTGACCAAGGGACTGCCCCAGAGTCACTGCTACGTCGACGTGCTGCGCGACGCCATGGCCGTCGACGGGCTCGACCAGTGCGGCGTCTACTTCGGCACGACTGGCGGGCAGGTCTACGCGTCCAGCGACGCCGGCGACTCGTGGGAGGCGATCGTGCGCGACCTGCCGGCGGTGCTGTCGGTGGAAGCGCAAACCTTGGCATGATCCGAGTCGTGCTGCCCGCGCATCTCAAGACGCTCATCAATCAGCACCACGAGGTGACCCTCGACGTGGCGCGCCCGGTGACGCAGCGCTCGGTGCTCGACGCGCTCGAGTCGCGCTACCCCGTGTTGACCGGCACGATTCGCGATCCGATCACGCAGCGGCGCCGCCCCTTCGTCCGGTTCTTCGCCTGTGAGGTGGACCTGTCGCACGAATCGGCGGACGACGAACTGCCCGACAAGGTGCTCAGCGGTGACGAGGCCTTCTACGTCGTGGGCGCGATGGCGGGCGGCTGACGCCGATCAGCCGATGCCGTCGAGGTCGTCGATGCTGACGCGGTTCTCCCTCGCCCAGTACTCGCGGATCCCGTCGGGCCCCTTGCGCTCAGTCCACTGGTCCAAAGTCGGGCGGTGCGATTCGAAACTCATGAGGGGAACGCCGTAGCCGCACGAGTCCGAGATGCGCTCGACCTCGACGACGATGACCGAGCGAACGCCGACGCCGCTGCCGCGCGCGAAGTGTCGCGCGAAACCCTCGAAGTCGACCGCGTCGCGCAGGACCGCGCGTGCGCGTCCGTGCAGGCGCACGATCCGCGGGGGACCCGCGAAGGCGCAGAACATCAATACGACGCGACCATTCTCGCGCAGGTGCGCGATCGTCTCCACGCCACTGCCGGTCTGGTCCAGGTAGGCGACGGTGTGATGGTCGAGGACCCTCAGCTCGTCGCGATTGCCCTTGGGCGAGCAATTGATCGACCCCTGCGCGTCGAGGGGGGCGGTGGCGACGAAGAAGACCGGCTGGGCGAGGATCCAGCCCGCCAGGTCCTCACCGAGGGCGTCGAATTGTTTGGCCATCGCTCAATATAACTCTCACGCGTTCGCCGTGGTGTTCACCCTGACCCCGACGACGGGTCCGGGCCCATTAACCTTGGCGCCATGGCGAAGTATCGCGTCGGACAGGCCGCGCAACTCATGGGCGTGAGCGTCGACACCCTTCGCCGCTGGGCGGAATCGGGGCGCGTCGCGGTCAGCGTCGGTGCTGACGGGCGTCGTTACTACGAGGGCGCCGACCTGGCGAAACTGGCCATCGAGCTCGCGGGCGACGCCGCGCCGATCCAGCCCCGGGCCCAGTCGGCGCGCAATCGCTTCGTGGGCATCGTGACCAAGGTCGTCAAGGACAAGGTCGCCGCCCAGGTGGAGATTCAAGCGGGGCCGCACCGATTCGTCTCGTTGATCACGCGCGAGGCCGCCGACGAGCTCCAACTGGCCCCCGGTGTGGTCGTCGACGCCGTGGTGAAGGCGACGAGCGTCGGCGTGGAGATCCCCTCGACGTTCTAAGCGACGCTCGTCGGGCGCCCGGCGCGTCTTAGCCGGAGTGTTCGCGCTACCCCTCGAGGGGGACCCTCGCGTCGCGGGGCACCTGCACCTCGGCCCACACCTCGATGTCGTCGCGCTTCATCGTCACGACGCAGGCCTCGCCGACCGCGAGGTCGACGCGATGGGCGAGACGCGCGTGCAGTTCGGTGTCGTCGCCGAGGCGAAGGAAGAGATCCACCGCGGTGCCGACGTCGGCGAGGTCGGCGAGGGTGGCGCTGACGCGGGTGAGCGAGGGATCAGTGTGGGGCGTCTCGCGCGCGCGACGCACGTCGATGCGCTCGGGTCGAATGGACCAGAGCACGGGCGTGTCGCTCGTGAAGCCCGCGGTGTCGACCTCGAGGTGAGTGCCGTCGGAGCCGAGCAGTCCCGCGTCGCCGGTGCGCGCGCGATGCAGGTTGGAGATCCCCAGGAGCCGCGCCACGTCGCGCGAGAGCGGTCGGGTGAAGAGGTCGCGCGTGGTGCCCGACTGCAGGGTCCGGCCATGATCGATGACGAGGATCTCCTGAGCGAGGAAGGCGGCCTCCTCGGGGTCGTGGGTGACGATGACCGTCGCGACCCCCGTCTCGCGTTGGAGCACGTGCAGTTCGCGTTGGAGCTCGCGGCGAATGGGCCGGTCGAGCGCCGAGAAGGGTTCGTCGAGCAGCAGGACCTCGGGGGCACGACACAGGGCCTGGGCCAGCGCCACGCGCTGGCGTTGACCTCCCGAGAGCTCGGAGGGATAGCGATTCTCCAACCCCTCGAGCCTCAAGTGCGCCAACCAGTACCGGGCGACCCCGGGGCGCGCGTCGGTCGCGAACATCACGTTGCGCCACACCGTCAGGTGAGGGAAGAGGGCGAAACCCTGCGCGACGTAGCCGACGCGGCGTCGCTCGGGCGAGCGTGCGCTCACGTCGTCCTCGCCGAAGGAGACCGGACCCACCGAGGGGCCGTCGATGCCGGCGAGGGCGCGCAGGAGCACGGACTTGCCCGAGCCCGAGGGCCCCAGCACCGCGAGGTTGTCGTGGCGCGCGACGTGCGCGATGTCCAGGTCGAACGTGCCCAGGTGCCGAGAGACGTCAAAGGCGAGGCGCGCCGAGCGCGTCAGCGCCGGTGCCTCGAGCGCGATTCCCTCGAGGTCGACGTGCGCGAAGCGCGGCAGCCGGGTTCGACTGACCAGTACTACGGCGCCGGCCACCACGAGGGCGAGCATGGTCGGGGCCAGGGTGGGGGCGATCCCGCGGGCCATGAATTGATTGACCGTGTAGATGGGCAACGACGCGGGGTTGTAGGCGAGAATGGTCACCGCGCCGTACTCGCCGAAGGCCCGTAGCCAGGTCATGGCCATGCCGGCGCGGATCTCGGGACCCGCCAGGGGAACCGCCACGCGCACGAAACGCGAGAACTCCGAGTGACCGAGCGTCGCCGCCACGTCCAGCTGGGCTTGGTCGATGCTCGAGAAGGCGGCCCGGGCCGACAGGACCAGGAAGGGGGCGGCGCTGAAGGTCATGGCGATGATGATGCCGTAGACCGAGTTGGTGAGTTGGCGGCCCAGGTGACTACCCAAGAAGCTGTAGGGACCCACCAGGTACACCACGATGATGCCGCCCATCACGGGCGGCAGCGCGAGTGGGAGCGTCACCGCGACTTCCACGATGCGTGAGAGGGCGCTGCGCGAGCGGCCCAGGACGTAGGCGAGCGGGATCCCCAGCACGCAGGTCAGCACCAGGGACACCGTCGCGCAACTCAGCGAGATCACTAGGGAGGGGAACAGTCCCGCGACGTGGAAGCCTCGCTCGGGCGCACGCGCGAAACGGACGGCGAAGAGCGCCACCGGGGCGACGAGGTAGATGACGAGGAGTGCGCCCAACCAGCGCAGCGGACTCCTCGTCACCGCGAACCGCTACGGGGCGGGTCGAGCGGCCGGGGTGGCTTTAGAGGGCACGAGGCCCTGAGCGACCATGATCGACGCCCCTCGCGGTGAGAGCAACCACTTCACGAAGGCCGAAGCCGCGGCGGCGTCGGGCGCCGCCCTCAGTTGGGCGATGGTGTACTCGGCGTTGAGGTTGCGGGTGCCCGACAGCGCGACGTAGGGCAGCTTCGCGGCGTGCGCGGAGAGGGCGTACATGAAGGCGCCGTCGAGTTGACCGGCCTGCAACAGGCCGGGGATCGCCTCTTCGGTGTAGACGTTCCTCGAGTTGGTGGCGATCGAGATCAACGAGGGGATGTTGTAGCCGTAGCCAATGCCGTAGAGGGCGTCGACGTCCAAGACGCCCCCCGGGTCCACGGTGGGATCGGTGCGACCGAGCTCGAAGCCGCGCGACGCGATCACGTCGTACCAGGGACGCGACCTCAGGGCGGCGGCGAAGCGCGACCGGGGGTAGTAGGCCAGCACGTCGGGCGATGAACCAATGCTGCGGTAGCCACTGATCCAGTTGCCGTGGGCGGGTCCCTCGAGTGCTCGGTCGGCGCTCGAGGAGGCACTGATGAACACGTCACCCTGCAGAGTCTTGGAGATGATGCCGCTGGCGATGGCGGAGGACCCCAGGGCGGTGTTCTCGATCGCGTACCCGGTGTCGTGTTTGAAGGCGGCGCCGAGCCGCACCATGAGATTGGAGAGGGAACCGGCCGAGAGTACCTTGACGGTCCCCGAATGCGTCGTCGTCGCGCCCGACGGACCGCTCAGTGCGAGGGCGCCACTCGCGACGCTGGCCACGGTGATGAGCACTGCGGGGAGTCGACGGACGTGCGCGGCGAATCGAGTGGGCATGGTGTCTCCGACCTCCTCAAGTGCGGCTCTCAATAATGAATCAACCTAGCATTTGCGTGCCGAACGGCGTTAAGTACCCGTAACACCGAGGTGCGACGTGCACGAGGGACACGACCATCGTGGGAGTTTTGATAATAGGGTGATGGTCGTGAACTCCCCGAAAGGTCGCGACTGGGTCAAGGTGACCGATGCGCCCCTGATGCCCCACGCGCTCACGAGTTGGGCGACGCGACCCGAGTGCGGAGCGGTCGTCACGTTCTGTGGGACCGCGCGCAACAGTTCCGGCGTCGATCACGTCATCGTGGCGCTGGAGTACGAGACGAGTGTCGAACTCGCCGAGGACCGTATCGCCCAGGTGATCGAGATGGCGCGCTCACGCTGGCCCGTGCTCGGCGCGGTCGCGATCCATCACCGCGTGGGGCTGGTGCGCCTCGAGGAACCGGCGGTCGTCATCACCGTCTCCTCACCGCATCGTCAGGCGGCGTACGACGCGTCGCAATTCTGCATCGATACCGTGAAGAAGTGCGTGCCGATGTGGAAGCGCGAGATCTGGGAGGGCGGCTCGGCGTGGAGCGAGGAGGCCCAGGACCTGCTCAGCGTGCGCGACGTATGAGGTGCCCCCGACCTCGCCGTCGAGCGACGCTGGGGGGTACGGCATGATCGAGTTGGGCGAGGCGCAGCGCTTCGTCATGGAACGGGTGGCGGCCCTGGAGCCCCGCGAGTGGCCCCTCGAGCGAGCCCGCGGCTGCGTCGTGGCCACTCACGTCGTCGCGCGAGAGGCCATTCCCGGTTTCGCGAATTCCTCGATGGACGGCTACGCGCTGCGTTCGAGCGACGCGACGACGCCGGGTGCGCGGCTGCGCGTCGTCGATTCCATTCACGCCGGCGACGTCTCGGCGCTGCGACTCGAGGCGGGCCAGGCCATGCGCATCATGACCGGCGCCCCCCTGCCCGACGGGGCGGATTGCGTGTGCATGGTCGAAGAGACGGTGGTGGAGGGCGACGTCGTCACCATTGCCCGGACGTTGGGTCCCGGCGACTACGTGCGCCAGATCGGTGAGGACACCGAGGTGGGTCAGGCGCTGTTCGCCCCGGGCGACGAGTTGAACCCGACGGCGATCGGGGTGCTCGCGGGACAGGGGTTTCGCACGGTCTTGGTGCATCCGCGTCCGCGCGTCGGCGTGCTGTCCACGGGCAATGAACTCGTGAGTGCGGACGACCCCCTCGGTCCGGGCCAGATTCGAGACCTCAATCGACCGTTGCTGCTGGCGCTCTTGGAGGAGACCGGATGCACCCCCGTCGATCTCGGCACGGCCAAAGACACCGCCGCGGAGATAACCTCCGCGCTGAGTCGCGCCGTGGAGGATTGCGACGCCGTGATCTCAACGGGGGGCGTGAGCGTCGGGGACGTCGATTTCGTCAAGGTCGTCATCGGCGAGCTCGGAGCGGGCGACGCGAGGTGGATGCAGGTGGCGATCAAACCCGCCAAGCCCTTCGCCTTCGGGGTCGTGGGCCCTCGTCGCACACCCCTCTTCGGGCTACCGGGCAACCCCGTCTCCACGAGGGTGAGTTTCGAGATGTTCGTGCGTCCGGCCCTGCGCGTCATGGCGGGTCACCTGATACGTGAACGGATCACCCTCGACGCGGTGCTCGACGATGCGCTCGAGCCTCCCACGGACGCCAAGGTGCACTTGGTGCACGTCACGGTGGGGTGGGGCGCGGACGGCGTTCTGCACGTGACCGACGCCATGCGCCGTGGCTCGCACCTGCTCAACGCCATCGCGGGCGCCAACGCTATCGCCACCGTGGCCCCGGACACGGCTTGCGCGGCGGGTGATCGGGTGCGCGTCATGATCCTCGACGCTGATTCCCTGGGCGTCTCGCGGTGACGCGCATCTTGCTCCTCGGGCCGGCGCGCGAGGCGGCCGGCGTTCGCCACGACGAACTGCCCGGCGAGACGGTGGCGCAGGTTCTCGCGGCGGCGGTCGCGCGTTACGGGACGGGCTTCGAGCGGATCTTGAACGTCAGTCAGGTCTGGCTCAATCGAGAGCCGGTGGCCCGTGACACGGTGGTGGGACCTCACGACGAGGTCGTCGTGCTGCCTCCGGTGTCGGGGGGATGATTCGAAGCGCCCGTCGCGAGTAGTTCGAGGGCGTGGGGCAGGACCCCGAGCACCGCCTCGAGGCTCTCGAGCGCTCCCCGGGGCGAACCCGGGGTGTTGATGATGAGACATCGCCCGGCCGTGCCGCAGCGCGACCTCGACAACGCTCCGAACGGACTCGTGGCGCGCATCGCCTCGCCCAGGCCCGGGGCTTCGCGGTCGAGCACTCGCAACGTCGCCTCGGGAGTGAGGTCACGCGGGGAGAAGCCGGTGCCCCCCGTGGTGAGAACCAGTCCCGCGAATCCCTCGCACAGCTCGCGAAGGGCCTGGGCGACCGGCTCGATGCCGTCGGGGCTCAGGCGTCGAGCCAGGATGGTGAAACCGGCCACTTCGAGTCTGGCGGCGAGTTGGGGAGCCGCCGTATCGTCGCGGGTCCCCGCGAACACCGAGTCCGACACGGTCAGTATCTTTGCGACGAGCGCCATGACAAGAGAGTAGGTGACGTGTGGTCGTGGGCGGCACCTGGGCGTGGGGGTGTCTGGTAGAAAAGGGTGTGGACGACGCCGGCACGAGCACTTCGAGCGACTCACCCACGCGACGCGCGGTGGTGCGAGGTCGCATCACCATGCAAGAGGAGACCGTCGCGAGCGTGGCGGCCAACTCGTTGAAGAAGGGCGACGTGTTGGGAACCGCTCGTTACGCTGGCGTGCAGGCGGCGAAGGAAGCCTCGTCGCTGCTTCCGCTCACCACCTCGATTCGTGTGCGCTCGACGTCAATCGAATTCTTGCTGGGCGAGAACACGATCGACGTCGAGGCGGTCGTGGAATGTCTCGACGCCCACGAGTCGCCGATGCCCGCCTTCAGCGCGGCCACCGTGGCCGTCCTCACGATCTACGACATGTGCAAGTCGGCCGATCACACGATGGTCATCGGGCCGGTCGAACTTCTCGAGCGTTGACTCGACCCTCGTCTCACTCGCGTGACAACCGAGTGACCAACGAGCGCTCCTTTTTATCCACCCTCACGGCTCCCCACGTGCACTCGTCCCACGAGTCGCACGTCACACCGGACCCTCTGGAGTGCAGTGGGGTCGTCGCAGTGGGGATTCGCAAAGCTCGCGGCAACTTCGCCTGACGCCGTGGTGGCGCTCCGTCCCTCGTCACACGGCCTATACGAAACGCGTGGTCCACGAATCGAGCGTTCCGGCGCGGGACGTCGAGGGGCGCGGGTCTACGATGAGTTCAACGAGCCACCGCAGGTGGATCAGGTGGGGGACTGCCCCCTCGTGACTCCGGGGTGCGGCGAGGTTCGTGAGGAGCGTACCGACGTGTGGGACTCAATCCAACATCAGGGTCGCTCGCGAGGTTGCCCCCCCGTGGTGAGGAAACGGCCACGGCGCACCGCGGCGCTCGCGGCGACGCGCGTGGGCTCTGGGCAGGGCCCGTGAGATCCGGGGCCCGAGGACCTTCGATCGCGCGAGGCGACCGCTCGTGAGCGAGCTCGGTGGTCTGAGCAGTGTCGAGGCGGCCCGACGGCTCTTCGTCAATGGTCCCAACGCCATCCCCGAGGTGCGCGCCAACCAGTTGAAGGGGCTGATCCTCAAGTTCTGGGCTCCCGTTCCCTGGTTACTGGAACTCACCATCGTCTTGGAGTTGATCCTGGGTAATTACCTGCCGGCCGGGATCTTCGCCGTCTTGTTGGTGTTCAACTCGTTGCTGTCCGCCGCGCAGGAGAGTCGTGCCCAAGGAGCGGTCGATCTCCTGCGCCAACGACTCAACGTCACCGCGCGCGTCGCGCGCGACGGCCAGTGGACCCAGATCCCCGCGAGTCAACTGGTCGAGGGCGACCTGGTTCATATTCGCCAGGGGGACCTCGTTCCCGCCGACGTGCGACTGAGCGAGGGCCACGTGGAACTCGACCAGTCCGCCCTGAGTGGCGAGTCCCACGCGGTCAGCGCGGACCGCGACGACCCCGGCTACTCGGGTTCGGTCGTGGTCAAGGGCGAGGCCAGCGCAGTCGTGGTCGCGGTGGGCACGGCGACCTTCTACGGGCGAACCGCCGAACTGGTCAGCAGCGCCCACGCCCCGAGCAACATGGAGCGGCTCATCTTCGACATCGTGCGCGCCCTCATGGGCTTCGCGCTCGTGATCGTGGCGGTGGTCCTCGCCGACGGACTGGCGCGCCACACCCCGCTGCACCAACTCATCCCCTTCGTCCTCATCCTGGTGATCGCCTCGGTGCCGGTGGCACTGCCGGCGACCTTCACCGTGGCGACCGCGCTCGGGAGCAAGGAGATGTCCGAGCGCCGTGTGCTGGTGACGCGCCTGGCCGCCATCGAGGAGGCGGCCAGCATGGAAGTGCTCTGCACCGACAAGACCGGGACCTTGACCCAGAACCAGCTCTCCGTGGAGTCGGTGCGAGCCCTGGACCCCTTCGACGAGGACCACCTCGTGCAGGTCGCCGCCGGGGCCAGTGATGCCGCCACCCAGGACCCGCTCGACCTGGCGATCCTGGCCGAGTTCGAGCGGCGTCACCTGGCGCCCCTGGGTACGGTCTCGATTTTCTCGCCCTTCGAGCCCGCGACCAAGCGCTCCGAGGCGCTGATCGAGACCGCGCAGGGCCCCCAACGAGTGCTGAAGGGTGCCCCCCAGGTGGTGGGGGAGATGACCGGGGCCGACGAAGGGGACCTGGCCACGCGCGTGCAGGAACTCGCGCAGACGGGGGCCCGCGTGCTCGGTGTCGCTGAGGGCGCACCCGGCGCGGCGCTGGAGATGGTCGGCCTGGTGGCTCTGGCGGACCCGGCGCGCGAGGACGCCGCGCGCCTCGTCCACGAGCTGAGGGACCTGGGGATCCAGGTGGTCATGTTGACCGGCGACGGCCTGGCGACGGCCGCGGCGATCGCGCAACGCGTGGGGATCGGGGAACGTTGCGCTCGCGCGGACGTCGTGCGCGCCAGTGACGAACACGAGCGACGTCCTTCACCCGACACGACGGTGCGGCCCTGGCAGCGCGAGGGCTGGTACGACGTCTACGCCGAGGTGCTGCCCGAGGACAAGATGCGACTGATCGCCAGTCTGCAGCGCGAGTCGATCGTGGTGGGCATGACCGGTGACGGGGTCAACGACGCGCCGGCGCTGCGCACGGCCGAAGTCGGCGTGGCGGTCTCGAGCGCTACCGACGTGGCCAAGGCGGCCGCCAGCCTGGTCCTGACCACGCCGGGTCTCGAGGACATGGTGGCCGCGGTCGAGGTGAGTCGGCGGATCCACCAGCGCATGCTCACCTACACCCTCAACAAGATCGTCAAGACGCTGCAGGTGGCCCTCTTCTTGGGCGTGGGCTTCGTGGTCTTCGGTCGCTTCGTGACGACGCCCACCCTGGTGGTCCTGCTCCTGCTCGCCAATGACTTCCCGACCATGTCACTGGCGAGTGATCACGTCCGGTCCCCGCGGCGACCCCAGCGCTGGCGGGTCGCCTCGCTGCTGGTCGCCTCGTTGGGCTTCGCCCTGCCCCTGGTGCTGCTGTCCTTCGGACTCTGGCTCGTGGGAACCGACGGGCTGCACCTCACCCTGGGCGCGATGCAGACCATGACCTTCGTGTGGCTCGTCACGTCGGGTCAGGCCACCATCTACCTGGTGCGTGAGCGAGAACACTTCTGGCACTCGCGTCCCAGCCGTTGGCTGGCCCTCAGCAGTGGCCTCGACGTGGCGGTGGTGGCGGTGCTCGCGGAGCGCGGTTGGATGATGAGCCCCATCGGCGCGGTTCCCCTGGCGGTGGTGCTGGCGGCGACCGCGGTGTACCTGGTGCTGGTCGATCTGCTCAAGGCCTGGATCTTTCGAAGCGCGCGACTTACGCGATGATCCTCGTCGCAGCGCCCACGCCCGTCGTGCGCCCGGCCTCGTCGTGCGCCTGGCGTCGTCGGGGTGTTCGTCTTGTAAGGTGACGACCAATGGCTTCCGCGGATGACTCGTTCGATTTGAACCTGGCGGCGGCGACGCTGCGCTCGAACAACACCGACGTGGCGATTCTCTTGAAGGTGCTCTCGACGCAGTTGGCCCCGACGCTCGGCGATCGATTGCGCGTCGAGCGCGCGGGTGGTCGATTCCACAAGTCCGACGCCATCGCGCGGGTCCTCATCGACATGGGCAGCGAGACCTTCGACGCCGTTCTCGAGGGACCGGTGCTGCGCTGCAGCATCGCGCACTCCTCGGGGGGCATCCGTATTCGCAGCGAGACCGTCGGCGTGGACGAGTGGATCGTGCGCCTCCTCGGCGCTCTGCAGGGCGAGGCCGCGCACAGCGAGAGCGCGCGCCAGGCACTCGAAAAGATCGTTATCGGAGGACCACAGTGACCAACTCGACCAATGACTTACCCGAAGCCACCGAGCACCGGCTCGCCGAACTCGAGAATGGTCTCTTCACCTCGGACCTCTCGGTCAACGAGTTCTTGCTCATCAAGGAGGTGGGGTTTCACCCGGTGGGCTTCGTCATGGGCTCCTCGATCTACCACACGGGTCTGCAGACGAGGAAGTGGAGTACGAGCCAGGAACTGACCAAGTTGACCGAGGCCATGTACAACGCGCGCGAGCTGGCCATGACCCGGATGGAGGAGGAGGCGGCCGAGCTGGGCGCGGACGGGGTCGTGGGGGTGCGCTTAGACGTCAACTACTACGAGTGGGGCAAGGACGCCGCCGAGTTCATCGCGGTGGGCACCGCGGTCAAGGCTGAGGACGGCGTCTCGCGGCTCAACCGACTCGGCAAGCCCTTCACGTCGGACCTCTCGGGTCAGGATTTTTGGACGTTGCGCCAGACCGGCTACCTGCCCCAAGGCCTGGTGATGGGCACCTGCGTCTACCACATCGCGCACCGCGGACTGGGTCAGACCCTCGGCGCGACCGGCCAGAACGTGGAGCTGCCGAACTTCACCCAGGCCCTCTACGAAGCACGAGAGCTGGCCATGACCCGAATGCAGGACGAGGCGACGCGCCTGGGCGCGACCGGCATCGTCGGGGTGCGCCTCGAGGAGAAGTCGCACCAGTGGGGATCGCACACGATCGAGTTCCTGGCCCTGGGCACGGCGGTCACCAAGACGTCCGAGGACGTCACCCTGGTGACGCCCACGACCATCATCTCGCTCGACAACTGATGAGCGAGGAACCCAGCGATCTGCCCGAGGCCGCGCACCGCCGATTGAACGAGGGGTCCTTCTCCTCGGGGCTCAGCGTGTCGGACTTCGCGGCGTGCCTCGACATGGGTCTCGAGCCCGTGGGACTCGTGCAGGGTTTTTGCGCGATGCGCTGGGGAGCGGTGAGCATGAGCGGCATGGGGGGCGGTGTGGGCGGAGGACTTGGCGGAGGACTTGGCGCGGCGCTCGGGGGTGCCCTGACCCCGTTCGCCGGAGCCCCGGGTGGTTACGTGCAGAACTACCAGTGTCCCCACGGCATGGTGTCGGCCGAACATCGCGCCTGGGGACAGAACTACCAGCAGATCTGGATCGAGGACGCCTGGCGCACGGGATTCAACAGCGCCTACTCGCGCATGATGCACGAGGCCCAGGCCCTCGGCGCTCACGGGGTCGTGGGGGTCCTCGACTCGGAAAACCCGCTCAGTGACACCGGGGTGGTCGAGTTCCACCTGCGCGGCACGGCGGTCAGACTCGTCGACGCGTCCGCGCCGAGCGAGTCGCCCTGGAGCACGTTCCTCGCGGGCCAGCGTCTGGCCAAGGTCTTCGAGGCGGGGTACGCGCCGGTGTCGATCGTCACGGCGGTCGCCTCGGTGCGGGTGTGGGCCTACTGCGTGACCGAATACTTGATGGAGGGCACCGGGGGAGTGTGGTCCACGAGCCCCGCCGCCGCGGAGATCGTCCAGATCGTCGACGCGCAGAGCACGGTGCGCGAGGCGGTGCGCGCCCGGGTGCGATCCTCCCTGCACGGTGATTCCCTGCACGGCGCGCACCTCGAGGTGTCGACGCGCGAGTTCGCTAAGGGCGACCTCGAATTGCAATCGCGCCTGAGCGGCAATCGCGTGCGACGCTTCAAGGACTTCGATCCCGTCGCGCTGCCTCGAGCGACCGTGCGGCTCTCGTGAGTACGTCGGCGAGCGCGCGCACGAACCTGCGCGAGGAGGTGCGCCGCGCATTGACCGCACCGAGCGCGCCCGCGGACCGGTCGAACTCGACCACCTCGGACCTCTCGATCGACGAGGAGCTCAATCTGCACTCCATTGGCTGGGAGCCGGTCGAGTTGGTCAGTGGGGTGTCGCTGCACTCGATCCCCTACGGCTACTGGAACTGGGGTCAGGGCGAGATCGTCGCCGCCTCGAGTGCGCACGCGACGGCACTCGCCCACGCCAAGGCGCGTCTGGTGCGCGAGGCCGCGGCCGCCGGGGGTCACGGCGTCGTCGGGGTGCACATCGAGCGCGCCATCCACCCCACGCACGTCGAGGTCTCGCTGGTGGGCACCGCGGTGCGCCCGGCCGACTTGAATGTGCGCCGCCAGCGAGACGTGTTCGCCTCGGACCTGTCGGCGCGTGACTTCACGATGTTGATGGTCGCGGGGTGGGAACCCCTCGGCCTCGCCACGGGCGCCAGTTTCGTCTTCGCGCCGCGCCGTTCGATGAGCACGGCGCTGCAGCAGCAATCCCAGAACGTCGAACTCACGAACTTCACCGAGGCGATGTACTCCGCGCGCGAGGCGGCGATGCAGCGGATGCAGGACATGGCCCTCGAGATGCACGGCACCGGCGTGGTCGCCGTCACCGTGCAGGAGGGGCCGATGAGTTTCGCCTCGCACGCCGTGGGATTCGTGGCTCTGGGCACGGTGGTGCGACTCGCGACGCCGACGCACCAGTTGATCCATCCCACGATGGTCGTCTCGCTCAACGACGCGACGGTGGCCTTCGACGCCCAGACGCTCGGCTGACCTGCGCGGTCGTTTCGCCCACCGGCCTGCGCTTTCGCGCCGACTCGAGCGTGAACGATGACGAGGCCGCGTCGCACTGACTTAGGGTGAAGTGGTGAACCTTCACTCGCTCGCACCCTCTCTCGTCTCGCGCACATCGTCGAGGGAGTTCGCGTCGTGATGATCCGCCGCGGGAGCGCGCGCGGCGTCGCACCCGTGGAAGCCACATCGACGGCGACATCGACCGCGCCATCGACCACGACATCGCCCTCGTCGTTGGCCGGACTCTTCAGTGTCCTAGTGGCGATGGTCTGCGTGGCCTCACTCACGCTGACGCCGCTCGCGGGGAGCGTCGCTGGCGCGAGTGGGAGTCAGCCACGCGCCCGGGCGGCGGGCCTGCGTCTCTTCACCATCAATGGTCGCTTCGCGGGTGTCGCGACGGCCGTGCACGTCCTCTCGGTGAGCGGGCCTCACTATCGGGTGCGCATCGCCCTCGCCCGCCACGCTCTCGACGCGGGGGTGCAGACCCCGCGTGCCATGTGTGAGAGCACGCCGCACTGCGTGGCCGCGGTCAACGGTGACTACTTCGACCTGACGCGCCCGGGCTGGGCGGACCCGGGTGACGAGGTGGGCGGGATCATCGTGAACTGTGTCCTCGAACACACCCCGGAGATCTCGCACCAACAGGCGGACCTCGACAGCCACACCGTCACGCAGGGACTGGACTGGAGCGACACGGTGAACGTCGACGGTTCCCAGGTCGCGATCTCGGCGATCAACCAGCAACTTCCGATCGCCTACAACCAGGTCCACCTCGCCCTGAGCGGCACGCTGCTCTACACCTCGCCGTACTCGCTACGGGTGCCCGCTCGCCCGGGACGCATCACCGACGTCTTCGTCCACGTCGCGGGACTCGCCAGCGTGACCAGAATCAATACGACTGCCCGACTCGAACTGGTGGCGAGGACGAAGCGGTCGTTGAAGGTCGCCCAGGGTCGCGTCTACATCTCTACGCCGCGCGATTCGTTGCTCTCGTCGCTGCGCGTGGGTGAGACGATCACCACCACGACTCGCTCGACGGCGGGGTGCGACAACATCGGGGGACACCCGATCCTCCTCAATCACGGCGTGGTGGTCCCGGTCGCCCCGGCCGACACCTACATGGTCAAGCCCTACGCGCGCACCGTGATCGGCTGGACCGCGTCGGGTCGCACCATCATCATGACCGTCGACGGCAAGGACGGGGTCTCCGGGGCCACCGCTACCCAACTGGTCGCGCTGCTGCAGTCCCTCGACGTCGTGACCGCACTCGACCTCGACGGGGGGAACTCCACCACGTTCTACGCCAAAGGGCGAACCCTCAATCATCCTTCCCAGGGAGCCGAACGACCCGTCTCGACGGGAGTGGTGGTGGTGGAGAGCGCACGAGCGCAAACGGCACCGAGGTAGATCCACACGGGGAACGCGAAGTCGGTCGTGCGACGCGCCGGTCGCGAATGGGTGTGGGTACGCGAGAGACAATCAGCGTTGTTCCTCGCGATGTGAGCGGGGTTGGAGGACGGGAGGACCCCTCGATGTCACCGAGTTGAGGACACCCGTGGGATTCCTTGCGAGGATATGGAAACTCGGGACTGGGCGACGGCGCACTCGCCGCTTGCTCCATGGTCAGTCGGTCGCGGCCGCAGTGGCGTCGTCGAAAGCAGCCGCCATTCGCCTGAATCCCTCAGGCCCGGTCGAGTGGAGGAAGTACTGCTGGGGATCGAGTTTGATCGAGGAGATAGGGAGATTCGAACCCCTGACCCCTTGCGTGCCACGCCGATAGATTGTGTTCAGTGAAGTTCGCCAAGAGTTCAGAACCGTTGATTTATATAAAGTTTTGAATAGTGAATGATCGGCGATATTCCAGTAAGGCCATTGGCGTTGCTGACTTACGGATCAGGAGTGAGGGTTCATAACGCGGGACCGATATGCACAATCTGCGACCGGCGTCTTCGTGAGTGTCGAGGGCTTCGGTCACAATCCGTTGGAGATGGGATACGAGCTGGTTTCGCCTGACCGACCATGTTGCATCATCAAAAGTACCGCGTATGGTTAGTCATGAAGAATGAGTCAGGCTCGGCGTGGCCCATTTCGCCTCGATCGTGGGCAGATTGGGGGCATTAATGCAAGACGACTCAAATCGTGAAAACGATGTCCCTTTTCCAAACCCTGGGCAAGGAGATGTTCCACTCGAGGTTGGAGTTGAGCCACGTGCCACTTCAGACGTGATTGTGTCGACGCGAACTTCACGGGCGTGGATTCGCTTACTTCCCGTTCTCGTCGTTCTCGTTGTTCTCTTGGTGTTTGTTTTTCAGAATCCAGAGGATGTAAAGGTGAGCTTTTTGGCTCTCCTGCCTAATCCGTGGGTGCCAAATCACTCCGTGAAACGAGCAACGCCAACCCCTGTCTAGGTTCTTGGGTACTTGACATCCAAGAAAACTAGCGAAGGAGATTGGCGTGCTCGCATCCAATGTATGGCGTCG
>JARCRU010000139.1 GCA_029850535.1 Actinomycetota bacterium | reverse complement strand
AATCTCGACGGTACCATCGTCACTACGGCGGCACCCAAGCTGCGTGCCGCATTGGGTGTGTCGTCGACGGCCATCGGACTGCTGATCTCGACCTACCTCATCACCTTCGCGGTGGTCATTCCGGTGGGTAACTGGTTGATGGCGCGACTGGGGGAGCGGCGCGTCTTCCTCTCGGCGATCGTGGTGTTCACACTCGCGTCGTTGTTGTGCGCGATGAGTCAGAACTTGGGCGAATTGGTGGCCGCCCGGGCACTCCAGGGCGTGGGGGCGGCACTCATGGTCCCGGTGGGACGCATCGTGGTACTCGCTAACTCCGACAAGACCGACATCATGCGCCTGGTGGCCTATATTGTCTGGCCCAGCCTGCTGGCTCCGGCCATTGCCCCACTGGTGGGTGGCGTCATCGTCACCTACGGTAGTTGGCGCTGGCTGTTCTTACCCAACGTACCCCTGGGTGTAGCGGCCCTCGTGGTGGGTGCGGTCATCATGAGGCCCTCGACGAGGTCTGCGTCGCGCGTGAACGCCTTGGACTGGCGCGGAATGATTCTGACGGGTGCCGGACTGGGCGGATTGGTCTACGCGGCCTTCGTGGCGGGCGAACTCACGTCGTCGTGGAATCGGGTTGGTCTCGACCTCGTGGCGTCACTGGCGGTCCTGGGCGCCGCGGTGGCGTACTTGCGCGCGCGCCGCGAGCCGTTTCTCGACGTGAGCATCCTTCGTGTGCCGACCTTCGCTCATTCGTTGCGAGGCATCGTCCCCTTCACCATGGTGGTGGGGTCAGTACCGTTACTACTGCCCTTGATGTTCGAGGACCGTTTTGGCTGGAGTCCCATCAAGTCCGGCACCGTCGTACTTTTCGTCTTCATCGGCAACGTGGTGGCCAAACCCTCCACCACGCTGCTACTGAACCGACTGGGGTATCGCCGTGTGCTGCTCCTGGCGACGTCCGGGGTGGTGACGACGATGCTCACCTTCGCACTCTTTGATACGCGTACGCCGGTCGTCGTCATCGCGCTGACGGCTTTCGTCAACGGAGTGGTGCGCTCCATCGGGTTCACCGGATTCCTGACTCTGGTCTATAGCGACGTGGCGCAGAACGACATGGCTCACGGCGCGACGCTGGCGGCCACCGTGCAGCAGGTGGCGGTCGGCTTCGCCGCGTCGGCGGGAGTGGTGGCACTGCGAGTGGGCAGTTCACTCACCCACACCAGCGCCCTGACCTCTCAGGGTGCGTACCGTGTCGCGTTCGTCCTGTTGGCGGCACTCGCAATGACGTCCACGCTGAGTGCGTTCGCGATGCACCCCAGCGCCGGCGACGCTTTGCGCACGACTACCCTTCGGTGATGGTGCCGCCAGGGACCATGGCCAACTCGGCGTGATTGAGGTGATGCTCGTGGTCGGGCGCGAGTGTCGGGATCAAGGCGGCGGCGATGACGGCGAGTGCGGTGCAGGCGCCCAAGAAGAGGAATCCGTGGGTGTAGCCCGACTCCGCGGGTGCGCCGGAACTCAGTGACTGCGAGGTGACGATGCTCGACATGACGCCCGCACCGACGGCCCCTCCGATGGTGCGGATGTTCGCGTTCATACCACTCGCCACGCCGGTCTGGTTGGCCGGCACCGCCCGCACAATCAGGTTGGACATGGCGGAGAAGGCAAGGCCGAGTCCGACACCCAGGAGCGAACTGGCCAGGTAGATCTCCCAGGCGGCGGCGTGCGCGAGGGCGAGCACGACGTAGCCCGCACCCGAGATCGCCGAACCGACGACCACTGCGGCTTTGGAGCCGAAGCGCTCGGCGATCTTGCCCGAAAGGAGCCCGACGAAGAACATGCCCACCGACAGCGGGATGAGGAACAGACCCGACGCCGTGGTGCTCGCGGTGAATCCGTAGCCCAGCGAACGTGGTGTCTGGACAAACTCGGGCAGGAAGGCGAAGACCGAATACATTCCGATGCCGAAGAGGAAGGCCACGAGGTTATTCGTCCACACCGCCGTGACGCGCATCATCTTCATATCGACGACGGGATCGTTCACGCGCAACTCGACCGCGACCCACGCAATGAGCAGGATCAGACCCGCGGCCCCAATGGCGAGTGTCTTGGTGTTGAACCATCCCCAGGTCGGCGCCTCCGAGACGGCGAGAAGCAACGCGATGAGCCAAGCGGAGAGCAGGAGCACCGCCGAAATCGAGATACGTCCCGGTGAGCGCTCAGGCGATTCGGGCACGAGCAGGTAGGTGAGAACGGCCGCGATCGAGGTCATGGCGAAGGGTATCCAGAACAGCCAGTGCAGTCCAAGGTTCTCCAGGATCGGTCCAGCGACGATGAGTCCGACACCCCCACCGACCGCCGTCATCGCGGCGATGGTACCGATCGCTGCGGCCAGCTTCTCGCGCGGAAATTCATCACGAATGATGCCGAAGGCCAGGGGAATCACGCCGCCGCCGATACCCTGCACCGCACGCCCGATAATCAGCACCGTGATGTTGGTTGCGAGTCCCGCGATGACTGAACCGACCGAGAGGGCAACCAGAGTGGTGACCATCATGTGCTCCTTGCCCAAGATGTCGCCCACGCGACCCATGACGGGCGTGAAGATCGACGCCGAGAGGAGGTACGCCGTGACAACCCAGGTCACGGTGTTCTGCGTGGTGTGCATCGTGCTCTGGATGGTGGTGAGCGCAGGAATCACGAGTGATTGCAGCAAGGCGTAGGCCGAGACACCGAGCACCAGGACTCCGAAAGTGACTTGGTAGTTGGCCCGATCGAGTGAAGTAGTCAAGGGGGCTCCTAACGATGACGGCGTGCTGACACGATGACGGCGTGCTGACACGGTGAAGATCGTCGACCCCGAAACTTGGAAACAACGACCGGGGCGATGCCGACGGCAGAACATCTCGGAGTTCGATCCTTGCCGAGGTCGTGAGCAACGGCAAAGTACAAGGTGAGCCTACGGCATTGGCTGGGACGCCCCGTTGGATTCCGCGCAACGACGTGGTGGGTTCGGCTCCTCGAGTGATTCGGTGCTCGAGTCCTCGCCGTATCCCCCACCATCGGCGGTGCAGAGTTCGGACGCGATGGGTCCCCGTTCCAGGGTTGACCGTGACCTCAGTCACGTGAGTGGTTCGTCTCATCCTTGAGTGCCACGAATCATGCCCCTACTGCATTTAGTCTTCCCTTACGTATTTTTTACGTCCCGTTGGAGCCCCTGAAATACATTGGAATACTCTGCGCCAACCGGTGTAGGTGGGAGGCCCGCGACAATGCATGTGACAGCGTTCGCTTCCCCGGAGGTCCGTTTGACAGCATGGCGCTCGAAGTGCAGTCGGCGCTGCTGTGCCGGTCGCTCGTCATGATGGCGCGTCGAGAGTTACGCCGCCAGCGCCGCCGCCGCCGCCGAGTGTGGACGCTGAGCATCGTCCTCGTGGGAATCGTCGTCGCTGCGGCAATCGTCGAGACCCGCGGCTCCTCCCTCCCGGCGATCGGGGTGAGCAACGCTAGTGCCGGTGTTGGGGTGCCCACCGCATCTGCGCAGACGCGCGCGCGCATCGTGAGCCTGGTCCAGGGCCAAGTGGGCTATTCCACGGATCCCGCGAGCACGTACTGCAACAAGTTCAGCGCCTACTGGTTCGCGGGGTCGAGCGATTGCGGCAACGCCAACCGCGATGAGCAGTGGTGTGCCGACTTTGCGGCGTGGGCGTGGCGCCTGGCGGGTGTGCCTATCGTCTATCAATTCATCAACGGTGACCTCAATTCGTCGTCGGCGAGCTTTTACGAGTGGGGGGTGCGACACCATACGTGGCATCCGCTGGCGTCGGGCTACGTGCCGCAAGCCGGTGACGTCGCGGTGTACGGTCTCGACGCCGCGGCACTGGTAGCCCAGCACGTGGCGGTCGTCGTGAGCTACACCACGGGCGAGAGGGGACCGAACGCCGTGAACGGTGACGGTAGTCACACTGGATTCAGTCGAGTCGAGTACCAGGCCAACGAGTACAACGCCGACGCCTCGGGCGTGGGCGTCGCGACCCTGGCGGGCTATGTCTCGCCGAATGCGTGAGACGCGAAATGAGGAAGCCATCATGACCACCCAACGATCTTCGACGCCGCGAGTGTCGCCGCCATCGGGCGGTGTGGACGGCAACGAGCGCCTCACCGCTCTGGTGGCGGTCGTCTTGCTCCTGCTCTTGTTCCTCGTGGGTCTGACGGTGCCAGTGGCGAACGTGCAGACGCGTCTGCACGTCTTCTTCGGTGTCGTGGTGATCCCGCCCGTGCTGTTGAAGGTGGCGAGCACGTCGTGGCGCATGTTGAAGTACTACGCGGGTAGTTTCCCCTACCGGCGCAAGGGTCCGCCGCTGCCGCTGCTGCGCTTGCTCGGCCCGATCCTCGTGGTATTAACTCTGGTACTGCTCCTCTCTGGAGTCGGACTAGTGATAGGGGCACCGCGGTCGATGCGACTCGAATTGTCGCAGATCCATCGTGCATCATTCCTCCTGTGGTTCATGGTGACGGCGGTGCACGTCTTGGCCCACCTCAAAGAGACGGCGAGCGTCGCACCGCGTGACTTCCTACGCGGGACCCGTCGCCGAGTTCGCGGGTCGGCCCTTCGCGCGTGGACGACCCTGGCGAGTGTCGCGGTCGGGATTGTGTGTGGCTGGGCGATTTTGCCGTATGTAAGTAGTGTGACGATCTTCAACCACTGAGGAGTGTTCCGCGCGTCGCCCACTGGGGACCAATTGGTTCTACGGAGCCATCGCGAGACTTGACGCCGAGAAACGGGGCTCGCGGGCCACGAGAGCGCGTAGAAGTGGTGCGGAGCCCGGTTTCGCCGTGAAGAGTCATCTCGACACGCGAACGTCATAACTTGTCAATCTTCTGAGACTCTGCAGTGAATTTTCTGGAGGACTCCGGGGCCTTCCTAAGGTGGATTGGAGAGTCGGCAATCTCGTCACTCGTTCGGAGGAATCATGTTGAACGCTCTTTCACCTCTACGCCGAAGAGTCGCGGTCCTTTCCGCCGTGGCCATTGGTGCCCTTTCTCTCGTTGGATTCCACTCACCGGCCGACGCCACGGTCACCGCGCCGTCGCACTGGATGCAAGTCAGTGCGCTGGTCGGTGGGCCCTCGGCGCGCTACGACGGTTCAATGGCGTACGACGCCGCCACGGGAACCACTGTGTACTTCGGAGGATTTAACGGCAGCGTTCTCGGTGAGACGTGGTCGTGGAACGGCAACGTCTGGACCCATTTGACCCCCGCGACGAGTCCTCCCGCATTGCGTGGCGCCAGCATGGTCTACGACGAAGCCACCCACAACGTGGTGCTCTTCGGCGGACTCAGTGCCACGGGCCCCTCGGCCGACACCTGGACGTGGGATGGAACGACTTGGACGAAGCAACTCGTTTCGGGCCCGCAAGCTCGCTCGGGCGCCAGCATGGTCTACGACGCCACGACCAACGACGTCGTCCTCTTCGGCGGCAAGTCGAATGGCGGACTCTTGTCCGACACGTGGCTCTGGAGTGGGACCGCGTGGACCTCGCCGACACTGACCACGTCATTGCCGGCACCGCGTTATGAGGCGTCGATGGCCTACGACGTCCAGGCTCACAACGTCGTCCTCTACGGAGGACTGGGCGTCGCCGGACCTATCGCCAACACCTGGACGTGGGACGGAACGAGCTGGACCCTGCAACTCGCGGCGAATCCGGCGGGTCGCTTCGGCGCCTCGATGTTCTACGACGCCAACACTGGTGACGTCGTCCTCTTCGGCGGCAGCGATTCGGTCAACACGTATTCCGAGATGTGGAACTGGAATGGTTCGTCGTGGAGCTCGCTGTTGTCGTCCACGGCCCCCTCGGGACGTTACTTGTCCGCCGTGGCGTACAACACCGCCACCAATAGTGCTGTTCTCTTCGGTGGCTTTAACGGAACGACGGCCCTATCGGACCTGTGGAACTTCGTGGAGACGCCGAGCGCGCCCCTCAATGTCCACGCCACGTCCAATGCCAACACCGAGTCGGTCGTGACCTGGAACGTGCCCGTCGGCACGGGCGGTACCGTGATCTACGAGTACTCCGTGGTGGCCACTGACGTGACGATGGCGAGTCGCGGGGGTCAGACCTGTAACACGGCGGGCACCACCACGGTGACGATCTCGAGCACCACGCCCGTGCCGACCACGTGCACCGTGACCGGACTCACCAACGGTGATCAGTACCGCTTCGCGGTCTCCGCGGTGAGTCTCGTGGGTACGGGTCCGGCGAGTTGGTCCAACCTGGTCCGACCGGCGACGGCCCCGTCGGCACCGGTGATCCTCAAGGTCGTGCCGGGTGCGGGTTCGGCCATGGTCTACTGGAGCGTTCCGACTCTCACGGGTGGAACACCCGTCGGGAGTTACCGCGTCGTCGCCTCGCCGGGTGGTGCCTTCTGCCACGTGCCGCTTCGTATGCTGAGCTGTCGGATCGTGGGACTACAAAATGGTGGTACGTACTCCTTCGCGCTGACCGCTACGAACGCCGCGGGCACCAGTGTGGCGTCCACCACGTCGGTGCTGGTGAATCCGGGTACGCCCGCGCCAGTGGGACGTCGAGTGACCTTGCCCAGTGCGCCATTCATCACCACGAAGAGCGTGCAGGGTAACTTCGTCACCATCCGTTGGATCCCGCCGGTGTCTAACGGCGGGGTGCGACTGAGCGGCTACAACATCTACGTGGGTTACTCGCCCAATGGTGCCGCGTATCGCCCGCTCGTTCCGGTGCCCTTCAACCAGTTCGCCTACACCTTCCAGGCGGTGAAGGGCCAGATGGTGTACGTCATCGTTCGTGCGGTCAATTCCGCGGGCATCGGGCCCTTCTCCAATCAGGTGGCCGCGGTTGGGTAGTTGTCTGTGACTCGGGGGTTGACGGCTGGATCGGGCAGACACAGTGTGTCCGCACTCGCCAGCCATCAACTCCCGAGGGACGAGGTAGTGAGTCAGCGGTATGAAGAGAATGAAGAACGAGACTTTGATGGCCAACGGTTTCGGACGTTGCGCCTTTCGAGGTTTCGCTTCAGGGTGAGTGGATGAAAGAAGGCAGCGGATGAATAGCAAAGTTGAGGGCCCCGAGGGATTTCGGTTGGTCCGATCATTGTTTCGTACGGTGGTGACGCTCGCAGCCGCGTCGGCATTGGTGGCGACCGGTCTCACGCTCGCCACCAGTACATCAGCGTCCGCGGTGCAGTCCTCGGGTAGCCCCAGCCACACGGCATTTAGTGGAGATAGTCCCGCCACCCAGATCGCTCAGGCGTCCCTCACGCTGACCTCGATCAGTGGCACGGCGGGCACGGGGCTCACACTGACGTCGAGCGGGGGATCGGGAACCGGAGCCGTCACCTACGGCGTCACGAGCACCGGCACCGCGGGCTGTGTCATCACCGGGGCGACACTGAACGCGACGAGCGCCGGGACGTGCACGGTCACGGTCACCAAAGCGGGTGACGCCACGTATTTCCCCACTAGTTCGCCGGCCACGACGGTGACGTTCGCGCCGGCGGTCCTGAAGTCCCAGGCGCCCCTCACGCTGACCTCGATCAGTGGCACGGCGGGCACGGGGCTCACCCTGACGTCGAGCGGAGGATCGGGAACCGGAGCGGTCACCTACGGCGTCACGAACACCGGCACCGCGAGTTGTTGGATCGTGGGAAGCAAGTTGAACGCGACGAGGGCCGGGACCTGCACCGTCACGGTCACTAAGGCCGGCGACGCCACGTACCAAGTGGCGATTTCTGCCGCGACGACGGTGACGTTCGTGGCGGCGCCCCTCAAGGTCCAAGCCACTTTGGTTCTCACGAGTCGAAGCGGCAAGGTGGGCACGGCGCTCACCCTGACCTCAAGGGGTGGATCGGGTTACGGAGCGGTCACCTACGCCGTCACGAGCACGGGAACCGCGGGCTGTGTGATCTATGGCGCGAAGTTGTACGCACCGAAGGCGGGGACGTGCACGGTCACGGTCACCAAAGCGGCTGACGCCACGTACCTGCTCGCGCACTCTCTCGCCACGACCGTGACAATCGCGGCGACACTCAAGAGCCAGAGTGCCCTCGTACTCACGAGTCGAAGCGGCACGGTGGGCACCGCGCTCACCCTGACCTCGAGTGGCGGATCGGGTTACGGATCGGTCACCTACGCCATCACGAGCACGGGAACCGCAGGTTGTTGGATCTACAGCTATCGGTTGAATGCGACGAGGGCCGGGACGTGCACGGTCACGGTCACTAAGGCGGCTGACGCCACGTACCAGCTCGCGCGCTCTCCCGCCACGACCGTGACGTTCAACTATCCATTGAAAGTTCAGGGTGCCCTCGAACTCACGAGTCGAAGCGGCACGGCGGGTACCAGGCTCACGCTGACCTCGAGTGGTGGATCCGGCTACGGAGCGGTCACCTACGCCGTCACGAGTGTGGGGACCGCGGGCTGCTGGCTCGTGGGTAACGGGTTGAACGCGACGAGGGCCGGTACCTGCGCGGTAGTCGTCACCAAGGCGGGCGACGCCACGTATCAAATGACGCACTCTCCCGTCACGACCGTGATGTTCGCGCCAGCGTTGAGAGCCACCCACGTGTACGGAGTCGTTTGGGTTGGTCGGACCTCAATCGTGGCCATCGTGGGCACCGGTTTCTACGGCGCGCCGAAGATCAAGAGCAACGCCCCGGGTACCAGTGTGGTCGTTCTGCATGATGTGGGTAACAAATTGGTGGCTCGCGTCAGCGTACGACCCGGGTCGCCCCAAGGTTGGCACACCTTCATCATTATCTTGGCCAATGGACATGCCACGCGGGTGAACTACTTCGCCAAGGTCGGGTTGACGGCCAACCACGTCAACGGAGTCGCCTGGGTGGGCCGGACTTCGTTGGTCACCGTCGTCGGGACCGGATTCTATAGCAAGCCGACGGTCAGGAGCAACGAACTAGGCACTAGTGCGGAGGTCATCCACGACTACGGTCACGCCCTCGTGGTGCGCGTCAGCGTACGACCCGGGTCGGCCCGGGGCTGGCACGTCTTCACCATCATCGTGGCCAATGGTCAGGCCTGCAGGGTGAAGTACATGGTCAAGTAGCAAGGGTGAACGCCGGTCGGCGGCCAGGGAACTCATAACGAGCCCCTGGGAATTTCGCTCAGTTGTTCCGGGTCAACTCGGCTCTAATCAAAGGTAACGCAGGGGAACTCGCCATCATCCCAACGTCGCCACCACCGAGATTGGCGTGACAACTCAGCGGGTCGGTGCCCCCTCGCCGTCGTCCGATGAAATTATGCCGTCATGGGACGGCGCTTCAATGTACAGTCGCAGTCCTATGAAGATTCTCGTTATCGGTGGTTCTTCCTTCGTGGGTCGAGGTATTGCGCTGGCGGCCCACGAGCGTGGTCACGACGTGTCGGTGTTCAATCGTGGTGAAACACCGACGGATCTACCCGGGGCGATCACTCGATTGGTTGGTGATCGCCGTAGCAACCTTTCGGCGCTGGGTGGACTGTCCTTCGACGCGACGATTGACGCAATCGCCTATCAACGTCGTGACGTGGAACTGCTCAGTGAAGCGATGGGCGAGCGTGTCGGCTACTACCTGCAGATTTCGTCCATCTCGGCCTACCAGGACCCAGTCGCCGACCACGGCGATGAGAGCAACCCGTTACTCGAATTAGGCGATGTCGATCCGAACGCTGAGGTGACAGCAACGACCTACGGCACCCTAAAGGCCGAGTGCGAGCGCGCAGCCGAGGAGCTGTTTGGCTCGCGAATCGGCATCGTGCGACCGACGTATGTCATTGGCGGCCACGACAAGACGCTGCGTTTCCCCTATTGGGTCGCCCGATTGCAGTGCGGTGGTCGGGTGGCCTTCCCGGGACCGCGCACGAATGCTATGCAGTGGATCGACGCCCGAGATCTCGGGAATTTTTCAGTCCTACTCAGCGAACAGCGCTACCACGGAGCCGTTCACGCTCTCGGGAGTTCGCCAGCGCTGAGTTACGGCGAGACTCTCGAGAGAATTGCGTCGCACCTTGCGCCCTCAGGGACCACTCTCGTTGAGATCGGTCCCGAGGGACTGGACGACGCGTCGTGGTACCAAAAGTTCCCCTTGTGGTCGGGACCGACGAGCTCGTCGGCGCTCAACATGAGTAACGCCAAAGCTGTTTCCCTCGGACTCACGCTTCGGAGCTTGGAGGAGAGTGTCGACGACACTGCGACGTGGTTCGCAGGTCGCGAATGGCCGCAACACTGGCTCAGCCGGGACGAAGAGATCGAACTCCTCAACAGCCACTGAGTGGAGAACCCCCTTCGGGGTCCTGTGGTGGGCGAGGCGGGACTAGTACCTTTCGAGGCGGGCTTTTGACCGATCGGGACGTCGTCGGGCAACGTCTCGTCAATTGTGGTTCGCGCGCGACTCATAGTTTCACGGTACGCGGGGCGTGTGACACGGAACCGCCCTCGAGACGATGCGCCGTGCGGTCCTCCGCCGCAAGGGATCGTTGGCCCCGCAGACCCTTGGTCGCGCTCACCGCGATCGAGGTGCGGCTGGGAACCAGGTAGGCGTCGTAGTGCCCATCCCACACGTGTCCGGCCACGTCGCGACGGCAGTCGAGGCACACAAGTCCGACGGGCTCGGGGATGCTCGCCGGTCGGCGTCGGGTGCTGCCGCAGTGGGGGCACGGATGAAGCGTCCACGTCCACTTTCGCTTGTCGTAGATCCATTCGGCTCTCTCGCGGAAGGCGTTGAGGACTAATTGGATGTCGGTCCAGCGGGCGAATGACGGAGGTAGTCCGTTCGCGCGCACAACCTTCCCGGTGGCGTCCGCTACCCCGTGAATGGCGTAGACGAGAGGGCCGGGACCTCGACACCAGGTCGACTGTCGTGACGAGTGGTGAACTTCGTAGATGCGCTCGATCAGCGCTAGGGACTCCCCGGTCGCCTCCGCGACTGCCGTAAGGTCCTCGTTGTCAAGGACGAGGGCGACGAGTTGGGTGAGGCGAGGGTCGCGAATCCGAGGCAACATCAGATGTGTCCCGTTCATGTCGAGGCGTGCGGCCAAGGCGTGTGCCCCGACGCGAGGGCTCCGAGGTACGACGTCGATGAACGTCGTCGGTCGTGACTGGAGTTCTCTGAGGATCCGGTCACCAGACTCCCAGTCGCTGGCCAGGACTTTCTCAACGTGCTCCGCCTCGACGGGTACCACGAGGACATTGTCGCCGTCGCGGATGATGAATTCCAAGTTGATCTTGAGGAGTTGGCGACTGCGACCATTGACCCGGCGGTGATGAGTGGTGATCGTGAGGTTGCGCACGCTTTTGTGGATGAGGTCTCGATACGACACGTCGAAGGGATCACGAAGTGCCGCGACAAAGCCCAGCACGGCGCTCAGGGCCATCCCTTCGCGGCTATTTCTCAGGGCGTCTATGTGGGCGAGTAGCGTCTCGCCTGACTTGTTGACGGCGTGTTGGGCCCGAGGAATCTGCTCGTCCGTGAGCTCGTTGAAGCGGTCGTTCACCTCCTTCAAAAGCGCGCCAGATAGTGCGAACTGACCATCTGGGGTGCGCTCGGATAGCCGTTGGCGCAGCCCATCGCGTTCGTCGTTCACAAGAGCGTCACCGCCGTGCCAACGTGCGCTCAGAATCTCCGCGTCACGTCCGGGCGTGAGGCCGCTCACACGAGTCGAGGGGGTGAGAGTCTCGAGCAGGGTCACAGAGTCCAATGTAGGTGAGGCGCGTGACATCATGGGGAGTTCTCGTCGGGGAGCACCTCGACGTGGGGCATGTAGTCAACCACTGTTTTGCGTCAAGGGTCGGCCGTTCGTCGTCTCCGGGTGGACCGTGGTGTCGCCGCGTCACTAAGCAGGCATGGGCCTCACGTGGAGCGAATCACGGGTATCTGAAGTGCTTGTTCGTGGGCGAGGTTGAGAGAGCGAGCACGAACCGCACCTCAGTGGTCTGCCACCTCCCTTAGGTCGCTGTGGGCTCGTGCTCGACGAAGTTCCAGACGAAGCCCACTTGTCTCCGGTACCGCGAGTACGACCTTCCGCGGACCAAGTCGAAAGACTCGAGTCGACCAGTCAGTTGATCAGTCAGTACTCGGCGTTTAGAGGAGATTTTGGTTGATACGGCGCAATCCATGCCTTGCAACAATGATTTAGCTTGCACTTGTGCTACATAATCACGGGTCAGATAACCAATATGACTTGTGTCTCGTGCTGTCGGATAGGTCCGTCGTAGAGCCACATGCGGGTCCGATCGACGGGCTGCTGGCCCACTCTTGAGCGCCTGGTGACGTCTTGTTCGAATTAGCATCTTGACTAGGTACTATGCTCTTCGAACCAATTCGGTCAATGCTCCGCGTATGTGTCAGAATTTGGCTGAGACTGCCTCTTGGGGCCTCTCAGGAATCCGTACAAGTTTAGTGACAAAAGGAGTGCATGATTCTTTTTGTCAGGTACTATGTACGACGTGCAACGTGATGATATTGTCCTTCGTGAGCTCCATAGGGCGGCGGCCGATTCCGGCCGGCGGGGTATCGCAATCCCTTCGGTGGATCTCACTGCGCTGGAGAAAGTTATCCCGAGCCGATCGGCCGCGCTGAAGGCCATCCAGTGGCTGGTGCGATCAGGTCGGGTTGTCCGAGTACGTAAGGATCTTCTCGTGTTGCCGGACGCCACCGGTCACCTCGTTGTTGACATGGCCGACCTGGTCGATGCCGTCGCCCGACGGCCGTACCTCATCACCGCCGGCCGCGCGCTTGAGCGCCACGACCTCACCGATCAGCACTTCTTCGGTCTGGTGGTGCTCACCCCTGGTCAGATCGAACCACTGACGTTCCGTGGACAGACGGCCCATTTCTTCCAAACGAACCAGGAGCATATCTGGGGTGCCGTCCGCGGTCCCGGTCCGAAGTACGCGCTTGCCGAGCGAGCAATCGTCGACGCACTGAACCATCCTCGCTACGGAGTCTCGCTGACTCAGTCCATCGATGCCTTGCGGATGGCCGTCACCAGGGATACCAGGTTCCTCGACCGTCTACACACGACAGTCGTTCGATACAACTCTCCGGCAGCGGCTAGGCGTGTTGGCTTGATCGTCGATCGCTTCCTTGGGCCGAAACCCGCTGCACGGTATAGAGACTTGATCGGCGAGAACCGATCGCCCGTGCTTATGCGACCGCGGGGGCGCCAGGAGGGCGAGCTCGACTCGGTGTGGCGGGTCAACGTGAACGCGCTGCTTGAGCCTGAGCGGGCGCGAACGTGAGTCTTTCGCAGCTCCGCCGCCAGTGGGGAGGCACAAGTTCTCTCATGGATCTGCTCGAAGGAACGCCCGGGGGTCTGGACGTCGCCGTCCGAGACTTCGCCCTACTCACACTGGCCGGGCAGCTGGCGATGACGTTTCCAAATCAGCTGGTCTTCAAGGGCGGTTTCGTGCTGCGACATGCGCACGGTGTGTACCGAGTTAGTTCGGACGTCGACGCGAAACGGCATGCTCCAGCCAGGCACAAGTTCGACTCGGATGAAGTGGCGGAGGCCATTAGGGGTGCCAGCATCCGAAACGTCGTTCGTTTCCAACCCAAGCCACCTGCGACCGACTCCGCTCGGAGCCTCGATTTTGATCACGTTGACGTCATCGGCGCAGTCTTCCCCGATAGTTCAGTACAAGTAGAGGTCAGTTACCGCGAAGAACTGGTGGACGCGCCTGAGCTCGCGACCATCGGTGTACCCTTCTACGAACCATTCGAGATCCTCACCATGACGAAAGAGGAGATGGCTGCCGAAAAGCTCCGCGCCCTGGCCCAGCGCCTCCGATCTACTGATCTGGCCGATCTTGCGTGGCTTCTATCGGAGACACAAGACCACGACGACCACATCGCAGAGATCGCTCGAGAGAAGTTCGAGTTGGTGCGAACCGGCCGGGAGAACAAGCTGACACGAATCGAGCGCCGGCTCGCCGAGATGGCAGACACCTACGATATCGAGGTCCCATTGCTGTTTCCCGAAGCTCCCTCGTACCAGGAGGCGATGACGGTTGTCACGTCCCGCCTCAGGAGATTGGTTCCATAGCAACGTCTCGGCATGAGGTTGGTGGTAGCCACCGACACCAACGCACCACGCCCTGCTGGTCGCGGCTACTTCCTAAATCAGCTGGTCAATCGCTTGTTCGGAGTTGTCTCAACCAGTTTCTCCCTTACAGCGTGGATCCAAATAGGACACACGCCCTCAGCGACCGCCGCTCGCCAGTGGCTCCCAGCGAAAGCTCCGCACGGCGACCGCGAGGCCGGCCACGCCCCAGAGGACCATGACCCCAATGTCGGTTCCCGTGACCCCGGTGGAACCCTTCACGAGGAAGGCCGCCTGGAGCCCGCGGGCCATGTGTTCGAGGGGGAAGACCTTGCCGAGGTCGAGCATCCACGACGGCATGATGGCGACCGGGATGAACACGCCCGACAGGAAGGCCAGGATGGTCGCCGCGAGCGGGCCGATGGCCGAGGCCGAGTCGGCGCTGGCGCTGGCGCGGGTCAGTGCGAGCGCGAGCGCGCTGAAGCAGAAGACGCCCGCCACCGTGTAGACCACGAGACCGACGACGAGGTTCGCTGAGAGATGCACGTGGTAGAAGATCGCACCGACCGCGACGAGGACGGCGACCGTCGCCGCGACGACGATCAGGGTGCGGGCGATCTCGGAGAAGAGGTAGACCCAGCTGGGCATCGGGGTCCCCCGGAACCGCTTCAAGAGCCCGCGCTCGCGGTTGGTGGTGACGCGCACCAAGAGTGAGGCGAAGCTCACCAGCATGATCTCGTAGGCGATGATCGAGGCCGTGTAGTACGCCGGGGCGGGCACGCGGGCGCCGTTGAAGTTGGTAAAGCCCTTGAAGATCGCGTTGAAGAGCAGTAGCAGCAAGATCGGGAAGAACGCCGTGAAGCCCAGGGCGCTCGGGTCGCGCAGGAATCCGCGCAGGGCGTATCGCGTCTGGGCCAGGGCCAACGACGCGTCACTCACGACTCGACCTCTCGTTCTCGCGCCGGGTCGCCGGCCAGTTTCACGAAGACGTCGTCCAGACTCGGCTGGACCGCTTGCAGATTGCTGAGCGTCAGGTGGCCCTTGCGCGCCCAGCGCAGGAGTCTCCCGAGGTCGTGCTGGACGTGGTCGGTCTCAAAGCGCACGACTCCATCAGCTACGTCCACGCTTCGCTCGACCACGGCGCCCAGTTCACCGAGATCGAGGCCCGGGTAGGCGTCGAAGGTCACCGTCGTGTGGTACCCCAGGGTCGCGCTCAGCTCGTCGGCGGTGCCCTGGGCCGCGATCTCGCCGTCGCGCAAGATGATGATCCGGTCGGCCAGGTGTTCGGCCTCGTCCATGTAGTGCGTCGTGAGAAAGATCGTCTTGCCGGCGTCGCGCAGCCCCTCAATCATCGTCCACATCTCGCGCCGGGCGATCGGGTCGAGTCCCGTCGTCGGCTCGTCGAGGAAGAGGATCTCGGGATCGCCCACCAGTCCGACGGCCACGTCCAAGCGGCGTTTCTGACCGCCCGAGAGCTGGCCCACCCGGTCGTTCGACTTGGCCGAGAGCCCCACCGCTTCGATGGTCGCGGCGACGTCGGTCGGGCGGCGGAAGTACCGCGCGAAGATCTCGACGGTCTCTCTCACCGTGTAGACGGGATCGAGCTCGCACTCCTGAAGCACCAGGCCGATTCGATCGCGCCACGCCCTGGTCGCGTGGGCCGGATCGACACCGAGCACCGAGACGGCGCCGGCGTTGTAGGGGCGATAGCCCTCGAGGATTTCGATCGTGGTGGTCTTGCCCGCGCCGTTGGTGCCGAGGAACCCGAGGATCTCGCCGGCTCGGACCTCGAAGGAGATGCCGTGGAGCCGTTCGCGCTCCCCGTAGGACTTACGCAGGTCCTCCACTGATACCACGCAGTCCACGGCCCCGACGCTAGTCCCTGGCAAGGTTCTGACATCGAAACGGCACCCCGAGTTCCCGGGGTTCCGTCGTCCCACCGCAACGATGGCTGGGCGATGCGTACGAGGCGCACACAACCTGGGCGGCGCCAGTGCGGACGGCTCACCGACCACCACTAGATCAGTTCGGACATTCGAGAGATGACGACGGATGGTTTCGAGGGAACGACGCGCGGCCAGTCAGTCGGCGTCGGCGAACTCGACGCGGTCCCGGCCGTTGGCCTTGGCTCGGTACAGGGCCTGATCGGCCCGGTCGACGAGCGACGCGGCACTTTCACCGACCGATCGGACCGCGACCCCGACGCTCACCGTGACGTCCGCACCGGCTCCAGCCGAGGTGCTGAGGTTGACGCGGATGCGCTCGGCGGCCGAGGCGGCCGAGACGGCCGGGGTCGCGCCGGCCTGGGAGAGCAACACCAGGAACTCCTCACCGCCGTAGCGAAAGGCCATGTCCGAGGCTCGAGTGCCCTTGGCGATCGCCTCGGCCACCCGCTGCAAGACGCGGTCACCGGCGGCATGGCCGAGTGAGTCATTGACCCGCTTGAAGTAGTCGATGTCCACCATGAGCGCCACGAGTTGGGGGCGGTCGTTGTGTTCGTCCAGGGTCAGAAGCCGGCGCAGTGACTCATCGAGGGAAGCCCGGTTGTACAGACCCGTGAGCGGGTCGTGGACCGCGCGATCCTTCCAGGCCACTCGTTCCATATCCGAGACGCGAAGCAGCACTTCGCGTTCGAGGGCCACCTCGACCAGGCTGAGGACCTGGTTGACGATGCCGAGCGTCGGCTCATCGATGACGTGGTGTTCACTGAATCCGAGCACCATCGCGCCCGTAATCGCACCACCCGTCGAAGCCCGCAGGGGCAAGAGCATTCTTAGGTCCGCCGGTGGCGTCGCACCGTTGAAGACGCTCGCGACGTCGCGCGGGGGTTCACTGACCTGTCCGGCGTAGCCGTCACTCGGCTCAAAGCGCAGAACGGCCCCTTCGTACTTCGACCAGAACTCGAGGTACTCGGCCCCCAAGGTCTCGGCCGCGAGTTGGGACAGGAAGAGGGCGACCATCGAGAAGCGCTGCTCTTTGATGATCGTGTCCATCACTCGATGCAGCGTCTCGTTCGCGGCGATCAGGAAGGCGAGTCCCGGGTCTTCGCGCGCCAGCAGATAGACGCCGCACTCCAGTCGCTCGAGGAGCTCCATGATCGGCGAGATGAGCGGCTTCGCGATGATCTGTCCGTGCTGGGGGGCGATGCGCTCGATGGGCAGCTGGCGCAACTCCTGGATCGCGTGGTCGAGAATCTCGCGGCTCGGCATGTAGTGCTCGTGAAAGGCTCTCATCGCCTCGAAGTATTCGATCGATTCCGCGAAGAGCGCGTCGCCCCTCGAGAAACCCCCGAAGAGGTCGGACGAGAAGAGCGTCCCCGAGCTTGGATCGAAGGTTCCGAAGGCTCCGGCGAAGTGCAGGTACGGGATGAAGACGAACTGGAGGGTTCGATCTTCGAGTTCCAGGTGCCAGCCGTGCTCTTCGATTCGCCAAAACTTGAGGGGCGTCCCGGAGTGCACGATCAGCGCCTCATCGCGCCAGTGGGTGACGATTCTCGCCTCGGGGTGCAGTCCCCGGGCGACCATCGCGGGTAGCGCCCCCAGGATGTCGGGATCAACGTGTGAGCAGACCAGCCAGCGGACGTTACGAAGGCCGACGACGGCGTCGACCTTTCGAATGATCTCCTCGGCGACGAGGGCCGAGCCCGGATCGATGATGACCGACTGGTCGCCCTGTTCGATGAGGTACGCGTGACACTGGAAGTCGCCGTCGGGCAACATCGACGACACCCACCACACGCGCGGTGCGATCTCGACAGCCTGGGTCGTATCCACGTGGACAGAATCCAACAGAAACCCGCTTTCGCTCCAGCACCTGACCGCAACCTAGCAATCCTTGGTCTCGGACCGACCCGCCAGGGTTACCAAAGACACGAACCTGGTTGGAAGGTCACGGACGGAAATTGGATCGTCGCCTCGACGAGCGGCTTGAGGTTCCCCAGCGAGAGTAGACACTGGGTTAAGCAGACTTCGCTACTTGGAGCAATGCTAATTCGTAGTTGACGGGGCTGACGTTGCCAATCGCAGAGCATCGCCTGTCGTTGTTGTACCAGTTGATATACCACTCGATGCCGGCACGCAGCTCGTCCATGTTGGCGAACACGTGACGGTAGAAGTACTCATGCTTAAAGATCGACCAGAAACTTTCTGCGCTGGCGTGGTCGTAACACGTTCCCGTTTTGCCCATGGAACGAACGATCTCCAGGTGCTCGCAACGCTCCTTGATCTTGCGGTCGCTGAATTGACTTCCGCGGTCAGTGT
>JARCRU010000138.1 GCA_029850535.1 Actinomycetota bacterium | reverse complement strand
CGATCGGAATCTCTAACCGCGTTTCGATAGTCGGGCCACTGATGATTTCCACGGTCATTGTCTCCAAGTACGCCGAACCTTATTGCGACCCACCAATTGTATTCTCTGCAGCTTGAATCCAGGTGCTGACTCTCCAGTCGGATTGTTGACGTCCCCGGATGCGAACCAGCGCACCGCGTCATTTCTGCCAGAGGGCCAACTGGACTTCTCAGTCAACCTCTCGTGAGACAGGCAGCGTTGACGAACCAATAGATATACAAGGCGAAGAAGGAAGATCTTTCCACCTTGTAAGTGTGGCTGTTGAGATCCAAGAGCGTGAACGTTCAGAGTCATATGGGGGGGCCGCCCGGGTCTCGATCCCCGCACCCTGAGAGTGCTTCAAGATCGTCCAGGGACGTCCATCAGCGTCCAGATTTGTTGGCCGGACGAAGTGGGATGTCCACCAACGTTCACTGACGTCCTCCCACGTTTGAATTCGTGGTTAGACAACTGGCTGGACCTAGGCTCGTTTCATGATCAAGCCAATATTCAATTTCGAGGGTCTGAAGGTGAGGAGGTTGAACTGTGGCTGGGGATGAGTTGACAATCTCCCCGACGATCTTGTGACGGGCGGACCCGTCGCGATTCAAACTGAAAAACTCGATCCGTCGTCATTGGCCACTGAGTCGTCATAGAACTTGGGGGTCCACTTAGGGACTCCGAAGCCAACCATTTCTCGCGCTCACGCCCACTGAGCGGTCCACTCCCCAGCGATCTGTCCTGTGACGATGTTCAGTCGGTTCCACAGGTTGATCGAGGCGATCGTCACGACGAGCGCCGCGAGAGCAGTCTCGTCGAAGTTGTTAGCGGCGTCGTTCCATACGTCGTCAGGAACGGGGTCCGAGCGATCGCTCAGTCGAGTGGCGGCTTCAGTCAGTGCGAGGGCGGCGCGCTCGGCATCGCTGAAGTAGGGCGTCTCCCTCCACGCCGCCAGCGTGAACAGTCGTTCGTCACTCCCGCCGCCCTTCTTGGCACCACGAGAATGCATGTCGAGACAGACGCTACAACCGTTGATCTGGCTCGCCCTTAGAGAGACCAGCTCGCGAATCTCCTTCGGCAGTCCCTCGACGTCGGTTGCCGCCCCGAGGGCTTGCAGGGCGTCGAAGAGTCCCGGAATGCTCATGACGGGGTTTGGAATTCGTGCTTCCATGGGTGTCTCCTTGTCACATCGACGTAGGTTGTGGTGTCACTACATATGACACCTGAGGCAGGGGGAATGTGACACGTGGATGATCAGGACTGGTTAGCTGGGCAATTCGAGGATCACCGAGCCCACTTGCGCGCCGTGTCGTATCGAATGCTCGGTTCCTATGACGAAGCCGAAGATGCCGTTCAAGACGCCTGGCTTCGCATCAGCCGGTCCGGGGTTGAGGGAGTGGAGAATCTCGGCGGATGGTTGACGACGGTGGTGGCGAGAGTGTGCCTGAACGTCCTTCGAGCTCGTAACTCAAAACGAGAAGACGGGCTCGACGAGGGAGCGCCGCTGACGCACCGAGATTTTCGACCCGGGCCTGAGGAAGAGGCCGTGCTCGCTGATTCGGTCGGTCTCGCACTCTTGGTGGTGCTCGACACGCTCAGTCCCGCAGAACGGCTCGCGTTCGTGTTGCATGACATGTTTGGCGTGCCGTTCGACGAGCTGGCTGTCATGGTGGACCGCTCTCCTGAAGCCACGCGACAGCTCGCCAGTCGCGCGCGGCGACGAGTGCAGGGTCAGCCCCTCAAGTCGAGCACGGAGCTGGTGGGACAACGTGCCATGGTCGACGCCTTCCTCGCCGCGTCGCGAGAGGGGGACTTCGAATCTCTTCTTAAGGTCCTCGATCCCGACATCGTCTTTCACATCGACCCGTCGCTGGTGACGCCGGGCGAGCCGACCGTGATCCGCGGTGCACGAACCGTTGCCTCCAACGCGCTCGCGTACGCGAGTCGAACACTCGTCGCTCGAGTGGCGCTCGTGAACGGAGAGGTGGGAATGATCGTGGCGCCGAGGGGGACGCTCCGCACGGCTGGCCTGTTTACCTTCGATCTCGATCGCTGTGTGATCGTGGCCGTCGAACTGATCGCGGAGCCTCGGCGGCTTCGTTCTCTCGATGTCGCCATCCTCAGCGATTGACCTTTCTAATCGAGCTTGGCCCTAGCCAGACTCGAGCACCCGTTCGCGGACTCCTTTCTCGCGCTCGGTCGTTGCTCGATGATCTGGATGGTGAGGTTGTGGAAACTGGCAGTATGAGATCAAGCCAATCGGTGTGGAGGCGAGTTCGTGTCTGAGGGTCATACCTCTGTCGCCTCGATTCGCGACACTTTGACGAGAGACTGAATCGTCAGACGCCACGTACTTTTTGATCGGTCTGGTCGCCTATTGAGCCGACAATGTGAAAGCTAAAAGGGCTTTCAACGAATAATCCAACCCGGAATATATCAATCACAACGGCAATTTCAGGATCTATTTTCATCATTCCTCTGGCAACCGCGACCGTTGTGATTTGTGAAGATAGAGCAACCTTATAAACATCATGAATAGTGGGCCGCCCGGGTCTCGATCCCGGCACCTTGAGAGTGTTTCCAGATCGTCCAGGGACGTCCATCAGCGTCCAGATTTGTTGGCCAGGCGAAGCGCGGTGTCCACCAACGTCCACCGAAGTCCACGCACGTTTGATGTCGTGGCTAGACACTTGGCTAGACCCGGGCTCGTTTCAAGTTCAAGTCACCATTCAATTTCGAGGGTTCGACGGTGAGGTCGTAGACCCATGCATGGGTGAGAGACGGGCGGACAGCTGACCTCTCGCACCGAGCCTTAAGAATCTGGGTTCGCTAGTGTCACAGAGCATGGCTGGGCTATCCATTTTGGCGAGTTGATTGGGTTCGGGACCGCAGCGAGAAAGGTGTGAGTGAGGACTCGTGACGTTGGAAAATGAACCCCGGCCTGCAAATTCCACGCAATTCTACGAGCGATCGTTCGGTTCGACTTAGGACCGGCGCGGGGACCAGCGAAATCGGCGCAGGGACAAGAGGGTGGCACCGGCGCCCCATAGTGCAACGACCAGCAGATCGTGCCAGGCCCAGGGTGAGGTGCCCCGGGGAATCTGAAATGACCGGTCCATCGCAATCATAAGATGACGCACCGGCAGGTAGTTTGAGAACTTCGCGAGACCTGATCCCGGCGGGAGCGGAAACCACAGTCCCGCCAGGAAGAGCAGGACGAAGAAGACGATGCTGGTCACTGGCCCCGCCGTCTCCTGATTGGGGATGACCGCACTGATGGCGACGCCCATGGCCGAGAAGCTCATGATGCCCACGAGGACCGCGAGGAGGAGGGCAATCCACGACGATGGGAAAGCCACCTGGTAGCCGAACCGACCAATCACCAGCATCAAGAGGACTTGGACGATTGCGACGATCGTGGTGCTGAGCAAGATCGAGGCGATCAAGACCCACGACGGTAACGGGCTGAGTCGGAGTCTCTTCAAGAGTCTCGTCTCACGGCGCACCACCAGGGTGATGGCGAGGGTGTTAAACCCGGCCGACATCACGCCGTAGGCGATGAAGCCGGGGACGTAGTACTGGACGAGTCGGATGTTGCCGAGACTCTCCACTAACTGGTTACCCGCACTTGCGCCGAGCATCACGAGAAAGACCACCGAGAAACCCACGGTGAAAATCGCGCCCACTCGGTTGAGCCAAAAGGCGAGTTGCTCGTACTTCACCTGGTGGGCCACGAGGCGTAGATCGCCCAGCCAGTGCCCACGTCCAGATGTCGAATTGGTCATCGAACTCATATCACCCTCGCCGCCGATTCGGCGCGGTCCTCTCTAGTCAGCGCCAGGTAAATATCTTCGAGTGTCTCGCGCGTCACGCTCAGTCCTTCGATGGCGACGTTACGCTCGAGGGCCCAACTGATCAATCGATCAAGCGTCCTCAGCTCGTCTGTCGTCCTGAGCTCAACGATGTTGCCGTCGACGCGCGACGTCGTCACCGGCAAGTCCGACACCGCGACATTGCGGGGCAGGGAGAAGCGGATCGTGACCTCACCCTTGTCACGACCTCCGAGGGAAGCGGTCACACCCTGTGCCGCAATGCGTCCTCGCGACAAGACGGCCACGCGATGGGCCAGCGCCTCGACCTCATCCATGTAGTGGCTCGACATCAACACGGTGGTCCCTTGGGAGGAGAGCAAGCGGATGAGGTCCCAAGTGGTGCGCCGCGCCGCGGGGTCGAGGCCGGTCGTGGGTTCGTCGAGGAAGAGTAGTTCTGGGTTGCCGACGATGCCGAGCCCGATGTCGAGTCGCCGCTGCTGCCCCCCGGAGAGTTTCTTGACCTTGGCGTCGCTCTTCTCGGTGAGCCCGACCATTTCGATGACTTCATCGATGTTTCGGGGATGGGGATAGAAGCCAGCGTTTCGCTCGAGTACTTGTCGAACCGTGAAGAACGATTCGACGGCAAGTTCTTGCAGCACGACTCCAATACGTTCGCGTAACCACCGTAAGTGTTGATGATCGCCGGGGTCGACGCCCAATACCTCGACAGTTCCACTATCACGGGGTAAGAAGCCCTCGAAGACCTCGATGGATGTGGTCTTGCCAGCGCCGTTGGGGCCGAGGAGCGCGAAGATCTCGCCTCGTTCGACTTCGAAACTGATGTCGTCCACCGCCTTGATGTTGGGGTAGGACTTGCGCAGA
>JARCRU010000137.1 GCA_029850535.1 Actinomycetota bacterium | reverse complement strand
GGGCCCTCGGCGCTCGCGCGCACCAGCACCGCGTCCTCGTCGCAGTCGAGAACGACCTCGACGACGTGAAGGTAGTTGCCCGAGGTCTCGCCCTTTTGCCAGAGCTGCTGGCGCGAGCGAGAGTAGAAGTGCACCGTCCCGCTCGAACGGGTCAAGGCCAACGCCTCCTCATCCATCCACCCCAACATCAAGACCCGGCCAGTCGCGTCGTCTTGGACAATGGCCGCGCGCAGTTCGTCGTTCACGTTCTCTCCTTCAGGGGCCGCAACTCGATACCGAGGGCCTCAATCTCGCGACGAAGTCCGGGTAGCCCCGCCGGATTCTCGTGCACGATTGAGGCCACGAGCGCGGCGTCGGTGACGCGGAGGGCGTCGGCGACGTGTTGGGCGCACCCTGCTCCTCCCGAGGCGATGACGGGGATGTCAACCGCGTCACGCACCGCCTCGGTGAGCACCAAGTCGAAACCCGTTCGCTGTCCGTCGCGGGCGATCGACGTGAGCAGGATCTCCCCCGCCCCGCGCGTGGCCGCTTCGACGGCCCAGGGAACCGTCGCGATATCAGTGGCTTGTCGTCCGCCGTGGGTGTAGACGACGTCGTTGCCGGCATCAATCGCGACCACTACCGCCTGAGAGCCGAATCGCCGTGCGATCTCGGTGATGAGTTCCGGGTCCGCCAACGCCGCAGAGTTGAGCGAGACGCGGTCCGCCCCCGCCTCGATGATGCGCGAAGCGTCCTCGACCGAGCGGATACCGCCGCCCACGGTGAAGGGGATCTCGAGCACGTCGGCGACCCGTTCGACCACGTGAACCATGGTGCTCGCGCCCTCGGGGGTGGCCGTGATGTCGAGGAACACCAGTTCGTCGGCCCCGCCGGCGCTGTAGAACTGGGCGAGTTCAACGGGGTCTCCCACGTCACGAAGGTTCACGAAACTGACGCCCTTGACCACGCGACCCGCGGCGACGTCGAGGCAGGGAATCAGGCGAGCGAGAGGCATGATTCCAGAAAGTCCAGTCCAGCAGCGTCGCTCTTTTCGGGGTGGAACTGCACACCGAGGAACGACCCGCGTTGCACCGCGGCGACGAGTCCCTCCGACGTCGCCACCGCGTCGGGCGACTCGGCCACGAAGGAGTGGGCGAAGTAGAAGGCGTCACCCCAGGGTTCAACCACCGCCCACCCCAGACGGGGTATCCGCGGGGCGTCGAGGCGCACGACGATCCCCTCGAGCAGACCGAGGCCCTTAACGCCGTTGTCCTCCTCGCTGGCCTGTAGGGCCAGTTGCATCCCGAGGCAGATACCGAGAATCGGCTGGTCCGCGGCGAAACGCTCACGCAGGGCCGTCGCCGCGCCCGTCTCCTCGAGGTGGGTCATGGCACTTCGCGCCGACCCCACCCCGGGCAAGATCACGTAGGGGGCGTCCGCGATGAGACGCGGATCGGCGCTCACGACACTGTCACGGCCCAGGTGCGTGAGGGCGGCGCGCACCGAACGGGTGTTGCCCGCCCCGTAGTCCACGACGACGACCGTCACAGTGACCCCTTGGTCGAGCGCACCAGTGTGCCGTCGCGCACCAGAGCTTGGTGCATCGCCCGCCCCACCGCCTTGAAGGCCGCTTCGGCGACGTGGTGCGCGTTCTCGCCGGTCGCCGTGACGTGCAGGGTGATGCGAGCGGTTTGCGCCAACGACTCGAAGGCGTGCGCGGCCATGCCAGGGTCAGGTCGTATGTCCAGGGTGGCCTTGGCGCGACCGGAAAGGTCGACGACAGCGTGGGCGATTGCTTCGTCCATGGGCACGCGAGCCTCGCCGTAACGCGCGAGGCCTTTGCGATCACCCAACGCCTGATCGAGCGCCTCGCCGAAGGCGCGGAACATGTCCTCGACGGTGTGGTGGTCGCCCGTCTCGAGGTCGCCCACCCCCTCGAGTCGCAGGTCCATCCCGCCGTGAAAAGCCAGCTGAGTGAGCATGTGGTCGTAGAAACCCTCACCGGTGTTGACGTAGACGCGCCCCTCACCGGGTACGCGAAGTCGAATGTTGAGTAGCGTCTCGGCGGTGGCGCGGCGATAACGCAACGGCGCCGCCTCCAACGGCTCACCCCGCAGCTCCCCGCGCAGGGCCCCCAGCAAGATGTCGTCGTCGATTTCGTCACGAATCGAGATGCGAAGACCGCGCGCGTAAGCACGCAGCATCACTCCGTAGGGCAACATCCGATCCACCAACTCCTGAGGATTCTCCATCGGGATGAACAAGAAGTTCGTGAAGGACGCGAGTGGCGTGAGTCCGAGTGAGCGCAACTCGTGCGCCACGCGCTCGCGTTCGGCCACCTGGGCGGTGACGTCGAGCGGCGTGGTGATGGCGGCGAGCGCCAACGCGGCCGAGAGCGACGAGACCGAGAGTGGGGCCTGACGAGAATTGATGAGCCGCGTCACCTCGGGACTCGCGATGGCGTAACCCACGCGAGCGCCCGCCAGGCCGAAGGCCTTGGAGAAGGTTCGCAGGATGATGGCCCCCTCCTTGACTCGAGCGATCTCGTCGACACCGGCGTACTGGGCGTAGGCCTCGTCAATCACCAATTGCCCCTTCACCTCAGGTATGGCGCACAACTCACCGGTGGGGTTGTTGGGACGACAGACGAAGACGAGGTCGGCATTCACGGGGTCGTTCGTCACCGTCGCCCCGGCCATTGCCGCGGCGTAGCGGTACATCGAGTACGAATCTTCGGGAACACTGGCGACGGTCCCCTTCTCGGCGAAGACCGCCGCCAACAACACGATGAACTCGTCACTCCCGGCACCCAGCGAGACCTGGTCCAACCCCACGCCGTGGTGTTCAGCGATGGCACGACGCAGTGCCTCGTAACGTCCGCGGTCGTACTCGTTGACGTCGGCCAAGGCCTTGGCGAGAGTGGCGGGGCGAGCACTCGCCGGCGGTTGCGCTGGCGTGTTGCCGTCGAAGCGCAGAATCTGTTGGGGGAGAAGACCCACGCGAGCTGCCAACTCCTCGTTCGAAGGTGGCCACTGGTAGGTGTCGAGGACCTGGGGAGTGCTCATCGGCGCGCCGTCGCCTTGTGCGCGGTCATACCCTCGAGCTGCGCCAGCGCTTCGATGGTGGGCGCGAGTCGCTCCAGACCATCTCGCGACACGCGCTGGACGGTGACCGCCTTCATGAAGGTCTCCAGACCGAGCCCACCCGAAACCTTGGACCAACCACCCGTCGGCAAGACGTGATTGCCACCGGTGGCGTAATCCCCCGCGGGCACGGGTGAGTACGGACCAACGAAGACGGCGCCCGCGTTGCGAATTCGCCCGGCGAGGGATTCCGCGCGCGGACCGAGCAGGGCGACGTGTTCGGCGGCGTAGTTCTCCACCTCATTGAGGGCCGCCTCTAGATCATCACCCACACGCACGACGAAGGCACGGCTGTCGGGTCCGTGTTCCATTTGTGCGTCGAGTTCTTGTTGGATGATGGCCTCGTCGAAGCCGAGGTCCGCCACCACCACGATTTCGCTGGGCCCGGCCGGTAGGTCAATGGCCACGTCCTTGCTGACGAGTAGTTTCGCGGTGTTCACCGCTCCGCCCCCGGGTCCGACGATCTTGTCGACCGCCGCGATGGACTCCGTACCGTAGGCCATCGCCGCGATCGCTTGCGCGCCGCCGATTGCCCACACTTCCTCGATGCCGAGGAGTGCGGCCGCCGCCGCGACCGCGGCCGCCCCGCTCGGGGGCGTGCACACCACGATGCGCTCCACCCCCGCGACCTGCGCGGGCACCGCTCCCATGATCAGTGACGACACCAGCCCCTTGGGGACGTAGATGCCGACGGAACGGATCGGCGTCCATCGTCGCTCCAACGTGACGCCGGGCGATACCTCGAGAATGATGTCGTGGGGACGCTGCGCCGCGTGCCACGTGCGCACCGACTGGGCCGCATCTAGCACTGCCGCGGTGGGGATATCGCCGTAGGGGACCGCTCGCTCGGGCTGGTCCGCCGTGGTCTGGTCGAGTCGCTTACTCCACTCCACGAGGGCGGCGTCGCCCCGGCGTCGCACGTCGGCAACAATCTCCTCGATGGTGATCGGTCGGTCAGTCTTCACTGGTGTACTCATGGCATCATTCTTTCAACGGGCAACGTGAGGATTGAACTCGCGCCGCAGGCTTGGAGTTGGGGCAGGAGCGACCAGATCTGCGCCGCCGGAACCAGTGCGTGGACCGCGACGATACCGGGTGTGGCGAGGTCCATCACGGTGGGCGAACCAGTGGTCGGTAACAACGCGGTCACTTCGTTCAGACGCTCCTTGGCGATATTGCACAAGAGGTAGCGCGTCGCGCGAGCGTTGATGACCGAGGCCAGCAACATCGTCAGTGTGCGCTGGGCTTCGTGGTCTCCCGAGCCGCGTCGTCCGACCAGAACCGCCTCGGACTCAAAGAGGGTACCTAGCGAGCGCAACCCGTTCGTGCGTAGCGTTGAACCCGTCGACACGAGGTCGATAATTGCGTCGGCGAGCCCCAGTCGCGGCGAGATCTCCACCGAGCCCGTGACGCGCACGATCTCGGCTGTGAGTCCCTGTTCGGCCAGCCACTGTGCGGCGATGCGCGGGTGCGAGGTGGCGATCCGGCGCCCGTCGAGGTCCGTGAAACTCTGAGCGGCGTCCTCGGTCGACACCGCCGCTTGCAACGAACAGGTGCCGTAGCCCAACCGCAACAAGACGTCGACGTCAAAATCGCGTTCGCTCACTAGATCGAGTCCGGTGATGCCGCAATCCACGATGCCATCCTGGACGTACTCGGGGACGTCGTCGGCTCGCACGAATAACAGATCGATGTCGGCGTTGCGACAGAACGTCTGTAGCACGCGCTCACCGGGCTCCTGGGGCGCTACCCCCGTGGCCTCGAGCAAGGACCACGACGGTTCGCGAAGGCGCCCCTTGGAGGGCAGGGCCAGAGTGAGTCGTCGATTCATTTACGTCCTCGTTTCAGTACCGCGTTGTATCCACCTTCGCCGTAACGCAGCCAGTGGGCCACGCGCGTGACGGTGGCCGTCGAAGCGCCCGTGCGCCGTGAGATTTCCTGATAGGGAACCGCGGCGCTGACCAGGCGAGCCACCTGGAGTCGCTGACCCATCGCGTCGAGTTCGGCCGTCGTACACAGGTCGTGGAGGAAGGCCGCCATGACCGCGGGGTCGCGCAACCGCACGAATGCCGCCACCAGTTCGTCGAAACGTTCGACAGTCTCGCCGTGCGCCTCCGCGGGGAGAACTTTGCCGCTGCTCATATCATCATGCTAGCGTATTAACACGCTGCTATGCAATTGATCCCCGCCATTGACCTACTGGGCGACTACGCCGTACGCCTCGAACAAGGCGACTACGACCGCGTCCTCTTTCGCCAGCCCCTCGACGAGTTCTTCTCGCGCGTGGTGGCCACCCAGCCCGCTCTCATCCACGTGGTCGACCTCCAGGGGGCCCGCGACGGAGCGCTGCGCACCGAGGTCATTGCACGATGCGCGAGATTAGCGGGCACCATTCCTCTGCAGGTATCGGGCGGCATCCGATCCCTGGACGCCGCCACGTCGGTGCTCGCCGCCGGCGCGCACCGCGTCATCTTGGGCACCGCGCTCTGGGGCGACACCGACGCACTCGCGACCTACGTCGACGCGCTGGGCGATCAGCTCGTCGCCGCGCTCGACGTGCGCGACGGCGTCCTGGCCGTCCGTGGCTGGCTGTCGTCCACGCACCTCGGCGTGGACGACGCCGTTCGGCGCTGTCAGGAGGCGGGGGTGACGCGGCTGCACGTCACGGCCATCGCCCGCGACGGCACCATGGGCGGGCCCGATCTAGAGCTCTACTCTCGCGTCTGCGCCAGCGGCCTCAAGGTAGTGGCGGCGGGCGGAGTACGAAACGATGCGGACCTCGCCGATCTCGAGGCGGTCGGCTGTGAAGCCGCGGTGATGGGCCTGGGTTTTCTCGCCCGTCTCGGAATTACTTTGGAGAACAGTGTGTCCGACCCCCAGTTATGACATCGGGCCCTAGGCGGTAGGCGGCACTGGCTTGTGAATTGTCGCACAATGTAAGTGGTACCTAAAGAAAGGACCACTTATCATGAAGCGTCGCACATTGGATCTCTTACTCACCTGGGTCGGGACGATTCTGACGATCGTCCTCATCGGAGCAGGCACGGGGCTGTTGATTGGCTACAACTTCGCCAACAACCAGGTCACCACCCAGCTCGCCGAGCAGAAGATTTTCTTCCCCCCCAAGGCCGCATTCGCGCACCCCGTCGCCGGCAGTGAGATCACCCCGTCGATGATTCCCTCCGTCTCGCAATACGCGGGTCAGCAGATGCTCACCGGAGCGCAGGCCGAGGTCTACGCCAATGACTTCATCGCTGTGCACCTCAACGAGATTGGCGGCGGACTCACCTACTCCCAGTTGAGCACCAAGGCTCAGGCCGACCCCAATAACACCGCTCTGGCCGGCCAGGTGAACACCATCTTCAAGGGCACCATGTTGCGCGGCTCATTGCTCAGCGCGTACGAGGCGTGGTTCTTCGGTCAGATTGCCCTCTACGCGGCAATCGGCGCATTCATCGCGGCAGCACTGATGCTCGTGCTCTCGCTACTAGGACTCCGGCACTACCGAAGGGTCGACGACACTACCGTCGTGTAGCGAATCCGGAGTAGTACCAAAGAGCCCGGGCCCCCTCCCGGGCTCTTTGTTTTTCTCGGGTGGTGATGACCGACGGCGTGAAGGATAATGAAGGATGTCGCAATATTGGAATGAGGTGTACCGGACGCGCGGCGTCGACGAGCGCAGCTGGTCCGAGCCCGTGCCGACCATCTCCCTGGAGCTTCTCGACGTACTCGGCGTCACGCCCGACGATTCCCTCATCGACGTCGGAGCGGGAGAATCGCAGCTGGTGAATCACCTCCTCGCTCGCAACTTCACGGACCTGACGATTCTCGATATCTCCAGCTCCGCGCTCGACGTCGCGCGCGAGAGCGCGCGATCAGAGAATTTGATCACCGTGCAGGCTGACGTGACCACGTGGCGTCCCACCCGGCGCTACGACCTGTGGCACGACCGGGCGGTGCTGCACTTCATGTCCGCACCCGACGCCCAGCGCTACGCGACCACCCTCTCGCGCGCCCTCGCTCCCGGCGGTGCCGTGGTGATTGGCGTCTTCGCACCCGATGGACCCGAGTCGTGTTCGGGTCTGCCCGTCACGCGATACAGCGCCCACGACCTCGCCGAACTGCTCGGCGAGGAGTTTGACGTCATCGCGCAACGTCAATCGCGTCATCGCACTCCCTGGGATAGCGAGCAGTCGTTCCAGTGGGTGGCAGCGCGGCGTGCGTCGTGACGTTCTCGCACCGAGCGGACGACGAAGGGATATTTTTTGTAACGTTGAGGGATGACTGAACCCTCCGGATTGACGGCGCGATTGGTTCTGTCCGCGTCACAAGAGCCTTTCGATGACCGTAACGCTCTCTACGGTGACCTCAGCGCCCTGGCCAACATGCTCGATGACACGTTGCGCCGCCAGGAGTCCGAGGGGTTCCTGGCCCTGGTGGAGTCCGTACGCTCCAGCGCGGGTCGCGACATGGACCACTCTTTTCGTGAATTCGAGGATCTCGACCTCGAGACCGCCAGTCAACTGGTTCGGGCCTTCTCCATGTACTTTCACTTGGCCAATGTCACCGAGCAGACGCACCGCGCCCGCCAGGGGCGTCAGCGACGAAACGACGACGACGGTCCACTGGCCCGGGTCGCCGATGCGATTTTGCACGCCATCGACGCCGGCTCCGTCCACGCGGACGACGTGGCCGCCGCCATCGAGAGTCTGGCCGTGCGACCCGTCTTCACCGCCCACCCGACCGAGGCGGCACGGCGTTCGGTGCTCTTGAAGCTCCGTTCAATCAGCTCCCTACTGGACGAGGCGAGCGCTTCGAACTCCCCCCTGCGCGAGACGTTGCGCCAACGCCGCGCCGCCGAGCTCATCGACACCCTCTGGCAGACCGACGAGCTACGCCTCGAACGACCCGAGGTGCTCGACGAGGCGCGCAACGCACTGCACTACGTGGACCACCTGATGCGCAGCGTGGTGCCCGACGTCCTCGAGCAGTTGATCTCCAACGCCGAACGACTGGGCGTGTCCATCGCGCCCAACAGTCGGCCCTTGACCTTTGGGACCTGGATCGGCGGCGACCGTGACGGCAACCCCTTCGTGACCCCCGAGGTCACCGCGTCGGTCGTCGACCTGGCGCTGGACTTCGCCGTGCGCGCGTTGCGCGCCATGTTGGGAAAATTGATGGACGAGATCTCGGTGTCGACCCAGCACGTCGGGATCTCCGAGGAATTGCGACTCTCCCTCGCCGACGACCTCACGCGACTCAACCCCGAGTCACGCTACCTTCGACTCAATGCGGAAGAACCCTACCGACTCAAACTCAGCTGCATCCGGGTGCGCCTCGAGGAGACCCAACACCGAATGGAGCAGCGCGGTCGTCACCGTGCGGGCTACGACTACGCCTCCAGCCAGGAACTCCTCGATGACTTGATGCTGCTGTACGACTCACTCATCGAGAATGGTTCTGAACGCCTGGCCCGCGGCACCCTGGAACGTTCCATTATCACGGTCTCGGCCTTCGGACTGACCCTGACCACGCTCGACGTGCGCGAACACGCCCAGGCGCATCACGCGGCCCTCGCAGTTCTCATGGACCGACTGGGCGAGCTACCCGGCGCCTACGACCAGCTGTCACGCGCCGAGCGTCTCGAGGTATTGAGTCGAGAACTCGACTCACGCCGTCCCCTCTTCTCCTACCCTGGTCCGCTCGAGGGTGTGAACTTGAAGACCTTTCGCACCTTCACCGCGATCGGTGAGATCATCGACCACTTCGGGAGCAACGCCTGCGAGACCTACATCGTCTCGATGACCAAGGGGGCCGACGATCTCCTCGCCGCCGTCGTGCTGGCGCGAGAAGCGGGACTCCTCGATCTCACCTCGGGTCTCGCTCGTATTGGCTTCGCCCCACTCTTTGAGACTCTTGACGAGTTGCACCACGCCGGAGAGATCTTCGAGACCATGTTGAGCGTGGGCGCCTACCGACACCTCGTCGAGCTGCGCGGCAACGTCCAAGAGATCATGTTGGGCTACTCCGATTCCAACAAGGACGCCGGCATCACGGCGTCACAGTGGGGCATCCACTTAGCCGAACGTCAGTTGCGCGACGTCGCCGCACGTCACGGCATCCACCTACGCCTCTTTCACGGTCGCGGGGGTAGCGTCGGGCGCGGAGGCGGACCGACCCACGATGCGGTTCTCGCCCAGCCCTACGGCGTGCTGAACGGCTCCATCAAGATCACCGAGCAGGGCGAGGTCATCTCGGACAAGTACCTCCTGCCCTCGCTGGCGCGCGAGAACCTCGAACTGCTCCTGGCGGCCGTGCTGGAGGCGGTGGTGTTCCACTCCAAGCCCTGGGTCGATCCCCTCAAACTCGACGTCTGGAACGAGACCATGACCCTGGTCGCCGACACTTCCCTACCCGTGTATCGAGCCCTCGTCGGTGACCAGAATCTGCCGGCCTACTTCACCAGTTCCACCCCGGTCACCGAACTCGCCAATCTGCACATGGGCTCTCGGCCGGCCCGACGCGTCACCGGCGAGGACGGCATCGAGTCGCTCCGCGCCATCCCCTGGGTGTTCGGTTGGACCCAGTCACGACAGATCGTGCCCGGCTGGTTCGGGGTCGGCTCAGGATTGCGCGCCGCACGCGAGGCGGGCCACGGCGAGGACCTGCGTCAGATGTACCTCGAATGGCCCTTCTTCGCCACCTTCATCTCCAACGTGGAGATGACACTGGCCAAGACGGACCTCGAGATCGCGCGCCAGTACGTCGAGCATTTGGTGCCGCCCGAGCTGCACTACCTCTTCGAGACGATCGTGGCCGAACACGAGGTGACGATCAGCGAGCTCCTCGCGGTCACCGCGTCCGATCGATTGCTCCAGTCCCAACCCCTGCTCGCCACCACCCTCGAGACGCGAGACCGCTACCTACGCCCCTTGCAATTGATGCAGATCCAACTGCTCCAACGCGTGCGCGCCCAGCGCGAGAGCGACGAACCCGTCGACGACACGCTCCAGCGTGCGCTGCTGTTGACCATCAACGGTATCGCCACTGGGCTGCGCAACACCGGGTGACGCGGCTCAACGCCTGCGTCGCGACAATCTGAGTATCTTGATATGACCAACGAGAGGGAGACGACGTGTCGATGAGCCAAGCGATTCGCTCGGTGCTGCAGAAGTACGCCACCTTTGGTGGACGCGCGTCGCGCTCGGAGTACTGGTACTGGATACTGGCCTTCTGGATCGGCTGGTATATCGTCATCGTCTTCACCAAACTCTTTCCGCTCTACGACTTCGGACTGTTTATCCCCACGCTGGCCGTCGGTGTGCGACGCCTCCACGACTCCAACCACTCGGGTTGGTGGATCCTCTTGCCGCTCGTCAATCTGGTCCTCCTGGTCAGTGCGCCCGTGGAACCCAACCGTTACGGAGGGGGTTCGCCCGCCGCTGCGGTGAGCACGTACGCCCCGGAACCGCGCACCTCACCCGAACCCAGTGCGACGTCCCTCGACCAGGCGATCAGCGCTCCCGCACCCTCGGACGCGACCTGCCCTTCGTGCGGCACCGCGCGAGGGACGGGTCAGAACTTCTGTCGCAACTGCGGCACCAAGTTCGACTAGGTACTCCCGTCTCACGTGCTGAACGCATCGATAGGATGCCAGTCAGTTCACGAACGAAAAGGAGTCACCCCATGGCGACACGAAACGCAACGACCAACTGGACCGGCGGCCTCAATGACGGTACTGGCGTGGTGGAACTCGTCAGTAGCGGCGCTGGTCGCTTCGACGTGAGCTTTCCCCGACGCACCGCCCACGATGCCGAGGGCGTCACCAGCCCCGAAGAGCTCATCGCCGCCGCGCACTCGGCGTGTTACGCCATGCAGTGTTCGGCCCTCATCGCGCGAGCCGGGGGCACCCCGGGCACGCTCACGGTGAGCGCGGACGTCAACCTCGAGCCCGACCCCGCGGGCGGCTTTCAAATCGCGGGCATCCACCTCACCGTGCGCGGCGTGATGGAGGGTCTCGACGAGGCGGGCTTCAAGGAAGTGGCGGAATCGGCCAAGGCGGGTTGCCCGGTCTCCAAGGCGCTCACGGGTACCACGATCACCCTCGACGCGGCCTTCGCGTAACCGCTATTTACGCTTGGCGGCGTTGCTCGCGCGACGCACCGACACTGTCAGCGCCGTAATCGCCAGGACTGGCAACACCACGACCGCCGTGGCGTTAGCGTGCCACGTCTCACTCACGAGGGACACCACCCCGATGATCACGAGAACGGCCACGAACAACTCTGGCGTGTCACCGACTAAGAAGTCCCACCAAAACATGGCGAAACCCTTGAGGAGTCGAACGATGAGGGGCTGACGGTCGCTCATGCGTCCACCTTTGTGGGGCTCGAAGGGTTCTTGGGCTTGATCGCGGCCACCAGCACCCAGCAGACGACGGCGTACAGGGCGACGAAGGCCAGCAGGAACGTGTCGTTGCCGGGCCAGCGCACCTTCAGACCTTCACCCACCCAGAAGGTGCCGTAGGTCACGAGCAGGACGCCGACGCTCATCTTCATGGCGTTCTCGGGCACGCTCGAGAGCTGCTTGGCCACCACGATCCCGATAATCGCCACGAGCACGAGCGCGACGGCCGCGGTCGCGGACGCGAGACCCAGACGGTGAGCCGAGGTGCCGAGCGTCAGGACGGTGATGACCACTTCGAGTCCCTCGAGGAACACTCCCTTGAACGCCATCACGAAGGCGATGCGGTCACGATTGGTTCCGGGGGCGACGTTTTCGAGTTCGGCCACCGTCTCTTGATAGATGGCGTCCTCGTCGTGCATCGCCTTGAGACCGCTCGAACGAAGGATGGCCTTGCGTAGCCACTGCATCCCGAAGATCAACAAGACGCCCCCGACGACGAGGCGCAGCCAGGTGAGCGGCACGTGAATCAGCGCCGGCCCAAAGACCGCGACCAGGGCCGTGAG
>JARCRU010000136.1 GCA_029850535.1 Actinomycetota bacterium | reverse complement strand
CCAGGTTCTTCCGCCATTGCTCGTTGCGAAGAGATGTTCGGGCGACGCCTGCCCCTGATTGAGGGGCTTAGCGACGAGGATCGTGCCCGGCGAAGGTGACGCGGGGAGACCGGACACCTGGACGAGCCACATGGTCGGACTTCCGACGCCGATCTGGCGGGTAGGGGCGAAGGTGAGCCCTCCATTGTGTGAGGTGAAGATCCAGTCCGTGCTCATCTTCAGGCTTTTCGGAGTGCCGGGAGCGACGTCTCCGCCAAATCCGCCAATCGTGCAGGCGTCGACGAGAGAGGTTGACGAGTACGCAACTGGAACGGCGAAGTTGCCGCCGACACTGGCGCAGGGTCCGGCCCACTTGACCCAGTGACCCGAACTCGTCAGTCGCGCGCCGCCGGTGACGCCGCGGTCATTGCCGACCATCAGCCAGCCACTAGTTCCCTTGAACACCAAGGCGCCGTCCATCCCTGTTCCCCCGGCTGCCGCAAACAGCGTCGGTGTGCGCACCCGTCGCCAGGAATTGGTCGAGATCGGAGACCGCCAGAGTCCGAAGCTCTGGTCCGTGTTCCACCCGATCGCGTAGACCTGACCGTGGCTCGCGCCTACCGAGAGGATGCCGTACTTCATCGCGAGCGACGTCACAGAAACAGGAGACCACCTGCGTCCTGCGTCGTGAGTCGACCACAACACCGGTTTGGTGGTGCCGTTGGAACTCCCGCTCGGTACCGACCCGTAGATCCAACCGTCATCGGCGTTGGCGAAGTAGATAGTCAGATGGGCAACCGGGTAGTAGTCGGAAACCGTTGTGCGTATGAGCGTCTGGAGCTGAATCGGAGCGACCTCGGCGGTCCAGGTGTGGCCGGTGTTCGACGTGTGTTCTACGCGAGCGCACGTACCTGCTCGGCAGTGATAGGCGCCGAGCATCCAGCCTTCGCCGGAGCGTAGGAACGTCACCGATACCGGTGACGTTGGCGTTGACCTCGTGGACCCGGATACGGGCGCTCCCGCCAGCGCGGCGCACATCGTGAACCCAGCGGTCACCGCCGCCGCGCACCGCCGAAACACGCGTAACCCGCTTCTCCGACCACGTCCGAGCGCACTCGTCGTAGAACCGTCGATCATGTCTCGTCTCCAGCTCGACCATAGCGGCGAACTGTGCCCAGCTGTCGAGTCGCACCGGTGCGAAGCCGCCAGGGGAATCGGTGAACCACGGACCAAGCAATTCGGCAGGTAGAGACGAAGATTCCAAGTGGTGGGGACGCCTTGTACGCAGATGAAAGGCCGTTCAGATCGGTATCTTCACGGTGCACTCGGGCTTTGAAGAGTCACTCGGAACGGGTCTTCGCAGCGGTTGAGATGAGAACACTCGTGCCCCCTCGGCAAACATCTCGGTTGGTGAAGGTTGCCGGGATCTCCAGCGTGATCGCAGTCGAATCAGTGTCGTCAGACCCAGTTCAGGATCGGGATATCGCGTGACACAATGGGAACCGAATTGAAGCACGTCGAGTTGGCCCCCTGCGGAATCACCGGAACTAGGACAGTTGGTGCGTAATGAGGAATCGTTTCCCAACGGCGAGGTCGAACGCAACGCTGCTGATCGTCGGCTTACTCGTGTTGGCGACGGTGACCGAGCAATCGAAGGGTGCGCGATCCGTGTACGCACCCGCCGCCCCACGCGATGTCCGAGTGGTGGCTGGTCCTGGCGCGATCGAGGTCTTCTTTCGATCTCCGGTCTCAAACGGTGGCGACCGGATACGTAACTATCGGGTCAACGTCCTACCCAACGGCCCTCATCGTTATTGCTACTCGTCGGGTTGTGTCCTACCGTTCACGGGGGCTGAATTGGCTCGCGTTGAGGTGGCCGCCGTCAACGCGGTAGGTGTTGGAGCAACGTCGTCTCCCTCGCGGGCATTCACGACGGATTGGACTCCGGGGCATTCATCACCGCGCGCGCCTCGTTCGACCTTCAGTGGTAACTGGGCTGGCTATGCCGTCACCAGCGGGCGCTTCACCAGCGCGAGTGCTCGATTCGTGGTTCCTAGGGTCACGTGCACGGGTCCAACGTCTGGGTTGTCGCAGTGGGTTGGGATTGACGGTTACGGAAGCAACACGGTCGAACAGGACGGGATTAGTGCCACGTGCGCGAACGGCGCTCCGTCGTATTTCGCCTGGTACGAGATGTGGGGGAACCTCGAGGCGAACGATGGAAACCTGGTCAGATTACTCGAGACCGTCCGACCGGGTGATCTGATTTCGGCCTCGGTACGAGCGTCGAACAACGAATGGTATTTCCGTGTCACTGACCTCACGTCGCGATGGCGCTTCAAGACCTCCGTCACCTCACCGTCACCCGCACCTCGACAAGTGAGCGCTGAGTTCATTCTCGAAGATTCCGCCTTTTTCTGCAATGTGGGATTTCCCTGCGTCAACGACACGTTGCCCAGCTTCACTGATGCGGCCTTTTCGAATATCTCATTCGTCGAAAACGGGCACGCTACGAGCGCTGTTCCCTCGCGCCCGATTACGTACGCCATCACCCTGGTGAGCAACGGAAGCTGTCTGGTCGTCCCTTCGAGACTCTCCCGTGACGGTGCATCGTTCAGCGTGTCGACCCCCGCGCAACCATTGGTGGTGCTACAGAAACACTTCGAGCCAGTCCGTTCACCGTCCTCCGAGTCACCGTGGCGGACGGGGTCGTCTTGCGATTAAAAAATTAGGTAGTCCTCGAACGCTGAAATCCGATCAATCGCGCGGCGACCCCGGGTTCACCAGGTGCGGCGTCCTCGCACGTTCGAGCGAACCATCGCCCGCGATGTCTCATTCACTTCACGGCAGGGTTTGGAGCCAGTGGTCGATCGAGCGAGTGACCTCGACGTGCAGTTCGGCACTACGAACTGCGTCGTGGGCGAACATTCCGTGGTCCCCGCCTTCGATCTGGACGACGTCCCCGCCGATCGTGCGCGCGGTTTCGAGGTCCCACGCCGGATCGAGGGAACCGCCGATCAGCAGCTGTCGGCCTGCGTTACGAGCCATTGCTTCGACGACGTCGGGCCGGCGAAGCAGCGGCGTCAGCCAGATGGCGTCGTAGCCGTGCCGCGATGCGTAGTGCGCGCTGCAGGTGCCGAGGGACTTCCCGACGACCAGCACTCGGCCGTCGAACTCCCCGATCGCCTCCATCAGTTGGGACCCTACCCACTCGATCTTGGCGAAGTCGTCCACGTTCGGCGCAGTCCACGACACGGCGCGAACCCGCCACCCGTGCTGCGCCACTGCGTGACCCGCGAAGGTGAGTAGCGGCATCGTCGCCGGGTAGTTCTGGCCGGGCAGGAGCACCGCGAGCCCGACATGGTCGTCCGACTCGACCGGCCAATCGGCATATTCGCTCATCTTCGGAGCCTCCAGTTCACGACTTCAGCCTACGAGCGTGCGCTCTATTTCCGTAAGCCCTCTTCGTCGGTGTTACATCGGGCGGGCGGTGGTTCCGCACTGCTTCGATGGTGCCGATCGTCCACCGCGAGGCACGCGAGAAGCGCCGTTACCCAGACAACGCTCGCACGAGGAAGGGTCCGGGGACGGTCGGGTAGCACCAGGCAGCTCGCCACCTGGACGGCGAGCAAGTTGCGTGGTCGTTCAGTCGGTCAAGGCGCCGGTGTGTCCGAATAAGAGCCCACGCCGTACGAGAGACGCCAGCCCTCGAGGAGAGCACCTGCACGGAGCCGTGTCACGCAAGCCCACGACGCCTTGACTTAAGTCACTCCGCGCGTCTGACTTTTGTCGAGATTCCTTTGACGGGGTGTTGACGAAACTCTAAACGCCCTACCGTGACTGGGGTCTGGCAACAGGGACCACCAGCTCTCCACACGATTTTGGCCATGTTCACCACATGGTTTTTGATCAGGAGTGTTCTCCGTCTCATCTTCTTTGAAGTGGCCCCTTGCCGCTGGCTACATATCAGGTGAGGACTGAGATACTGGCCCACAGCATGACGACACCCCGGACACCTTCGTTGACCGACGCTCCACCGAAGTCACTCCTACTCCTTGACAACAGCCGCCGCGCGCCATCGATCAATGGCTTGGAACCCGAAGGGGTCGGGGGCAGTGTGAAAGCGCTGTCCGCCGAGTGCTCCGACTGCGTAGTGGGCCAATCCAGCTACGTCTTCGGCCTTCCATCCGTGCGAACTCGCCCAATCGCTCAAACCCTGGGGGTCGTACCGGTAGTTGTGGTACTTAAGGTGCATCAAAGCGTGAATCACAGCCGCGCGAGAGGATGGATCCTTGAGGTCCACCTTTCGGAATCTCATCCATTGGGGTCCCGTCAAGTTTCGTTTTCGATAGACGAACCTGGCGACGTCGACCATCGCTGCCTCGACAACGGGGTCCAACGCAGGCCGCTCGATTCTCCCATTACTCGGCATCACGTTCCCGTTTTACACGAAGGATGTATGGAATCATGAAACGCATGAACGATGAGTCTCCGCGATCAACTTTCTACGAAAGAACGATAGACATTGGTGTCGAGTACCGAACTACTTCGTTCCGGCTTCGGAATCGAATCGAGCGCGACCATCTTTCCGCCTGACGTGAGCAATAGTTGCGGCCCGATCTCCGTCGTGCAAGGCATGGGAGCTCTACCGAGCGCGATGAAATAGGTCGTGCCAGGCGTCGCCCGAGGCTTGTCGCAGCCCCAACTGATGCTTGGCCCTTCACTTCTTGAGCGAAGCCCTTCAAACTCCCGAAGGCGGGCCTGGGGCGGAACGGGCCAGTCTGCTATGGGCCGAGGAGCGCAGCTGGAATTACGGCGATACCGTCGGAACGCCGATACGCGTTCGGTCCGGATGTGATGACCGCTGCATCGAGGACATTGTCGCCAAGCTTCTCTTTCAACCAACGCAGGTGTCGCACGTCTTTCGTTGAAACCTCACCCGACAGTTTGACCTCCAATGCAACAACTCTCCGATCGCGGCGCTCGACAATCAGGTCAACCTCATGCTCTCCTCTATGGACCCGCAAGTGGCCAACCCTCGCACCGAGAGCCTGCGCGAAGACTCGCACATCTAGCGTCACAAGGGATTCGAACAGATTCCCGAGTAACGTTCCGTCGCGAATGATCTCAATCCCACCCTCGTCGCCCGCGAGAAGTGCGGCAGGTTCCAACCCTAGGAGCGTGACCGCGAGAGCGGGATCGACAAGGTGATGCTTTGGGGTCGACGCGAGCTCTGAGATGTGGTTGTTGGTCGGCGACCACGCGGGTACTGGATCAAGGATGAAGAGTGCCTCAATCGCGTCGCGATATGGGCCGGTAGTCGTTCGGTTTGGTTTTTCCGTGTGGCCGCCGGTTGCGGCGTCTCGGATTGTCTCGTATGAGGCGACCATGGCCGTTGCTGCAGCGTACGCAGTCATCCAACGACGAAGGGCGACCGGGTTTCTTAGCCTTCGCCCAGTTACATCGGTGAAATCGTGGTCAATCACGCGATCGATGTAGGCACTGAGCTGGGCTTGCCGGGCGTAGTCCTTCAAGTGGCGCACATCGGGAAATCCCGATCGAGCAATTTCATCCACGTAGTCGCTCAGTCGGATGGCGGATGAGCCGGTGATTGCGGGCCGCTCTCCGGTGAGTAGTTGGCCGAGGGAAACGGTTGGGCTACCAACCCCTCGCTCAACGAGGGTCATCGGTCTCATCCGTATGCTCACGATCCTTCCGGCACCACTGTGGGTGCCGGGGTGATGTGCAGACGCCGATCCGGTGAGGAAGAACTGGCCGGGAATGGCTCCGGCGTTGACAGCTGCTCGAACGACACCCCAGGTCGCCGGTACGTGTTGCCACTCATCGACAAGGACGGAGTCCCCCGTCACTATTTGGTCGGGATCGGCCTCGAGCAACTGGCGTGTGACCGGTTGCTCCAGGAGGAAGGTCCTTGCGACTCGCTGAGTGGCGGTAGTGCTCTTGCCAGTCGCTTTTGCGCCCTCGAGTGAGATGGCGGAAATTCCACCGCCAATGAGGCTGTCTAGTTCGGAGTCCACCACTCGGCGTCGATACTTCGTCATCGGCATGGTCCTTTGTGAGTAGTTCTACACCACATCTTCGGGAGTCTTTACTATACAATTTCGGGAAGACTTACTACACACTTTCGGGGGTTTCTACTGTACGATTTCGGTTCTGACCCGTTTTGCCAGGGAATATCGTGGAGTTTCACGCCCAGATCGCCGATCGCGAGAAGCACGCGTTCGTGTTCAATCAGAACGCCCCCACGAAGGCCGACCCGTTCCAGACCCAGTGGATCTGCTCGGGTAAGGCGGGCAAGCTCAAGTGCGAACTCTGCCCACTGTCAGAGCACTACCCGGCGGACCGCCCGGTGGTCGAGAATCCTGGTCCGCTCGCCACTGCCCCCAAGTGCTGTCGACAGGCGACGATCGTCATCCCCGGACCCGTGCTGGCGAAGCTTCGTCAGCGAGACCCGTGGGGATCGCAAAAATGGATCGACTCTTTCGCTCGACGCAGCGCCATCGAGGGGATCTTCGGGAACCTGCGCAGCCAGAGTACCCAGAACATCAAGCGCGGCTTCTGCCGAGTGGTCGGTCTCGTCAAGACGAGCCTGATGCTCACGTTCGAGGTGGTGGCGGCCAACATTCGCCTGGTGCGCAAGTGGGCCAAGCGCACGAGCCTGACCACAGACCCCCTGTGTGTAGAGTTTCCGCCCGACCACGGATTCGAGGAACTCGACGAGAACGGTGAGATCTGCCTCGCGGAGCCGTTCTGCTTCGACGACCCACCGGACGATCTCGCCGCCTAGGCGAGCAGTCTCCTCCAGTTAGTAGCCCTCGGGACGAGTCACGTCCCGAGGGCCTCTTTCGCTGCACCCAGTGCCCCGAGTGACTTGATGCACGTCTTCTCAACCGCGGTTGGGGTGCTCGGGAACTGACTTCGTCCCTCTCGGCCGACTTCGGGCTGCCCGCCCGGGACTTTCGTAAGCAGATGGGGTCCACTTTCGTAAACACCCCTTGGCGGGGTGTTTACGAAACTCCTAGAGCCAGGCAGTCGCAGGGGTTTGGCAACGCCCTGTTCCGAACTTCCACACGATTTTGGACGAACTGACCACAGGAGCGTTGACCGGCGCATGGTCCATCACATGATTGAGCGAGCCTCCACCCGTGTCGGAGGTGCGTCACGTTTGTGGGACATAAGTCACGTGCCGGTTCGGCGCCACGCCCTGCCTCCATCAGTGGAGATGATGAGGTATGACGTTGATGAAGTGACCTGGACGATGGCCGCACCGAGTCTCGGTGACGCGAACGTTACGAGTTGAATGGCTGCGGTCTGCGAGATTGGCTTGTACACCGATGTCCAGGTTCTTCCGCCATTGCTCGTTGCGAAGAGATGTTCGGGCGACGCCTGCCCCTGATTGAGGGGCTTAGCGACGAGGATCGTGCCCGGCGAAGGTGACGCGGGGAGACCGGACACCTGGACGA
>JARCRU010000135.1 GCA_029850535.1 Actinomycetota bacterium | reverse complement strand
AAATTCGGGAGGCTTCGTCACAGGGTAGGGCGAACTCGCTGAGCAATTGTCTTTGGACGAGTCATCTTGCCGACGGCAAGCATCGACTGAACTGTCAGACCCGGCGCATCGCTAGTCGTCGTTTCGTCCATCAACCGGGGACTCATTTCGTTTCTTCAAATTTTCTACCCACTGATCAGACAGTGCAATGAGTACTCGTCTCATTAAGATGACAATCTCGAAACCAGCGCCAACCGTTCGCGCTGGAGCGTCCTAGCTCCTGCCAGGACGGGATGGTGATTCAGACTGGGCAACGGCTTGCGAGTTGAATCGTGCCGGAAAAGCTGGGGACGAGATTCTCTGAGGATCGCTTCCGAATCAAACTGGCAAGCGAGACGGCAGACCTTCCGACATTTCGGTTGGGGGGCATCAATGGTCAATCAACCCGTGGCCTCGCCACGTCAGTCGCTCGGAAATCCCACGGAATTTCCCACGGACCATTCCGACTCCACCCGACGGGTCCGACACCACCAGACAGGATTTCCTTGAATCTCGGATATTTCCGACCTCACCGGACGGATCCAACCATCCATATCCCTCTTTTTTGGATCCCAAGGTGCCGGGATCGAGACCGGGGCGGCCCAACAGTAAAACAAACCTGTCGGTGTCGGCCGGAGCGTAAGCCAGTTGCATGCCACAGGGCGGCGGGTGTGACCGATCTGAACCGGCGGAAGATTGGCCAACCGCTCGCGCTACAGCGTGACAATGTTGGATGGTCCGAAGTAAGCACGCAAAGACGCAATCTTCGCGTCATCGTCGAAGGTCATCACATCGATAACGTCGACACGCTGGCCGGAAAGGACGACCTGCACGTGAACTGCTGCTTCTCCGCCGGCCACGTTCAGCGATACTAGGTTGACTCCCTGCTCTCGACCGTCCCACATTGAGTGATACGCACTTCGAATCGCTCCAACCCCGCGATGGACGTCGCCGCCTATTGGACTCTCGAAGATTGCGTTGTCCGCAAAGAGCGCCGCCACCTCGTCAGCACTCCTTTGACCCCCAGCACTCCCGTGTCCTGCCAATTCGACGTACGACCGAACTACCTGGGCGATCTTCACTGTTCTCAGTTCCGACACTTCGTTTATGTTGCTCACGACACTTCTCCCTGTTGACTAATTTTTTCCATCTGAACCGCAAGTCTGATCTCGTTGAAGCGGACGCGATTACCGCGTTGCGGTCCCAAATGCCGTCCGGATGGCGTCCTCGCCGGCGGGCTCGCCCCTCTCGTTTGAGGTCGGCCCATGCGGAATCCCCCACACCGGCGTACCCGTCGCTTGCCGCCAGCTATCGGCCAGCGATCCCCCGTCCACCACGCCGTACCCGATGGAGTCGATGGACTCGGTCGCTGTGGCCTTCGCCGCTGAGTCTCCTGCAATCGGCAGGTAGCAACGGTCGACCGCTCCGGCTGGGCGCGCGAGTGATAGCAGGTGCTTGAAGCAGATGTTGTTGAGCGCCTTCACGAGCATGGCGTCCAGGATGTACCGAAACAGCAGCTCGCTAGAGGTGAGCGAGCTGCTGTCGAGCTCGGGGATGTGCCCGTCACGTTCGGGGCCGTAGTTACAGGTGTCGATGACTATTTTGCCAGCCAGCGCCGCGGCGGGCAAGTCGGGGAAGACCTTGACCGGCACCGTGATTACGACGATGTCACTGGCCTCCGCTGCCTCCTCGTACGTCGCCGCGAACGTCCTTGGCCCCAGTTCCGCGGCCATGTCCGCGAGTGTTTCGGGACCGCGTGAGTTGCTGAGCACGACCTGGTGCCGGGCCTCGATGGCGAGCCGCGCTACGGCGCTACCGATGTGTCCGCTTCCGACGATTCCCACAGTTGTCATGTTCTCTGCTTCCTTCCAGACGAACCGCACCATCTGTCATTTTCTGCGTTCTTTGTTATTCGGACCCTGCCGTCAGCTGGCCGGGAAGTAATGGCCGTTGTCCATATCGGTGAGCAGGCCGGGCTGAGCGGGTTCCCAGCCGAGGGTCCGGCGCGTGATGAGGCTGGACGCCGGGTAGCTCTGGGTGACTATGTTCGCGAGGAACCCGAAGTATCCCGGCACCATCAGTTCGTCCGTGGGCACGCTCACGGCGGGCAAGCCCAGGCGGCTACCGATGGCCTCGGCGATCTCGCGGAGCGGGATGCCCCCATCCTGAACCGCGTGCCAGTAGTTGCCAGCCTCGCCCTTCTCCAGCGCCACGCGGAACAAGGAAGCGACATCGCGGGCGTGCACGGCGTTCCACAGATTCGCGCCGTCTCCGGGGTAGCCGGCAAAGCCCTTCTCCTTCGCGAGCGCGATCAGGATGGGGAGGAAGCCGGCACGATCTGTCGTGCTATGCGCGATATTGGCAATCCGCACGACCGAAGACCGCACTCCCCGCTCGGCGAGGCCGATTACGGCGGTTTCCACAACATTACGAGCGCGCAGTGTGCCCCTGTGCTCATCGCCGACAGGAAGGGCAGGGTCCTCCTCGGTCGCCGGCCGGCCCAGATTCCCGGACGAACCTATGCTCCCCGCCGCGACCAACGGCTTTCCCGTTCCCGCGAGTGCCTCGCCGTAAGCGTGCATGATGGGGAGTTCCGCGAGAGACACGGCGTACATCCCGCCGGACGGAAGTAAGTCTTGCCGGTGCGCGACATGGATGACACCGTCTGAGTCCGCGGCCGCCTCCTTAAGCTCCTCGAGATCCTCCATGTCGCCGCGGCGCACCTTTGCGCCAAGTGCAGTCAGCACCATCGCGGAACTGTCCGACCGGGCCAGACCAGTCACCTCGTGCCCGGCGGAAATGAGCTCGGCGATGATGTACGAACCAGAATGGCCGGTCCCGCCAGTAACGAAAACGCGCATGCGCTGCTCCTTGTTAGTGATGTGGTGGATTGCGACTCTACACTATCACATGCGTGCGCTAGCATGCAACTGTGTCAGCACATGAATCTGGTATGCTGTAACCGTGAAAGTTCCCGCGTCCAAGCCGCTGCTCATCTCTCCGGACCAGGTAGACGGGTGGTGGGCCCTGTTGTCAATCCACTCCACCGTGACCGCCCGTATCGATGCCGTACTAATGCAGCGCCATCAGATCTCCTCCAGCGCTTGCGAAATCCTTTGTCGACTTGAAGAGTCTGAGCCCCAGGCGGTGCGCGCCCTAGCAAGTCAACTCGTCACTGTCAGCCCGACGCGAGCGTCGAGACTGGTGCAGGAACAGATTGACGCCGGCCACCTCGAACGTGGCGCTGACCAAGGCGATGGACGAGTCTCGCTGATCAGTTTTACCAAGGACGGACGCGAGTATGCCGACGCGGTCAAGCGGACCTTCGAGGAGTCAATCAAGAAGTTCTTGATTGACCCACTCGATGACAAAGATATCGCCGCTTTGACCAGCATTTGGGCAAAGCTCGAAAACGCAAGCGACTGAGAACTGGCTGCCAGAGAATCAGATAGGGTCCCACGGCCACATGGTGGCGCCAATGTCTTGAGATGGGGTGCGGATTGGCATTTCATGTCGGAGTCACCTGACGCAAAGGCGCCGGGCGTGGGTCCATTCAGTCGAAAAGTTCGACACCGAGGGCGAGGTTGAAACCCACGCCGTTACGGGCCAGGCCCATCATCAGGAGGCCCGCCCCTTCCAGCCAGTGCGCCATCTCCAGGCCGCCGACATCCAACGGACGCAGCCCAAGGGTCTCGATGAACGCCGACACGCTTGCCTTGGCCGGCGCGTCCTCGCCGGCGATGAGCACGTCCAGCGGGTGGCCTAGGGCCAGGATGTGGCCGAAGACGGTGTTGAATGCCTTCACGACGTGCGCGTCCGACGGGACGGCCTTGGCGATTTCCTGTGCACCAGAAGAGCCCTCTGGAGTGACCAACTCGGTATCGTCAGCGGCGATGAAAGTGTTGGAGATGTCGATGATGACCTTGCCAGCCAACGCTTCCCCGTACTGAGCGACAACCGGCACAGCGCTCGCATACGGCACGGCGAGGATGACGATATCGCCGGCGATGAGCACGTCCAGCGGGTGGCCTAGGGCCAGGATG
>JARCRU010000134.1 GCA_029850535.1 Actinomycetota bacterium | reverse complement strand
TCGCGAACCCTCGACGGATTCGAAGGCCTGGACCAGTTGCCCCACCGTTCCAATCGCGCGGTAGTTGGAGTCAATGGCCCAGCGGATATCGCTGAGCGGGGCGATGCGCAACTGCACCGTGCGCCCGACCAATTGGCTTAAGGCGGCTCGGAGTTCCTCGCTCGGCTCAGCGACCGCCACCTCGAGCGAGGTGCCGTTCATCCGGATGGGCACCGCCATGTACTCGCGCGCGACGTTCTCAGGCACCAGCGTCAACGTGGCGGGATCGACATTGTCGCGGCGCAGATCGGCCACGTCGAAACCGAAGAAGGCGGCGAGCGCGTGCGCCAGGGCTTGCTCGGTCAGCACGCCCATGCGCACCAGCACCTCGCCCAGTCGTCCGCCCGACACCGTTTGCTCGGCGAGCGCCGCCTCGAGCTGTTCGGGGGTGATGAGGCGACTGCCGATCAACTGCTCGCCGAGTCGTTTGGTCGATTGACCGTTGTTCACTATCGGGGGAACCACCATTTTGGGCGCGCCCTCGTGCCCGGTGCCAGGAGCATCGTGGGCGTTCGCGCTCGACCCCGCCACGTGGGGGGCGGTGTCAATTTGCGTCGACGAAGTCACCGGTGTCGGGGTACCGACGTCCTTGCGATTCTTCCTGGTGAATGCCATGCCGCTATCTTACGAATTTCCATCACGAAATGGCCATACCTCTGAGAAAGTTGCTCCATTTCTGTTATATTGGCCCCTTCGTTGCGTCTGTGTTGATAACTGGGGCTCGAGAGAGATGCTCGCAGTGATATTTCTGTGTGATTTCTTATCTTCTCTCGACCCCCGCGAGGTCACCGCGACGAGAAAATTACTCGCGCGCGGACGTGGTGTAGCGAACCCCAGCGAGGTTCACGACGAAAGCCTCGTAGTCTTTTTACGTGAGCACCCCTCTTCGCGGCGACGAAATCCTGTCGTGTCGCCATCGGGTCTGTCTCTCGCGCGGAGCCCCCACCCCCATTGTCCGCGTACCGGCGTCGAACGAGATGGAGTACCGCCGTCGTCTCGCCGAGGACTTTCGCCGCGGCGTCCTGCACACGCTCTCGACGTCGCCCGGGGCGTTCAACGCCACCTCGGTCGATGACACCCGGGCGGCGCTCGAGCACGGCGTCGAACTGGTGATCTCGCCACGACTCGCCGACGATGAAGTGGGTCACCGACGAGGAACCGCTCACGCCCTCGTACGTCTGGGACGCCGTGACAACCGATTCGTCTACGCACCCCTGGTGGTCAAGAACTCTGAAATCGTAGAGTCTTCTAGCACTCGCGAAGTGCTCGTCACGGACCTCGAGCACCTCTCGCCCGCCCTCGCGCTACCGCGGTCGGGCGTCTGCGTGCGTTCGACGCTCTCGCTCACGCGCAGCGGCGTGGGCCTCGCCCATACCACTCGCGTGTTGCAGTCCCTGGGATACGGCGACGAGCTCGCGCGCGTCGCCCTCGTCGATCGCCAGCGCCAGGTCTGGTGGCTCGACCTGGCGGGTTCACACTTCGCGAGATTTAACCTCGCGACCTACGACGCCCTCTACCAGGAACGCCGTGCGCTACTCGAGGCGCACGACCGGTGGCGCGAGGGTGCCGAGGAGTTCCCCACCTCGCCCTACTGGCATCGTGAGTGCGCCGACTGCGCGTTTCGCGACCACTGTCGCGACGAGCTCGAGGCGCACGACGACGTCTCACTGACGCACTTCACCAACTTCGAACAACAGCGTCTCCTGCACGAGTTCGGCGTCGACACTCGAGCGGACCTCGCCCGGCTCGACCCCCGGCGGGCCCGGCTGGCGCGACGAGCGCCGAGTGACTCGAGTTCGCGCGAGGCGGTGCTCGCCCTGGCCATCGAGCGACTCGACGACTTGATCTACCGAGCGCGAGTCCACGTGAGCGGGTCCCTGTTGCGCATCACCGAGAGCGACGCCGTGGGGTGCACGAGGGCCGACGTCGAGGTCGACGTCGACATGGAGAGCTACGACGAGCACACCTACCTCTGGGGCGCCACCGTACGCGCCGCAGTGGGGATCAACGACGTGCCACTCGGGTATCACTCCTTCGTCGAGTGGGGCGAACTCTCTCACGAGAGCGAGGCGCGCATCTTCGCCGAATTCTGGGAGTGGTTCTCCTCGCTGCGGCGCCAATGTCGCGAACGGGGTCTCTCCTTCGCCGCGTACTGCTTCTGGGCCCAGGCCGAGGACGGCGCCATGAATCGAGCGGTCAACCCCCCGCTCGCCGCCGGGCCGGCGCGCTCGGACCTCGACGACTTCCGATCGGTCACCCCCGCGCAGTGGATCGACCTGCACGACTGCGCCAAGACCCAGATCCAGACCGAGGGTCCCCTCGGACTCAAGGTGCTCGCCCGGGCCGCCGGCTTCGAGTGGCGCGACGAGAATCCGAGCGGAGAGGCCTCGATGCGCTGGTTCGAGGCGGCGCGCGCGGGCGACGACGTCGAGGCCTGGCGCCAGCGCATCCTCGAGTACAACGAGGACGACTGTCGAGCGACCCAGGCCCTGCGCGACTGGTTGAATGGACCCGCGCGCCAACTTCCTCACCGCGACCGGCCGGACCCGCGGTGACGAACGTGGCAACGCCCACGGTGCTGACACGGGGCGACCCCGCCAGTCCCCCTCGCCACCGTCGCGTCGCGACGACGTTGGGCGGCGCCGTGGCGGTCGTCGGACTGGCGCTCGCCTTCCTCACCGCGCTCGGGATCGACCGACTCTTCGCCCAACGCGTGGGCGAGGGCCTCGCACTCCTCGCCCTGGTGGTGGCCCTGCGCTGGGCCAGCGCCGAAGCACTCGACGCGTGGTACTCGCGCCTCGGTGCTCGCGCACGTCAACACTGGCGCGGTCGTGTCCTGGCGTTCTTTCTCGTGCCGCGCGCCAGCGCGAGTTCACCCGTGCAGATCGCCGACGCCATCGACACCATCGTCGACGAGCCGCGACTGGCGGTGGTGCGAGCCAGCGCTCAAGCCTCGATCCTGGCACTTGTCGTGGTGTTCGTGACCGGAGGATGGCAGGCGCTCTCGCTCGTGGTGGTCCTCTTGGCCGTGGCCGTGCCGCTCTATCAGCGCGCGGGCACGCGCGCCGCGGCGTTGGACATCGAATATCGCGAGCGGCGTACGCGCCTGGGTGAGCGCCAGTTGGAGCTCTTGACCCACGCGCCTGAACTGCGGGGCCTGGGCGCCGTGCACTACGGGGCCCGCGAGATCGCCGCGCTGTCGGCGTCGGAGCATCACGTCGCCCTGCGCGCCATTCGCACCGCCCTGGGCTCGTCGCTGGTGACCGAGTTCCTGGGTGGGGTGAGCGTGGGTCTGGTGGCCATGGACGTGGGATTTGGCCTGTTGAACGCGCACCTTTCGCTGCTGCGCGCGCTTCTCTGCGTCCTGGCGACCAGTGAGTTCTTCTCCCACGTGCGCCGCTACGGGGTCGAGTTCCACCGACGCGAGGCCATCGACGCCGCGCGCGAGCGCCTGGTCGTGCCTGAACGCCTCGAGGTCTCGACCGCCGAGGTGCTCGTGAGTGAGGCGGTCGTGACCCTCGCGAACCCCCAACCGATCTCACTGGTACTTCGCCGAGGCGACCGGGTCGCCGTGCTCGGCGCGTCGGGGATCGGTAAGACCACCCTCGCGCACACGTGGCTGGGCTGGCGCGCGGCGCAAGCGGGACAGGTGCGGCGCACCGACGAGGCCATCGCCTACGTGAGTGCGGACACGGCGTTGATCCCGGGGACCCTGGGCGAGAACCTGCGCCTCGGGCTCGACGTCGCCGACGGCGTCGTCCTGGAACTCCTGAGCGCCCTCGGTCTCAGTTCCGCCCACTTCGACGACGTGAATTTTCCCGTGTCCGCCGACGGTGAGGGCTTCTCCTCGGGCGAACGAGTCCGAATTCTCATCGCCCGGGCCCTCCTGCACCAGCCGCGCCTCCTCATCCTCGATGACGTCGCTGGTCTGCTCGACGAACGCGCGCGCAGCGCCATCGCCGACGTTCTGACGCACCGTGAC
>JARCRU010000133.1 GCA_029850535.1 Actinomycetota bacterium | reverse complement strand
GCTCGACCCGGCGACCGTGGACGTCCTGCGCGCGCAGCAAGCTCTGTCGATTGAGTTCGCCGAGTTCGCCGACACCGAGATCACTGACGAGTCGTTCATCTTCTCGCTGGAGCCGGACGGTTCGGCCCCGTGGCTCCCCGGTTACGTTTCCAGTCACTTCACGAAACTGAGGACCTCTGTGGGCCTCGAGGGAGTCCGTCTGCACGACTTGCGCCACTTCACTGCGACCCGTCTCATGGCCGCTGGAGCGCCCGTGCGGACCGTCTCAGGGCGTCTGGGCCACGCCAACCCTTCGACGACGCTGTCGGTCTATTCACACTTCGTCCAGTCCAGTGACCGTGAGTACGCCGACATTTTGGGGGCTTTGGTGTCCGGGGTCGACGAAAACTCCGAGACTTAGCTGAGGAATCCCATGGCCACTTTGGCGCCAAATAGTGCAGTCGTATAGGAGTGGAGGCTTTCCCAGCGCCGTCACTCAAGCAACTCCGTTCACTGGTCGATGACGAGGACTGGGACCTCGATCAGTCAGCGTGACGCGTTATTCTTGCGAGCGCTTTGACCCGCCTAACTGTCGCCACCACGAATTGCCCGCCAACTCTTTTGGGTAACTTCGCGCGCAAGCTCCAATGTGCTGGAATGTGTTGAGCACACCATTGGAGATCACCATACGAAGATCCCTGGGAGCCACATTCCAACCACCGGGCTTAGACGGTGTGGGCATCAGCCCATAACCGCCGAAGGTTACTGTGCAAGTGTCCAAGACACTACCCAGCGTGTCGCACATTTGAACTCTGACAATGCGGGTGGGCAATCGATTTGGGAAGTCGGGTTCTTCGCTCCACGATATTGCTGGTTGTCGCCAAACCAGATTCACACGTACCCTCGTATCGCGCTGTAGAAAAATCAATTCACTATCGTAGAAGTGCTCCAACCTGCCCGGTTCCGAACCCAGGTAAGCGACCCCCTTGATGTCGACATCCGGTGGTCGGATGAGGTTAACGTAGGCGCTTGCATTTCCGTCGTTGAAAATCTCGAGAACCGCGATCATCCCCAACTTACCTTCGCCAATGCCCGCAACTTCGATCGGTTCACCCGCGTTGGCGAAGCCGAAGTTCCCTTCCGTTATGGTCTCGGGTTTTTCGAGTCCTTGCTGTACCTCCAGGTCGAGCACGACGAGTCGCGGCGCCCACGCGTCGACTCGACTGCGATACGCCTCTTTCGTGGAACGTCGAGCCACGCTAGTTGCGGAATAGGTCGCCACCGCCAACAGGAAGGTCCCAATCGCAACACTGATATTGGTCCAGTCCGAGACAGTAAGAGCAACCATCCTTCGACGATAATGAATTTCCATTGGCGGACCAAGAAATTTTGCCAAGAATCGGAGTCGGTTTTCGGCACACCAGTCAGACCTGTCACGAATGTGGACACGTCGACGCTGGCAACCGCGTCACCCAAGCGGAGTTTCGATGTCGAGAATGTGGGCACGAGGCCCACGCTGATGTCAACGCTGCTCGCAACATCCTCGGGGCTGAACTGGCCCTTCTGGTCGCGTCAGCGGCTTGAGAAGAAGCGGGCGGCTTGTAGTCGTCCGAGAAGTCACCGGATGAGAGAGATCGAAGACGCGTTCTTCGGCCAACGCAAGTACCCACGGATGCGATAGTGGACTGCGGCAGTGCCGGGTACTTGACCCTTGAGGAGTATCCTCGCTATACTCACATTGTCTTCGGTAAAGACTTGTTCTGCGTTGGGCGAGGTATCGGTCTCGCAGATTCGTTTAGCAACAAAGGCGGCCGCAAGGCCGTCTTTGTTGCGTTTGGTGCCCCCGGCAGGATTCGAACCCGCATCTAAATCTTCGGTAAAGACTCGCTCTATCCATTGAGCTACGAGGGCTACCGGCTCGGCGTCTCCGCTTTGCCATCTCTATTCTGACATGTGGGGACAACTTTGTCGTCGTCGGTGCACTGAAGACGTATGAGACGTTCCCATAAGTGCCGGCTACGTTCGACGGCGCAAGAGCCCACGCCATGAACCAGTTCCCTGAATGGACACGGGAGCGCTTGGAGCAGGTCGCCACCAACCACGCAATCAAGATTGCCATCGAACGTGGTTACGAAATCGGTGACGCGCCAGTCGACCGGCTCGTCGTGAACATGCTTCGTCACGAGTTCTCCGATTACGACGCTGACCCCACTGCACCACGACACGCCATGGCGTGTCGTTCGATCGCCGCTCAGTTCCCCTGGTTGAGCGAAGAGTGCGAACGCCAGGTGGCGCGACGGACACGGGATGAGAAAATCGACGTCTCGATGCGCGTCTACGCTGAGGCGCAGGCCGAGGCGTCCCGTCAGTGGCGAGCCGAGCGGGTCAGAGAATCTCGCGCCGCCATTCGCTCACTCACGGTCGGCGAGCGAGTCGTCGCTCGTATTGCTGGCGCTGATCGTCAGGGCATCGTGACGTGGATTGGGCGATCGAAGGTGGAGATCAACTACCGCACCAAAAGTGGGGCGGAGAGATGGAAGCGGTTGTACGCTCGCGATATCGTACCTGTCCGGGTTGAGGCAACAGCGACGTCTTAAATCCATTGGCGGCCTGATCTCACCCCGGGCACATAGAAAGATATGACAATCCCTAAACCACCCACCCTCTCGACCGAGTCCGCGCTGTTCGTCGGCGATACCCACGGCGACGCTGGTTGGCTCAAGTTCGTCGTACTGCCCACGACCGTGAAAATGGGCATCAGTACAATCATCCAGGTCGGCGACTTTGGCTACTGGCCTGACTCGCGAAAGTTCATGCAAATTGTGAAGACTGCCCGCGAAAGGTTTGGCGTTGACATCTGGTTCATCGACGGCAACCACGAGCATTTCACGAAGCTGGATCGCGATGTGAGAGCGGCACAAGTGGTGGCCGGCGTGGCCGAGGGCGAGCGAGATCCCGTCGAACTTGCACCAGGGCTCGTCTACTTGCCTCGCGGATCGCGCGTTTCGGTGGCTGGCAGAAGAGTCGCCTGCGTCGGAGGTGCGGCTTCGATCGATCGTGCCGATCGCGTCGAGGGGAAGAGTTGGTTCCCTGAGGAACGGATCAGCGACGTGGATATCGAAGCGGTTACGGCCGGTGGCCACGCGGATATACTCATCACGCACGACGCGCCCTCGGGTTGGAAGATCCCCGGAATCGAGTCTGATGGTCCACTAGAAGAAGCGTGGAGGCTCGAGCTGCCAACGTGCGAGCTACACCGTGAACGGGTGCGCGAGGTGTTGGATCTCGTCACCCCGTCAGTGCTGATCCATGGGCACTATCACTCGGCGTACGAGCATAGAAGTGCGGAGAGTTGGGGGCGGCTCAAAACATTCGGCCTCGACTGCAACGAATCCAAAGGTTGGGGCGTCACGTTGCGTGAAGTCGACGTGGAGTTGTCGTTCGAATGGGTCGGGTGATAAGGAATCACACTCCACAACTTCATATATCATCTGATATAATTTCTGAGATGGATTTTCCGACACAACTTCGGAGCGCGCGAATCGCGGCACGACTTACCCAAGCGGCGTTGGCTCGGCGGGCGGGGACCAGCCAATCTCGACTTTCTTCGTACGAAAATGGTTCCATCACCCCCAACCCATCGACCAAGAAACGGTTGCTTCAAGCGACTCGACGGCTGCCATCAGAAGTTGTCGACGAGAAGCGCGGAAAGATCATTGAAGTTGCTGAAAAGAATGGACTAAGTAACGTGCGAGTATTCGGATCTGTCGCCCGACTCGAGGACACATTCGAGAGCGACATCGATTTACTAGTGACGCCATCGCCAGAGACTTCACTTATGGATCTCTCAGAATTTTTGCTGGAGGTTGAGAACATCACCGGGCGAGACGTTGACGTGCTTTCAGATCGCACTGTGCCACAGGGCTCGAAGATATTTATGGAGGCTTTGACTCTGTGAGCGACGATCAGCCGCGAGATCCCAAGGGGCTTTCTTCAGGCGGCCAATTTAAACCGAGAGCCAATCCGGAGTCTGACCTGACGCTAGATCAGTACGAAGACCTTGCGTTCTCGAGAAGCGAAGAGAAGGCGTCAAGGAACCTTTCAAACACTCTCGCCGCAATGCGCTCCACTCTGGATAAAGGAGAGAAACTTGTCGACCTCGGTCGACAGAGATTCGAGGACGATTGGATAGTCCAAGACGCCGCCATTAACACCGTCATCCAACTTGCTGAAGAAGCAAAGAGACTTCCTGGTTCGTATCGCGATGAGCGCAGTGACGTTCCATGGCATCAATTGATCGGGATGAGGAATATCCTGACGCACGAATACGCAGATGTTGACCTTTCCACCGTTTGGACAGTACTTCGAGATCACTTTCCGAGCCTTGAAACGAGTCTCTTTCCCGACGTACCCTGAAAGAGGCAAGTGATGAGATATCGGCGCTATTACAACCAAAAGAACCGAGACGGGAGTCGAACGGTCGTCTCAACGGGACCGGTTGTGGGGTTGTTGGGGTACTTCCTGAAACTCATGTTCTTCATGGTCGCATTCCTGTGGCCTTTTGCGATCATCCACGGCAATCTCCACGGAGTGTGGGGGTGGATCTTAGGTATCGTCGCCGAGATCATCTGGCTGGCTCTCATCATTGGGGTGTGGGCAACGAATAGTGGGAACGTGTCCGCTCAGAGTCGCTTCGGTGGAAGATCAAAATTCTGAGGACCTTCTAGTCGGCGTGCCTCATTCACGACAGGTCGGGCGAGGGTCGTACGTTGGTAAGTTGCTCGTCGCCACCCCCAACTGGACGTGGTGTTCACTTCTGACTCTCGTTAAGAATCCGACCATTCTGTCATGTGGAACGATTACCAAATGGGTGTGGACGACACGGCGACACGGTACTGCGTATGTGGACAGGCCGTCGAGGAGCGCGAATTGCCCCGCGGCGTTTGTCGGCTCAGTGGCAGAACGTCGATCCTCGTGCACGTGGAGACCAGGAGTCCACGCTGTGACCCCACTGCGGAGAACGAGGTCGATCTCAAGGCCACCGTCAGGATCGACGATCGCCTCGACGTCCCAGATCTTGAAGGATCAGGACCATAGTCGTCCTCAGTGATGGTGAGAGTGGCGCAACTTGCTCCAGATCACGAGAGGACGTCGTAGACGTGATCCCAGTCGCAATCGCTCTGCGCGCGCACTCGCGCGAATTCACGCACCGCCGCACTGGCACCTTCGAGTCGCTCGATGCGAGCGCGCAGTGCGTCGCACTCCGACTCCGCCTTCATGCGCAACTTGTGCGGCGTCTGGTCCTTCGACTTACATGCCGCGATCTCGACGAAGTACCTATCTCCTGATGCGAGCGTGCCCGACATTTCTGCTGTGCGGTAATTCGGCGGGACGGTTCCATCGATCTCGAGTAGCGACAGCGCCGCCGCTGCGAGAATTCGGATGCCGGGATGGGAGATCCCCTCCTCGCCGGCGACGATCTCGATGTTCATAGAGCCGTCATCGGACATCTTCGCGGCCAGTTCCCTGATGGTGATCTCTTGGTTAGTCGCAGCGGCAAGGAACTCGTTGTGCGCGTGAAGTCGACGATTCTCGTCGAGGAGCTCAGCCTTCGTCAGACCGCTCACTTGGTGACCTCAGGAACGTACTCAAGGCGCGCCTGATGAGCCGAGGTGTTCACCCCAAGGAACTTCGGGTAACAGAGGACCTGGGCGCTCGGATCGTCGATGTCGTCGTCGTTGAAGACGACTTCGAATTCGGAGCGGGTCGCAAAGACGCGGACCCTCACTCCATCGAGTACTTCGTCGAACTTTGGCTTGCGAGTGCTTATGCTCTATTTATGTGCCGGAGGGCAAATCGGTGCGATCACGAACGCCGCCGCCACCTCGTCGTGTGAACTGGCTGGTAGTCGACGAGTCACGTATCGCGAGAGGGCCGCGAAGTGAAGACGATAGAACTCTTCGAATCGGCGAAGTAGGTCTTCGCCAGAATTATCGTCCGAGGAGTGGTTTCGCTTCATGGCTTCACTCTGTTTACGCCCGCGAGTCGCTTTTTCATTGCATCAGGCGCAGAATTCTCCAAACTCTCGACGTCAGCACCCAACGCGAAGCTCCGTCAGTGACGGCGGGGAGGCTGTCACGATGAAGAGTCTTAACGACAGTTCAGACACGGAATCTTGGTGCCGAGATGAGAAGGCGACGTAGCGTTCTATCCATCCAAACGAGAGGAAGATAGTTATGAAATTCAGCAATCATAAATCCTTTGCGAAAGGTGCAGCCGCGTCTGCTTGCTTGCTACTCGCAACCTTGTTGCCAGTGGTTGGATCGCAGACTGTCGCGTCAGCCTCGCCCACGGACACCCCATCGACATCGGCGCCAATGCCCGGCGTCATATCGGTGGAATACACAACCCAGAACCCGTTCAGTCCGACGAGTACCCCGGCAGCGCCTGCCGTCGTCAATCCTGCTGGCTGCAAGCTGTACGCCTCGGTGGTGCACGAGCGCACGGCGCCACTTACCGTCGGGAATAAGCCGTACACGCAGTGCAACTATGCGGTGACATCGATTCAACAATCGGTCCAAATGTGGAAGAACGGCGCCCTCGGCCCAGATGCTGTAGACCCTCCATTTAATCGTGGAAACACTGGCCAGGCCAGTTACACCCAAACAAATGTCGAGGTCTTCTGCACCAATACGCTGCCCACCTACTGGTTTGCAACTGTCGATGGCACCATGGTTGAAGGCGGCACGACGTATTACGCCTACGTCCAGACGCCTACGACTGCTGCTCTGAATTGCGGCACTTGATGCGATCGTAGCGACAGCGCCGCCGAGGGGATTGGCTTTCCATCACACGGATATGCCGAGATCTCCTCGGCGGTGCTGTGTCGATCAACTGAGAATATGGACTTCGAGCCGGTCCGACAGCACAGGCCGGCTACGAAGCCAGAGCGTCTCGTCAGGATTCCAGCCAATTAGCACCGTCTGTGCTTCACCGGCAGGCAGTGCACGAAACGCACTGGCGAGATAGCCAGTCAATGACACGTGCACGCCGTCAAAGTCTCGTGCGATGGAGTCCCAGTCCGGCAGTAGCCAAGGTCCTTCGCTTCCCGTCCACCGGGTCCATTCTGAGTTCCTGCCATCGACGCACTGACGTGGGTAGCGTTCCACGAGACTCGCCCAGTCCTCTGCGCAAAGTACTTCATAGACCTTGACCGACTCTGGAATCTGAACCGCCCAGGTATCGAGTTGGTCTCGTTGGGCGGACTCGTAGCCTGATCGGCAAATTGACGCCACGCTGGGATATGGTCCAACGGGGCCTCGCGTCGTGCGAAGAAGGTCACTGCGAACTGGCGAAACCCACCACCAACTTCTCTGTTCGTCACTCGGTGGCTCGATGGGTTTCACAGGTGTCGATGCAAGGTTGAGCGTTCCAACGGGGTCGCCCATCCACTTCTGATCTTGCGCCGATATCTTTCCCCACCACCAATCCAAGTCAGAAGTAGCGGCGACCGCCTCGGCAATTCGAGATATCGAACCCTCGGCGAGAACCAGCGCCTCTCTGAGTGGCTGCCACAGTTCGGCGGGGCCGTACGCATAGTGTTCGATGGTTTCGCCCACGCGCCGCATGACGTCTGACGAATTCTTGAGAAACTCCTTCACGGTAGGTAGTTGTTCCTCGACAAGGAGATTGATCGAGCGGGCCACGTGGAGATTCTGTTCGTCGTTCATTGCTTCGATGTCCTTGGACGACGACGCCCCGATCGCCCTGTCGCTCGAAGGCTTCTGGACGGAATACGGTTGCCCGCCCAGATTGAGACCCACGTCTCTTGCAAGTACGTCGGGTCTCGCGCCCATCAAGTCAACCAGCACCGCGCGACCCAAAGGCCCTTGCGTCAGCAACTTCGCCCTATCTTCAAGATCTGTCATTTCGCACTGCCTTTCCTAATCCGTCGACTCCGCTATGGGTGCCGTAAGAACAATGTCGTTTGCACGACACAGGAGTTCAACCATGATTGAGTGCCTCGTAAAAAGGATGAGCCTAGAACGTGACCCGAAGCGATAATAGAGAGTCGCTCGACTCAAATTACTCCGAGTGGCCATCTCGTCCATCTTGAGGTGGTGCGCGCCGTCTCTCCAAATTGACTTCGTCGCCTCACAAATCACGTGCAGGTCGATCGCGTCACCTCGAATGTGCCTTCTGCCAACCATCCCCCTCCATTCTCACGACACATCGATTTGGTGCCGAACTGCTCAGGCGGCTGGGGGGGGGTGGCTCACTTCAATGTTGAGGACAACAATAGAGGATGCTCTCCTCGACTAGTTCGACTCCGCCCTCATCGAGGAGTCGGACCAACTCGACGTTGACACGTTCCTTGGCGTGAGAGCCGCGGTTGAAGAGTCGTCCTGCGGACACGGCGATGGCCAGTCCGTATCGGCCACAGCGCAGATCTCCGCGGGACACGCTACCGCGAAGTCTTGGCGGTCATCATCCGCAGCCACCTGGGGCAACTTAAGGGCATGACGGTCTTTCGTGCGATCTCGCGCCCGTAGTCACCCTACGAGACCATCACGGCGGGAAGGTGGGCGGACGCGGTCCTCTCAGGACTCGCCCAGACGACTGGGGACTCGAACTTGCGCCGAGGCGTTGGCGTTTCCGATTCGTGTCCCGTTCGGTGAACGCACGTCGCACGCTTCTGCGATAATGGACGTCATGAGACAGCGACCATCTTCACCGATTTCAACAGGTGGGCCGCACTCTCTCTTGACGTCCTCGATGATGCCATTTCCATGTGTAGGTTGACGCGCCGCTAGCTGTTGATTGACCCTACGGGTCGATTCTTCTACGCCCCATTTCTGGGTAGCGCCATGTCAACTACATCTTTCGAGAGGCATCTTCATGCAACCATCACAGAACATTGAAATTCGCCCCGGAGAGGGCGGAGATGACGCGGCGCACTTCGCGTCGGAACTTGTTGAAGCATTACGCGCGTACATCACCAACCACGGTGTGCCCGTGGTGGTGACCGAAGGGCGAACAATAGTTCTCGCGCTCTACGGTCACGCGGATCATCTGAACCTGACACGCTTCACCGGCACGCATCGGATTCAGCGCATTCCGAACAACGATCGGAATGGACGCCGCCACACCTCGACGGCAACAGTGGCGCTCATCGACGATCCTGGGACATCTCAGGTCGAACTCATAGATGACGAACTGCGCTGCGATTTCTACCGCGGGCACGGCAAGGGTGGTCAGCATCGCAACAAGACCTCTTCGGCGGTGAGGCTCACTCACCTGCCTACAGGAACGGTGGTCGTCGTCGAACGTGGGCGAAGTCAAGCAAAGAACCTTGAGGCCGCCCGTGCGGAACTCCTTCGAAGGCTCACTGACGAGCGTAAGTCGGAGTCGTCATCGAAAGTGAACCAGACACGCACCAGACAGATCTCAACCGGCGAGCGGCCCACGAAGCAGTGGACGTGGAACGCCCAGCGCGACGAGGTGTTGCACCACGAAACTGGGCGCCGCTACCGAATGGCTGCATTCTTGCGCGGAGAACTTGACGGCTAAGCGAATGCGGCGGTGACGTGCCCACGCGCCAAGACCCGCCGGTAGATTTAGGTTCGTCCCGATACCGAGAGTCCGACATGTGGGCAAATGGCATCCGGCGGCGGCGCCTGACGCAGGGCGACCACAAAGATGACGAGCGAGGGCCTCCGCGTCGAAATCCGAGTAGTCGCTGGTAATTCTCGGCGTCGACACCAAGCCACTCTCAATGAAGTCAATGAAACCAACCGCCGATTTATTCTCTCTACGATGACTCGGGAGGAGATGAGCTAGGGGACAGTGTTCAGCAGCACGGCATTGCGACCGGCGTCTAACAAAGGCGGAACCACTAGGCAACTTCGTTGGAATACGAATTGATGCGAGAAGTCCGTCCCGGCGTCACTTGACCGACGATGATCGCTACCGATTGGGACGTACACGGCGCATTTCGGGGTAACCCTGGCGAATGCTCTCAAGAATTTTTCTTAAGAGCATTTTTCCAAATTCTCATTACAAATTTGCTGATGGCCTACAGGGCGCATTTCTCTTCGAGTCAAATTCTGAACGTGACTAAGAAATCCCTCGCGGGAATACATGTAATGGTGTCCGAAAGTCTTAATCAACCACTTGAGGAGTTAAATGCGTTTCAACTTTAAGGTGCCAGCGATCCGCAAAATCGCGATGGCCGTTTCGATGACCAGCATAATTGCGCTGGTACCGGCAGTTTCAGCTGGTGCCTCGACCCAAATTCTCTATGGATGTGGAACCGTCGGTACATATACTGCTTGCGGCAATCCAGCGTACGTGTCAAATCAACTGATCAATTTCGTCATTTATCTCTCGGCAGGAATTGTCACGCAAGACAGTGCGACACAGCAAGAAAATTCGTCCTCTGGATATCAGGCAGCGCTCAACCAACTTAATGGGAACGTCTATCAGCCAAGTCCTACCCAACAGACATATCTCAATCTCTTCCCCACGCTTGCCGGACTATTCCGCAACGCAGTGATAGATATGCCCTACACATTTGCACAGGAGGACACTGCATGGTACGACCCTACGTCAACTAACCCGAGCACCATCTGGGGAGAGCTTCCTGCAAACATCGCCGTGACTTGTCAAGATTACTTGTTTGAACTTGCTGCCGCATAGTTGAGCGGGCAATCACAATGAAGCGAAAGTTCGGACTATGACTAATGGTGCAACATCTGAAGCCTGTTCGCTACGAGCGTAAGTAGAACGCGGAGTGAAGGCGACATCCTGTTCAAGCGCAGACATGAACGTGGCGTTATGTTGATAACGCATGAAGTGACCACTGTCACCGACGCGGCGTTGGTGGCGTCGGTGACAGTGGGTGCGAATTTAGCATTCTGTGCAGAAAGACAAGTCGATTTCCAAATATTTTTCCACCGAGATGTACAACAAGAGTGTGGTTAATTGGTGTCCTGGAATGCCCCGCCAAGTTCACGTTGCAGATTCGAAGCGAGGCATCTCCCCACATCCCAAGGTAAGATTGTGTGATCGGGCAGTTCCCGGAGTCGCTTCACGCAATCATTCAATGAGTAATCAACGCGTGAAGTCTTCGAGCGCTTCGATTACTCGCGGACCCAGTTCTACGTTGGGTTGTTCATTGATCGCTCGCAATAGATATGCACCCCAGCGATTGACATTAGTTCGCCGAACCCCCAGCGTCAGATGGCGACCCTGACGGTCACTAATGGAAATACTTTGAACCGGTGGCTTTCCCGCCCAATCATCCGGAGATTTTACATAGAAGCGAATTACTGATCGTCGTTCCCCAGTTTGTGGGTCTAATACGGAAGTTTGCCGCCCAATCGTGCTTACACGTACGGACTCCAGGTTGCTCAGATCGACTTTGACGCGAAATGGCCCTCGTCGTCTGGCAAGTGCTGATTGCGAGAAGGTGAGCAAGGGGTGTGTCAACAGATAAAAGACAAACAAGAAAAGCGCGAGTAAAGCGACATCGAGCACTAACCACATTCCGAAGTGGCGATTATGAATTTGGGTGGGCAAAAGAAGAAGAAGTAGCAACGGTGGCGTCCACCAAGCTGGATTCGTGGAGTACCTCACAGAATCTTGACCATTGTCGATATTTTCCATTTATCGAGTCTCAGTTCGTCTTGGGAAACTCCAGCAATATTGGATTGACACCGGAATGGAATATCCATTGGATGTCAAGTCCAGTGTCAATAGCGAGTGTAGCAGTGGGGCTACGCTGAAACCTCGCTGCGGTCCACCACCCTGACACATGAGCGCATCATCGAGGGAGCGCTCAAGGGCGCAAAAGCAAGGGCGTCGAAGCTCACGACGGAACAGCGTTCAAAGACCGCTACGAAAGCGGCGGTGGCTCGGCGGGCTTCAAGCAAATAGTTTGACGATGTTACCGGTTTGCTTCTGAGTCTCCATAAGTATCTTCTCTAGAAACTCGTCCTCCGTCATCAGCGCAACGTTCCGAGAAAGTTGTTTGAGGGAATAACCGTAGTCCTTGAGATAGACGTTTGCAGCCACGCCCATAAGGGTTGGAAATTCCGCAGGGACGTCGTAGGGCTCAACCCTGTTGTAGCCCCGAGCACTGTGCTGTTTATAGAGACGTACCGCATGATCTTGCGAAATCGCTCCCATGCTTGAGGCATATTTGATGATTGCCTTCATAGAGATCTTCCACAATGATTTATGCATTCCGAGATCCTCGAATTTCAAATTCCGCAAAGTTGGTCCGACTTCTAGCGAAGGTGCAAGAAATTCTGCCGCAAAGGCATCGGCCTGTTTTTCGATGTCGCCGCTCGGAGGGAAAGCATTGTGCATAGTGAGATGACCGAGTTCGTGGGCCATCGTCCACCGTCTGTCAGCAACAGATGCCTCACCATTCAAGAAAAAGAGCGGAGAAGAGTCCTTCGCAGAGCAACTCATTCCCATCAACTTTGATGTTCCAAACTCGGAGAGTATTACCATCGCTCCGGCAGATTCAAGAAGCGTGACCATGTTCGGGATAGGACCACGAGGCAGGCGCCACAATCGCCTCAGTATCTTTGCGACCTCCTCTGGTCCGTCGTATTCATCTGGATCAAGATTGCAAAATTCCCTGTCGGCGTTCAATTCAAGATCGCTCAGAAGACGACGGACTGAGACGACTCGAAGCTCCATTTGTGCAGTCAATTTCTTCAGAATTCCGGCTGGAAGAGTCTTTCGTTTCATGTAGTGAAGGCACGCGCTTGGCGTCGTTCGAATCCGTCCTGGTTCGTAAAAGAGTTCCATTGGGTAGTTCAGAAATTCTGCGATCTCTTGAACATGCTCTTTCTTCAGATTCAGCAAACCATGTTCGGCCTTTGACATCAATCCCTGATTGATACCCACCGCCGTGGCAACGTCGGCCTGAGAGAATCCTCGACTTTCGCGGGCTGTCACCAATGCCTCTGAGTTCAACTCCATCTCAGAAAAATCGTTCACCCCTGAAGGGTACTTGTTTGAGTTCACAGAGAGCCGGAGCCTTCTACGGGCCTACTCTTTCGTTTCGGCGCAATTCGCGCAGGCGTGATCTCTTCGGTTCCAGCAATGTGAAGGGGTTCACTGATTTCAACGCCGCCTGAAATCGTATACCACCAAGGTTGGTGGCCCTTGCAATCACGTTGAATTAGAACCCGGTCAAGAAGAAGTTCGCTGAGGTGCAACGTGTACCCGCACGTCACGATTGTTGGCGGCTCGAGAATTCCGAACGAGGCAAGATCCTCCATGTCCTCGGGCTTAATTTGCTGTCGGTCGTAGAACCACTGCGCTTCCGAGGCGTGATTCCGGGGCGATCCGCTTTGGAGCGTCTTGAAACGAACGAGAACTTCGTTACCCACAGCAACGAAAAAAGTTGAGAGTGAAGTCACGTGAATTCCCTCCATGCGAAGGGAGGCCGAACGAATATGAAAGCAGGTTCGCTCATGAATATCGAGTGCTCGTCTCGATGGACTGAAGGCAGCCACCATTTCGGGCTCTGCTTCCAGCGCCTTTCTGTAGGACGCCACTGCCTTCTCGTGTGACGAGACGAAGCATTCAATGAATGGTTCGAGGCGACTCTGAACTTCTTCCATAGTGAGCATGATTCGAGAATATCATGAGTGACGGATTATCTGGGTCAAATTATGTACTTTTTTATTTTACAATGCACATAGGAAAGTTTCTAGGCCGCCAGCGTGGCGATTGCCTGAGACACAGGTGCATCAAAATAATCGTGAATCACCACGGCAAAGGCGCCAATACCCAATGACACCAGGGGATGGGGTTTGGCGGTTCTGTGTACCCCGTAAGAGACACTTAAACCCACCACGCCGTGGCCCATCCACTTTTGGACTGGAGTTGGCTGGGGCTTCCGCATATTGGCATTTTATCCCCCGTAAACTTACATTTCGCAAATAACTTTGAGGACAAGTCTTTCGGCTTCAAACTCGGTCACTACCAGGAAAACTGCAACAGGCGCGAACGAGGTGGCGAACTTCGAGAGGATTTCCGTGTGGCAGACAGAGGTCTTTAGTGGCGCCACCGAGACGCAAGGCCACTCACAAACCAGTTCATCCACTCCGGTGAGGTGGATCTCACCAAATCAGAAGATCGTCGCTTTGAGTGCGAGTTAATCGCCATTCGGTATATCGAAGCCCCAGTTGATATGGCGGTCTGAAGAAGTGCCCAAAAAAGTGCCCAACTTCACGATCAATTTCGAACAGAGTGCATGAAACTGAACGGAAAACCTAGTATTTCTAAGTGATTTCGGATATACCATGCTCGCCAAACTCGTCTGAGAGGCTCTTTGAATCCGTAGGTTGGAGGTTCGAGCCCTCCCCCGCCAGCTCCAGACTTCGGGCGTCGGTGTCCGAAGTACCTGATCAATGCGCATGATTGCTAGTGGGGGCTGGAGTCGGCGCGTCGCAGGACGGCTTGGGCCGCCGCGAGGCGAGCCACGGGAATCCGATAGGGAGAACAGCTCACGTAGTCGACGCCGCAGTCGTAGAGGGTGGCGATGGAGGCGCGGTCGCCGCCGTGTTCGCCGCAGACGCCGACCTTGAGCCGGGGGTTGCTACTTCGTCCGCGCGAGATACCCCACCTGATCAGTTCGGCCACGCCGCTCTCGTCGAGGACGTCGAAGGGGTTGTGCTCGAGCAGACCGAGGGCGAGGTAGGGGGCCATCAGTTTGCCCTCGACGTCGTCGCGGCTGAAGCCATAGGTCATCTGGGTCAGGTCGTTGGTGCCGAAGGAGAAGAAGTCGGCGTGCGCGGCGATTTCGTGAGCCACGAGGGCGGCGCGGGGAGTCTCGATCATGGTGCCGATCGAGAAGTGCAGCGGCGTCAGGTAGTTGTGCGCCACGAACTCGGCCGCTTGCATCACCCACGAACGAGCCAGGGCCAATTCCGGCGCCGAGATCGTCAGGGGGATCATGATCTCGACGCGCGGGTCGCCCCCCGCCGCCAGGCGCAACTGGGCGGCCTCGAGCAGGGCGCGTACTTGCATGGCGTAGAGACCGGGTTTGAGCACGCCCAGGCGCACTCCTCGCACACCGAGCATGGGGTTCTCCTCGTGCCAATAACGCGCCGCCGCGAGCAGTCGCGTGTCGTCCTCACTCAGTCCTTGGGTGGCCTCTTGGACGAGGAGCGCATCAAGGTCCGGCAGGAACTCGTGCAGGGGCGGATCGAGGAGACGAACCGTCACCGGCAGGGCATCCATGGCCTCGAGGATGGCGACGAAGTCGGCGCGTTGCGCGTCGAGTAGTCGTTCGAGGGCGTCGTGATACTCCTCGTCGGTGTCAGCGAGGATCATCGCGCGCACGATGGGGAGGCGATCGGGACCGAGGAACATGTGCTCCGTGCGACACAGACCAATGCCCTGGGCGCCACGCGCGCGCGCCGCGCGCGCGTCGGCCGCGGTGTCGGCGTTGGCGCGTACACCGAGGTGTCCCGCACGAATCTCGTCGGCCCATCGCAAAATGACGTCGAGTTGGGGGGGTGCGGTGCTCGAGGTCAACTCCACTTCGCCGAGCACGACGTGGCCGCTCGTGCCGTCGAGTGAGATCCAGTCGCCCTCGTGAATGACGACGTCGGCCACGTGCGCCTCGTGGGCGAATACGAGCAGGGAATTCACGCCCACCACCGCGGGTTTGCCCCACCCGCGCGCGACGACCGCCGCGTGACTCACCAGTCCACCGCGCGCGGTGAGGATGCCCTCGCTGGCCAGCATTCCCGCGACGTCGTCCGGACTGGTCTCGGCGCGCACGAGGACCACCCTTTCGCCGCGCGCCGCGGCGTCGATCGCGGAGGGCGCGTCGAAGTAGGCCCGCCCCACCGCGGCCCCGGGTGACGCCGCCAGACCCGTGGCCAGTGGCGCCACCGTCAACGTGCGCGCGAAAGTCGGGTGCAGGACCTGGTCGAGGTGATCGCCGGTGATGCGCGAGATCGCTTCGGCCCGCGAGAGGTGGATGGCCGAATCGTTCACCATATCGACCGCCATTCGCAGCGCCGCCGCACCGGTGCGCATACCCGGGCGAGTCTGGAGCATCCAGAGGCGACCTCGTTCGACCGTGAACTCGATGTCGCACATGTCACGGAAATGCGCTTCGAGTCGGGCGAAGACCTCGCGCAATTGATTCGCGACGTCGGGAAAGAGGTAGTCCAAGTCGCTTAAGGGTCGCGTGACGCTGGTGCCCGCCACGACGTCCTCGCCCTGGGCGTTCACCATGAAGTCGCCGTAGGCCGTGGGCTCACCGGTGGAGGGATTACGGGTGAAGGCCACTCCCGTGCCCGAGGAGTCGTCGCGGTTGCCAAAGACCATCGCCTGCACGTTGGCCGCGGTGCCCAGTTCGTGATCGATGCCCTCACGATCGCGGAACGCCCGCGCGCGCCCCCCGTTCCACGACGAGAAGATCGCCTCGATGGCTTCGCGCAGCTGGGTGCGTGGTTCTTGGGGGAAGGCGCGACCACTGTGACGTTCGACGACGTCGCGGTAGACGGCGGCCAGTGCGGCGTTCGTCTCGGCGCTGAGGTTGCCCTCGGCCACGACACCCGCTCGGTCCATGGCCTCGTGAAGGTGTTCGTCGAAGTGCGCGGCGTCGATGCCGAGGACGATGCGTCCGTACATGGCGATGAAGCGGGCGTAGGAGTCGTAGGCGAATCTCGCGTCACCGGTGCGCGCCACCAGGGCCGCCACCGAGGCGTCATTGAGTCCGAGATTCAAGACGGTGTCCATCATGCCGGGCATCGAGAATTGCGCACCCGATCGCACCGACACGAGGAGCGGATCGACGGGGTCGCCGAAGTGCCGTTTCATCTTCGCCTCGAGACGAGTGATGGCTTCGTCAATCTCGTGGTCGAGGGAGAGGGGCCAGCCGTGTCGCAGGTAGGCCCGACAGGCCGTCGTGGCAATCGTGAAACCGTGGGGCACGGGCAGACCGAGCACGGACGTCATCTCGGCGAGGTTGGCGCCCTTGCCGCCCAGAAGCGCCTTTAACCCCATGGGCTCGACACCGTGGTCGTGCTCGAAGTCGTAAACGAAGCGCCGTGGCGACTCGCCGGTCACCGCTACCACCGCGGGGTTCGTGTGCGTCATGGGTCCTCCAGGGGAGTTCGGTCGTGGGCTCTGGCCACTGTAGCGGTGTAGCAACACCAAATGGGTACATTGGTTGAGTTCGAGCAACCAATGTTTTTACCTGTAAATTGAGGATTTCGACGTGAGCGAACACGAGGTGGCCTCGCTGATTTCGACCAATTCAACCAATACGTAATCACTCGAGTTCCGCAGTTACCCCTCGGATCGACGAGCCGGTATGTCGCGGGCGTCGATTACGCCGTGGCGAGACGCGCGGCGATGATCGCGGCCAGTTCCAGCGGGTGCGAACCCTGGATCGAGTGGCTCGCCCCGGGGACTTCGATGACGTCGTCGTGGGGCCGACGACGACGGAACTCCTCGACGTCAGCATCGGTGACGATCGAGGAGGGGCCCGTCGCGCGCACCAGGGTCACTGGGAGCGCCAGGTCCTCGAGCCACTGCCACAGGTCACCCACGGGTGAGGGCGTGCGCGTGGGCGCCGCGTGACGCTGGTGACGCCACACCCACCTGCCGTCGGGTCGCTGCACGGCGTTGTGCAAGACGCCTCGGCGTAGCGACGCCTCGCTACGACCCGGGTTGTAGGTTCTCGTGCGTTCGAGGATCTCGTCGAAACTGTCGAAGGCGTGCGGTCCGTCGATGAAGTCGAGGATGTGACGAGCGTTGCGAACGTTGATCCCGGGGGTGATGTCGACGAGGATCAGCTGGGCGGCCAGTTCGGGGTGTTCGTGAAGCAGTGCGACGCTCACCAGTCCCCCGTAGGACATGGCCACGAAGGTCAGGGGAGGGGTGCTCAGTTCTCTGATGGCCACGACGACGTCGTGGGCGTGTTCGTTGAGTGCGCGCGGGCCGTAGAAGGACGCATCGGAATGTCCGTGGTGGGGCAGGTCAATCGCGATCAGGGGGCGATCAAGGGCGAGCGCCACGGTGTCGAAGGTGTGCGCATTCTGAGCGCTGCCGTGCACCAGGACCACGTCGGGGGGGCCTTCGCCCCAGATCAGGGCGCTGACCTGGCGCAGCCCCTCGACTGCCACGAAGGCGCGCCGCACCCGTGGCGTGCGGTCAGGCAGTCCCCACTCGCTGAGGTTCTCGTTGAAGTACGCGAACTCGTCGTAGTCGACCATCCTCGCATCGTAGGAGATGTTCACCCTGACGTCACCTTGTACCATTGCGGCGTGGAGTCATTGTCAAAGCGCCGTCTCGTCATCGTTACGGGGCGTTGCCACCCCGCCCTCGCGAAGGACATCGCGGACCAGTTGGGCGTCGGGCTCACCGAGGCGAATCTGCGCGAATTCGCGAACGGGGAGATCCACTGTCGCTTCGACGAATCCATCCGGGGCGCCCACGTCTTCATCATCCAGACCCACTCCTCGCCGGTGAACGATGCGGTCATGGAACAGCTGATCATGATCGACGCCGCCAAGCGCGCGTCGGCCAAGTCGATTACCGCGGTCATTCCCAACTACGGCTACGCCCGTCAAGACCGCAAGTCCACCGGGCGCGAGCCCATCACCGCCAAGTTGATCGCCGACATGCTGCAGACCGCCGGGGCGAATCGAGTGTTGTCGGTGGACTTCCACTCGGGTCAGATCCAGGGTTTCTTCGACATCCCCGTCGACCACTTGGTGGCGGCACCCGTCCTCGAGGATTACCTCAAGATCCACGCCGACACCAACACCCTCGTGGTGGTGGCTCCTGACGCCGGGCGCGTCAAGGTGGCCGAGCGCTACGCCCAGCACCTGGGGTGCGACCTGGCCCTGGTGCACAAGACCCGTCCGCGAGGCACGGCCAACGTCGCAGAAGCGCGTCACATCGTCGGTGACGTCGCCGGGCGGCACTGCGTCTTGATCGACGACATGATCGACACCGCCGGCACCATCGTGGCCGCGTGCGACCTGTTGAAGGCGCAAGGGGCGGGAGAAATATGGGTGATGGCGACCCACGCACTCTTTTCGCCTCCGGCGGTTGATCGCCTGTTCAACGCACCCGTGAGCCGGGTCATCGTTACCGACACCCTGCCGTTGGGCCCCGAACGGCGATTCGAGAAACTCGAGATCCTCTCAGTCGCCAGCATTGTGGCCAACGCCATTTCCGCGATTTTCGAGGACTCCTCGGTCTCGGACATCTTCGGCGGCGAGAACCTGCTCTAGGACGATACTCCGCGACGGCGCTGGCGGCTAGACTTTTCACCCTGTGCGCGACTGATGGTTGCGCGCGACGAATTCGCCTAAGGAGTTGTCATGTCAGAGACCACGTTGCACGCGTCCACGGACCGCGCTCAGGGAAGCCGTAATTCGCGACGTCTGCGCACGGCCGGATCCATCCCGGCGGTCGTCTACGGCGAAGGCGTCGCCCCGCTGCCGGTGTCAGTGGACGCCAAGAGCTTCCGCACCGCGGTCTCGGGCGAGCAGGGCCTCAACACCTTGATCGACTTGGACGCCGACGGCCAGAAGTTCATCGTCATGGCGCGCGAGATCCAGCGACACCCAGTGCGCGGCACCGTTGCCCACATCGACTTTCAAGTCGTGGACCCCAACAAGCCCGTCGTCGCAGTCATCCCGTTGCACATGGTGGGTGACGCCGTTGAAGTGCGTCACGCCGACTGGGAGATCGACCAGCAGTTGTTCAGCCTCGAAGTCCTGGCGCGCCCCGACAAGATCCCCACTCACGTGGAGGTCGACATCTCGCACCTGACCCCCGGAGACGCCATCCGCGTCGGCGACGTGGTGCTGCCCGAGGGCGTGACGCCCGCGGGCGATCACGCCATCTCGGTCGTGAACACCCACGCGGGCCGAGCGGCCAAGACGGCCGACGCGAAGTCGTAGTCTGCCGTGGCGCTGCGGCGCACGGTGGAAGGTGGGCGGCGCGGGAGTGCCAGCTCGCTGGTCGTCCTTGGACTCGCCAACCCCGGTGAGGAGTATGAGGGTTCACGTCACAACGTCGGCGGCGACGCGGTGCGACTCCTCGCGCAACGCCGCGGCGCGAAATTCACGCTCGAACGTCGACAGCGCGCGGTGATCGCGACCCTCTCCACGCCCGGTGGACTCGTCACGTTGGCCGTTCCCACGACGTACATGAACGAATCGGGGGCGGCGCTACCCCCGCTGTTGGCGCGCACCTCGCTCGAGGACCTGTCGCGTCTGGTCGTGGTCCACGACGACCTCGACCTGGAGCCCGGTCGCCGCCAACTCCGATTCGGCGGCGGCCTCGCCGGGCACAACGGTCTGCGCTCGATCACCCACGTGCTCGGCACGCAAGAGTTCGCGCGACTGCGCATCGGCATCGGTCGACCCGAGCGCAAGGAGATGGTCACCGACTACGTCTTGAAGAGGCCGACCGGTGCGCGCCGGGCCGAACTGCAAGGCGACGTGACCGCCGCGGCGGACGTCCTCGAGGTACTCGTCGACTCGGGCTTCGACGTCGCGCAACGTCAGACCAACGCCGGACGTGACTGAGTCCACGGGGTTACGGCGGGTCCTCGAACTCGCCGCCCCCTCCCTGCGGACCGCGAACGCGGCGGGCACCTTCAGCCCCAGCAGCTTCGCGACGCCCCTGGCCGTGGCGGCCTACGCCCTCGAGCATCCGTCGATGGTGGTGGTCACGGCCACCTCGACCGAGGCCGAACAACTCAGTGAGGCCCTCAGCGCCCTGCTGGGCGAGGGCGCTGAGGTGGTGCTCTTTGGTGCGTGGGACACCCACCCCCTCGAGCGCGTCAGTCCCGACAATTCGGTCATGGCCGAGCGAGCCCTCTTGCGTTGGCGCCTGGCCCAGGGTGAGCGACCCGACGTGGTCGTCGCTCCCGTTCGTGCGTTGGCGCAGATCCTGCCCCCCGGCGCCGCCAGCGCACCGCTGCGAGTGAGGCGTGGGGGCGAGTACGACCGTGACGACTTCCTCGCGCAACTGGTGCGTTTCGGGTACCGGCGCGAGAACCTGGTCGAGCACCGCGCGGAGTTCGCGGTGCGCGGCGGCATCGTCGACGTCTGGCCGGCGCACGCCCACGAGCCGGTGCGACTGGACTTCTTCGGCGACGAGGTCGAGCGCCTCACCATCTTCGATATCGCCTCGCAACGTTCGATCTCCGACGTCGAGGAGGTCGAGGTCGGCCCGGCGCGCGAATGGCTACTGGACGACGCTTCGCGAGAACGCGCAACTGCACTGACGCGCGAGGAGCCCTGGGGTCGCGAGATTTTCGATCGACTCGCCCAGGGGCAGCTCTTTGACGGCATGGAGGGCTGGATGCCCCTCGTGACGGACGAGCGGCGCACTCTGCTCGACGAGGTCGACGACGTATTTTGTCTGGTGGTCGAACCCGAGCGGGTGCGCCACCGTCTCGAGGACCTGCTCGAGGAGGAGCGCGAACTCACCGCCGCTGTCGCCACCACCTGGCAGGCGCACCGCGCCGTGCCCCTGTTGCACAACGGTTTCGACGACGTACTCGCTGGGCGCATCGACGTCAGCCTCGAACACGGCTTCGGCGACTCGGCGGCGGCGTTGACGCTCACGTCGCCGCCGGTGGTCCAGGGCGACCCTGCGCGCATCGCCGCGCACGTGCGCAATTGGAGCCCCCAACGCCGCGGCGTGGTCCTCACCACGAACGCGGCCGCGGTCTCGCGCATGGCTGAACAATTGCGCGCGGAGGGACTCGACGTGTCGACGGACCCCGCCGCGGTGCTCGAGGTGCGCCTGAGCGTGCTGGAGAGTTCGCTGCCCTCGGGCTTCTACCTGGAGTCACCCGAAATCGTGGTGTGGAGCGAGGGGGACCTGACGGGACGGCGCGCGGTGCACCGCGCGGCGCGCACGCGCACGCGCAACGTCGACGGGTTCTTCGACGACTTGGCCGTGGGCAGTTACGTGGTGCACCGCATGCACGGCGTGGCCAAGTTCTCGGGCACGACCACGCGGGCCATCAACGGCATCACACGCGACTACTTGATCCTGGAGTTCAAGGACGGGCGCAGTTACTGGCCGACCGAGCAGATCGACGCGCTCACCCCGTACTCGGGGGGCGACGCGCCCGCGCTCTCGCGCATGGGTGGCGCCGAGTGGCAAAAGACGCGCGCCAAGGCCCGCGCCGCGGCGTACCTCGTGGCCCAGGACCTGGTGAACCTCTACCGTCAGCGATCGGTGGCGGTGGGTCACGCCTTCAGTGCCGACAGCGCGTGGCAGCGCGAGATGGAGGACCTCTTCCCCTACACGCTGACCCCCGACCAGGCCGAGGCCGTCGACGCCATCAAGGCCGACATGGAGATGACGCGTCCCATGGACCGCCTGGTGGTCGCCGACGTGGGCTTCGGCAAGACCGAGATCGCGGTGCGCGCCGTCTTCAAAGCGGTCCAGGACAACAAGCAGGCCGCCATCTTGGTGCCCACCACCCTGCTGGCCTCGCAGCACTACGCGACCCTGAGCGAGCGCTTCGCGGGTTTTCCGGTAAGCGTGGCGTTGCTCAGTCGCTTCGTGGACGACGCCGAGACCGCCCGGAGCATCGCGGGCCTGAAGGACGGGTCGATCGACGTGGTGGTGGGGACGCACCGACTCTTGTCCGAGAGCGTCGTCTTCAAGGACCTCGGACTACTGGTGGTGGACGAGGAGCAGCGATTCGGCGTCAACCACAAGGAGGCCATCAAGTCGCGTTCGGTGGGCGTGGACGTCTTGACGCTCTCGGCCAGTCCAATACCGCGCACGCTGGAAATGGCCTTCGCCGGTATCCGCGACCTGTCCATGGTGACCACGCCGCCGGCGGACCGGCGTCCCATCCTCACCCACGTGGGCGAGTACGACGAGGCCGCCGTGGTCGAGGCGATTCGTCGCGAACTCCTGCGCGAGGGACAGGTCTTCTTCGTGCATAACCGCGTCGCCGATATCGACGAGGTGGCGCGTCGCATCGGACAACTGGTTCCCGACGCGCGCGTGGCCGTGGCCCACGGACAGATGGACGAGGGCACCCTGGAGAGAGTCATGGTGGACTTCTGGGAGCGTCGCTTCGACGTGCTGGTCTGCACCACGATCGTCGAATCGGGCATCGACCTGCCGTCGGTCAACACCTTGATCGTGGACCGCGCCGAACGACTGGGTCTGGGTCAGATGCACCAATTGCGCGGACGCGTCGGGCGAAGCGGCCAACGTGCCTACGCCTACCTCTTTCACGGGGCGAACCAGGTCCTCTCCGAGACCGCCTTCGAGCGTCTGCGCACCATCGGTGACAACACGGCCCTGGGCAGTGGGTTCAAGATCGCCATGCGCGACCTCGAGATCCGCGGTGCGGGAAACCTGCTTGGTCACGACCAGTCCGGTCCCGTGGCCGCGGTGGGCTACGACCTCTACGTCCAGTTGGTCGCCGAAGCGGTGTCGGACGCCAAGGGCATCGTCGTTCCTGAAGTACCCCAGGTCACCCTCGACGTCCCCGGGGAGGCGCACCTGCCCAAGTCCTACGTCGAGGCCGACGACGCGCGCCTGGAGGCCTATCGCCGCCTCGCCGCGGTCAGGAGCGCCGAGGAGCTCGAGGACCTGCGCGGCGAATGGGTCGACCGCTACGGCGCGCTCCCGGCGGCCGCGCGCGGGCTGCTCGAACTCGCGGTCTTGCGACTGGCCTGCCTGGCCCGAGGGATCACCAACGTGCAGGTGCTGCCCGCCAAGGTGGGGGTCCGCAGTCAGCCCGTCGTGCGGCTGAGTCCGCTGGACCTGAGTCTTTCGACGCAGATGCGCGTGCGCCGGCGCTTCGGTTCGCGCGCCTACAGCGAGGAGACCAAGGAGTTCCGCTGTGAGATGCCCGGCGTCAACGACGCGGCTCTCCTCGCGAACCTGATCGACGAACTCTACGCCGACACGGCCCCCGCGCCGTGACTCGCTAGCATCAGAGGAGTGCGTCGCGTCATCATTCTTCTCGTTGTGGCCGTTCTAGGTGCCGGTTGGTACGGACTGGCCGCATCCCCCTCAGCCCTGGCCGTCAACGGCACCTCGGTGAGCCCGGGGGAGTTGCGCGCCGAGCTCACCGCCTTCAATGCACACCCGGGCCTGTTCTGCTACATCAGTTCACTGATCAACGCCGCGATCACCAAGCAGGGGGCGGGCCGCGACTCGGTCACCGCCGCCAGTGAGGTTCAGTGGATGAATCTGCGTCTCGAGGGTGTCGCCATCGATCGCTACGTGGCCACGACGCTGCACCACGTGCCGAGCGCGAGTGAACTGGCGAGTGCTCGGGTGGCGCTCGAGGGTGAGTTGACCCAGGCCGCCGCGCACGCCTCGCAGAATTGCGCGGGCACCGCGGTCCAGGCGTTGGCCGACATGCCCGCGGCGATGCGCACCGCCCAGATCGAGGACCAGGCGTCCTCGGCGTACCTGTTGAGCAAGCTCAACGCCACCATCGCGCTCACGCCGGCCAACATCAAGACGTACTACCTGGCCCATCGATCGAACTACGACACGTTGTGCATCGCGGTCGCCATCGTCCCCCAGGCGAGCCTGAGCGCCTTCGCGGCCTCCCAGGCCCAGGGCATGTCGGTGCCGGCCCTGGCCAAGAAGTACTCGGCTGACCCCACCTCGGCGGCCAAGGGTGGCGCGTACGGCTGCTTCTCGCCCAACTCCTCGGCCTACGCCAGCGTCCGCAGCGACGTCGGCACCACGGCGGTGGGCCACTTCCCGACGACGGCGCTGCCCTACACCCCCACCGCGGGCGGTCCCACCTACGGACTCTACGTCGCCGCCACCTCCAAGACCCCCACGCCGCTCGCCACGGCGCAGGGCACGGTCATCAGTGACATCCAGACGCTGAACGCGACCGCGGCCAACAGCGTCAAGTCCGGTATCCTCGCGAATGCCGCTGTGACGATCGACCCGGCCTTCGGGCGCTGGGGCGTCTCCACTAGCGGCCCCTCGGTGTTCGCGCCGGCGTTACCCGCTGAGACGGGGCCGGCGACCGCGACGCAGTTGACCACGGCGTCGAGCACTCCCTACCAGTGAGCCGAGCGCGTATTCGCGTCGTCGGACTCGGTCCCGGCGACGCACGATACGTCACCGCCGCGACCACTCAGGCCCTGCGCAGCGCGCCCGTCGCGCGTCTGCGCACCAAGGTGCACCCGGCCGCGCGTGACTTCGACCTGGCGAGTTACGACGAATGGTACGAGAGCGCCGCGTCCTTCGAGGAACTCTACGAACGAATCTGCGAGGACCTGGTGGCGCTCGCTGGCACCTCGCCCACTCGCGAGGTGCTCTACGCGGTCCCGGGTTCGCCGGTGGTGGCTGAGCGCACGGTGGAACTATTGCGCGCGCGCGGCGACGTGGACGTCGTGTGCGAGCCCGCCGTCTCGGTCATCGACGTCGCCTGCGCCGCGCTGGGCGTGGACCCGATGGCTCGGGGACTACGCATCCTCGACGCCCTCGAGTCGACCGAACCCTTTCGCGGACCGGGACCGTTGCTGATCCTGCAGACCTACTCCCCGGAGGTGCTCGCCACGGTGGCCGACCGCCTGCCCGCGGACACCGTCGTCGAGGTACTGCACCACCTGGGTCTCGACGACGAACGTATCGTGCGCCTGGAGGCGCGCGATCTCACTTCGTTCCTCGACGCCGACCACCTGACGTCGCTCTACGTCGAAGGGCTGCGCACCGCGGGCGAGGCGATGGACGACCTCGTCAGTTTCACGCGTCGTCTGCGCGCCGAGTGTCCCTGGGACCAGGAGCAGACGCACGCCTCCCTCGCGCGCTACCTCGTCGAGGAGAGTTACGAGACCCTCGACGCCCTGAGCAATTTGGCGGCGATGATCGAAGCCGGCGAGGAGGACGCCACGCTCGTGGCCCACGCCGAGGAAGAACTGGGCGATTTGCTCTTCCAGGTCCTCTTTCACGCGGAGCTCGGTGACGAGGAGGGTCGTTTCAACCTCGCCACCATCGCTGACGCCGAGCGCGACAAACTCACCGGACGCCACCCCCACGTCTTCGGTGACGTCGTGGTGAAGAACGCCGACGAGGTGGCCGCCAACTGGGAGGTCATCAAGAACGTGGAGAAGGGGCGTGCCAGCGTCCTCGACGGCATCGCGTGGCAATTGCCGTCGCTGGCGCTGCAGGCCAAGGTGCTCCAGCGCTCGCGCTCACTCGACGTCGAGGCACCGGCCACGCTGGAGGACGTCGTGACACTCCTCCTGTCGCACCTCGCGCGACCGCAGGGAGCAACGCGTGACGAGGAGGCCGTGGCCGAGGGGCTGCGCGCGGTCCTGTGGGCCCTGAGTTCGCACGCGGCGTCGGTGGGCATCGATCTCGAATCGTTGTTGCGCGAGGACATCCTGCGCCGCCGCGACCAGATACTTGCTATCGAGGCCAACCAATAGGACCATTCGCGGGTCGCGGAGTAGCCTTACGGGCGAAGATCCGAAGGAGAAACGCCATGAGCGCGATTGAAGTAGTCCTGGGCCGTCAAATCTTGGATTCCCGTGGTAATCCCACCGTCGAGGCCGAAGTCCACCTCGAATCGGGCGCCTTCGGTCGCGCGGTGTCCCCGTCGGGCGCCTCGACGGGTATCCACGAGGCCGTGGAACTGCGTGACGGCGGAACCGAGTGGGGTGGCAAGGGCGTGCGACAGGCCGTGGCGTTCGTCAACACCGAGATCAACGACACCCTCGAGGGGTACGACGCCGAGGACCAGCGCGCCGTCGACTACGCCATGATCGACCTCGACGGCACCCCCAACAAGGGCCGCCTCGGTGCCAACGCGATCCTCGCCGTGTCGCTGGCGACCGCCAAGGCCGCCGCGATGGAGAGCGACCTCCCCCTCTACAGTTACGTCGGCGGCGTGAACGCCCATGTGTTGCCCGTACCGATGCTCAACGTCGTCAACGGTGGCGTGCACGCGAAGAACTCCATCGACTTCCAAGAGTTCATGGTGATGCCCATCGGCGCGGCCTCCTTCTCCGAGGCGCTGCAGTGGGGGACCGAGACGTATCACGCCCTGAAGAACGTGTTGGCCCAGCGCGGTCTCTCGACCGCCGTCGGCGACGAGGGCGGCTTCGCCCCCGACCTGCCCGACAACGAGACCGCGGTCAAGGTCTTGATCGAGGCCATCGAATCGACGGGGCGTACCCCGGGGCGCGATATCGCGATCGCCCTCGATCCCGCCAGCAGCGAGATCTTCCGCGACGGGGCCTACCACCTCGACGGTGAGGGTCGCGTCCTCTCGAGCGCGGAGATGGTGGACTACTGGACCGACCTGTGCGACCGCTACCCGATCGTGTCGATCGAGGACGGCATGGCCGAGGAGGACTGGGAGGGCTGGTCGCTGATGACCGAGAAGCTCGGTCAGCGTATCCAACTCGTGGGCGATGACCTCTTCGTCACCAACGTCGACTTGCTCCAGCGTGGCATTGACCGAGGTGTGGCCAACTCCATCCTCATCAAACTCAACCAGATCGGCACGCTGACCGAGACCCTGGACTGCGTGCGACTGGCGAACCTGCACCACTACAGCGCGGTCATCTCGCACCGCTCGGGCGAGACCGAGGACGTCACCATCGCCGACCTCGCGGTCGCGACCAACGCGGGTCAGATTAAAACGGGCGCCCCGGCGCGTTCGGACCGGGTCGCGAAGTACAATCAACTACTAAGGCTGGAAGAGCAGCTGGGAGATTCGGCTCGTTTTCTCGGGGCCACGTCGTTGTCGGGGGCGGCAGGTGTCAGCTATTCGAAGTAATCAGACGCGCTATCCGCGGTGGGTCCTCCCACTGTCGGTGCTCGCGGCGATTGCCGTGGTAGTGGTCGCGTTCCCCTTCCAGACGCTGTGGCGCCAGCAGAGCGCCCTCAATCAGGCGCGCAGCCAGATCGCGCAGATCAACCGGCAATCCGCCGCGCTCACCCAGCAGGCCAAGGCCGTCTCGACGACCGCGGCGGCCATCGCCCTGGCGCGCGAGGAATATCAACTCGTCCAGCCCGGCCAGAGCCTGATCCAGGTGCTACCCGGCAACGGCGCGGGTTACGTCGCCCTCAATTCGACCGACCCGGGCACCCAGCCGCTGGTGAACATCGGCCAGGGAGTGGTGCCGACGTCAGGTGCCACGTCGAGCAGCGCCGGGTCCTCGCACACCGGTGTGCAGGGTTTCGTGTCGCGATTCGTGCGAACCCTCGAGTTCTGGCGTTGACCTTCCGCGACGCCACGGCGGAGGATCTCGCCACCATCGAAGACTTGGTGGGGCGACCACTCAACGGGCGCTGCGCCGTCGTCGTGCGCCGTCGCGACGGACGGCCAGTGGTGATCGAGAATGAGCCGCACCTGCGTGACGGTACGCCGATGCCGACGCTGTACTGGCTGGTGGACGGGGAACTGCACGAGGCGGTCAGCCGTCTCGAGGGCGAGAGCGGGGTGCACCGCTACGAGGAACTCGTCGACGAGCAGGACTTGGCCCGAGCCCACGACGACTACCGCCGCCGCCGAGAGGCGGCCACGGTCCGTCACGACGCCATCGCGCCCAGCGGGGGAGTGGGGGGCACGCGCGTCGGGGTGAAGTGCCTGCACGCGCACCTGGCGAACTACCTGGCGGGCCACGACGACCCCGTGGGCCAACTCGTGGCCCGCGAACTGGCCGTGCCCGACCTCGAGATCGTCGACGCGCGTGGCTAGCGTCGCCGTCCTCGACTGCGGTTCGAATTCCACGCGCCTCTTGATCGTCGCCGACGACGCCACGACGCTGCAGCGCGAGATGCGCATCACCCGCTTGTCGGCGGGCGTGGACGCCTCGGGCAATCTCTCGCCCGAGGCGCTCGAGCGCAGTTACGCGACGTTGAGCGAGTACCGCCAGATGATGGATGCGCACGGGGTCACTCGCGGACTACTGGTGGCGACCTCGGCGGTGCGCGACGCGATCAACGGTGCGCAGTTCCTGGCTCGAGCCGCGCAGATCACCGGGGTCGAGGCTCGCGTGCTCAAGGGCACCGAAGAGGCCGCCTTCTCCTACGCCGGGGCGACGAGGGGGTTGGCCCCCGACTCGCGCGCGACGTTGATCGTCGACATCGGGGGTGGGTCGACCGAGTTGGCGGTGAGCCTGAACGGGGAGGTCCGGAGTTATTCGATGCAGTTGGGGTGCGTGCGGGTGACCGAGCGCGCGCTGGGGGCGGGCGTCGTCGAGCCCGAGGGGACGCGCGCGGCGCAGGCGATGATCGAGGCCGAGCTCGACCGGGCGTTCGAGGCCGTGCCGCAATTCAGGGACCTCGTCGGCGCGGCTCGACTGGTCGGTCTGGCGGGCACGGTGGCGACCCTCGCGCAACTCGACGCGGGCTCGAGCGTGTACGACCGCGCGGCCGTGCACCTTCGCCGTCTCTCGCGCGAGGACGTGCGGAGCTGGCGCGAACGCCTCGGCGCCTTGAGTCCCGCGCAGCGTCTGGAGTTGCCCGGAATGGTGCGCGGCCGCGAGGACGTGCTGGTGGCTGGTCTCTTCATCCTCGAGGCCGTTATGGACCGGTTCGCGGCGCACGAACTCCTCAGTTCTGAGGACGACATCTTGGACGGCGTCGCCGCATCGCTGCTCTGACGTGCGCGTTCTCGACGAACCTGCAACGATAGAAAGGTGAAGAAGGACGCGTGGTGAGCACCCGCAGCGGCGTGCATTCGCCGATCAATCTCCATGGTCGGCGCGTGGTGTTGCGTACGCTCAGCGACGTCGACTACGAGGGCTGGTTCGACGTCCGTCGACGCTGCCACGAGTGGCTGGTGAAGTGGGAGCCCCGTTCGGCGCACGCCGCGCACCTCGCCGAGGACGAGCGCAGCTTCTCCAGTCGTTGCGCGATCCGTGAGCGCGAGCGCCAGATGGGGACTGGATTCGGGTTCGGCATCTTCTTCGAGGGGCGCTTCGTGGGCGAGATCACCCTCTCGTCGATCCAACGCGGCCCTCTGCAGTCGGCCTTCGTGGGCTACTGGATCGACGAAGCGGTCGCGGGCAACGGCCTCATGCCCGAATCGGTGGTGACCGTCCTGCAGTACGCCTTCGACACGTTGCGTCTGCACCGCGTGGAGATCAACATCATTCCGCGCAACGCCGCCTCACGGCGCGTCGTGGAGAAGCTGGGACTGCGCTTCGAGGGGATCGCCGAGCGATACCTGGAGATCGATGGGGCCTGGGAGGACCACGCGCACTACGCCATCACTTCCGAGGAGTGGGCCGATCGCGCACCCCAACTGGTGGCCGACTGGCTCCTGCCGCGCAGCGACTGATTAGACCGCGTCGAGGGTACGCCCGCGAAGTTCCGCGATCGTGGTGGTGCGTAGAGAGCCGCCGAGGGCGTGCGCGATGCCGATCGCCGCGACCGCCGCGTCACGCGGCACCACGATCAGGTCGTTCGCCTCGGCGCGCGCCACGACGAGTCCGGCGCAGCGCGCGTCGAGGGCCGCTCGGCGCACGTCGTCGAGTTTGACCCGCGCGGGGACTTCAATGGCGGGACACTGGTAGTTGGTGCGTGGTATTCCGCGCAGGTCGCTCAGGAGTTGACGCTTGCCGTGGGCGATGTTGACGGTGGAACCTCCGATGTCGTCCCAGGTGACGGCCACGGGCACGGTCGCGAGCTCGAGTTGTTGCGCTAAGTAGAACAGTTCGACGTCGTAGGCGAAACCCGAGACGAAACCCAATTGAGCGAGGAGCCGGCCCGGGGCGAGGGCGAAGCCCTTGCAGCCGCACTGCGTGTCGCGCACGGTGATCTTGGTGTAGTGGCGAACCAGCAGGTGAAAGGCGGTGCCCGAGATCGTGCGGTGCAGGGCCTCGTAGAGGATACGGCCGTCGAGTGCGCGCGAACCCGGGGCGAAGGGGACCCGCTCGAGGGTGTCGAGGATATTCACGAAATGTTCGGGTCGAATCGACATGTCGGCGTCGGCGACGATGACCTTGGGGTATCGCGCGTGCGCCATGCCGGTGCGCACCGCGGCCCCCTTGCCCATGTTGTGCGGGTGTTGGACCAGGCGGAAGTGTTCGAGGTGCCCGTAGACCCGGTGGGCGACCCGCATCGTGTCGTCGCCGGAACCGTCGTCGACCATGATGATCTCGGTGCGGTCGGGACCAATGATGTCCAGGGTGGGCCGCAGTCGTTGGAACGCCGCGGCGAGTCGCGCCGCTTCGTTGTAGGCCGGTATCACCAGCGACTGCGTGGGTGAGGCCATGGAGCTAGGGTCGAGCCGCGCCGATGAGCCCGCCGGTGAACATCGGGGCGAGGGAGATATTGGTTCCGGTGTAGGCGGCGGCGATGATCGTGTTGGCGCCCCAGGGACCCGAACCCACGTACATCACGACGTGGTCGACCGCGTTGTCGCCGTCGAGGTTGTAGTAGTAGAGCAGGTCGCCGGGCTGGAGTTGGTTGAGCGGCACGTGCGGCAGCGCGGTCCACTGCTGTTCGGTGGTGCGCGGCATGGAGTAGCCCGCCTGGGACCAGGCCCACTGGACCAGGCCCGAGCAGTCGAAACCCAGACCGGACGTCTCGCCACCCCAGACGTAGGGAACCCCGACCTGCTTCTCGGCGTAGGTGACGGCGGCCTCACCCGCGGCGGAACCAGCCGGCGAGCCCGAGATCTGCTGGGTCACGACGGGCGGGGTGTTGGCGGCAATGGCGGCGAGTACGAGGTTCGCCGCGGGTTGACCACCGATGGAGGAGGCGGCCGCGACGGCGGAGGCCTCGGCACTGGTGTCGCGCGTGCGCGCCGCGGCGGCGCCGGCGGCGACCTCGTACTGGATGATCTGTGATCGCAGGGCGGCGGTGACGACGGTGAGCGTCTGACGGGTCTGGTCGGCGGCGGCGATGTTCTGGGAGAGGAGATTCTGTAGATTCACCGTCTCGACGCTGGCGCGCGCGCGTTGGGCGGCGACCTGAGTGATCTCGCGGGCCAGCTTGGCGCGCTGGGCGTCGAGTTTGGCCCGTAGCGCGTTGAGGTCGCCCACCACGAGGGCGTCGAAGACCTCGCGGGCCCCCGAGGAGTTGACGTTCTGGTTGAAGAGCGCGACGGCTTGGGAGGTCGAGGTGCCAAAGACGTAGGACTGCACGACGGCGCCGACGAGGTGGTGGGTCGTCGTCGTCACCACCGCTTCTTCGGCGCGCTCGCGCGCCTGGAGCGCGACGATGCTGGCCGACAGGCTGGCGAGTTGGGCCTTGGTCGCGTCGTAGGCGTTGGCCGTCACTTCGCTGGATTTCTGCTGGCGCGCCAATTGCGCGGAGAGATTCGCGATCTCGGCCTTGGTCTGGGCGATCGTCTGCGCGCCGCTCGGCGTCGCGCTGACGGGGACGAGCGTCGCGAGCACCACGAAAGCAGCGCTCGCGACGAGCGTGGTGAGCGGCGACGTGCCCCGACATTGCACGGACTTCATGGCTCAATCCTAGTGACCCCATTTCGTGGGGCCGGGAGATTTGTGGGCGAATTGATGCGTTAGCGTTAGTTCGCCGAGCGCGCGTGGGGGCGTAGCCCAATTGGCAGAGGCAGGGCGCTTAAACCGCCTCCAGTGAGGGTTCGAATCCCTTCGCCCCTACGCCGCGACGCGGGCGCGCTGAGGGCCCGCGTCCCGGCGTCGCTGCGCCCGGGGTAGCGGTCAGATGTCGAGGGTGAGCGATACCGGGCAGTGGTCCGAACCCATCACGTCGGCGTGGATCTCCGCGGCGATCACGCGAGGCACGAAGCTGCGCGACACCAAGAAGTAGTCAATGCGCCATCCCACGTTACGCGCGCGCGCCGCCGAGAAGTTCGACCACCACGTGTAGTGACCGTTGCCCTGGGTGAAGAGCCGAAAGGAGTCGACGAAGCCCGCCCCCAACAGCTCCTCGAATCGTTGGCGTTCTTCGTTGGTGTAGCCCGCCTTGCCCACGTTGGCCTTGGGATTGGCGAGGTCATCGGGAGTGTGCGCCACGTTGAGGTCACCACAGACCACGACGGGCTTCTTCTTCTCGAGTCTCTTGAGGTAGGCGAGGAACGCCGGGTCCCACTGCTCGTGACGCTGGCGCAGTCGGCTGAGGTCGCCCTTGGCGTTAGGGGTGTAGACGGTGACCAGGTAGAAGTCGTCGTACTCCGCGGTCACGGTGCGGCCCTCGTCGTTAGGGTTGCCGAAAGCGTCATTGTGGAGGGAGTACTTATTGACGAGAGCGCTCGGCATGCCTGACACGACGCTCAGTGGCGTGGGCCGAGAAAAAATGGCGGTGCCGGAGTACCCCTTCTTCTGCGCGGAATGCCAGTATTCCTGGTAGCCCTCGATGACGTGCTCGGACTGGTGCTGTTCGGCCTTGGTCTCCTGGAGGCATATCACGTCGGGTGAGAGGGACTCCACGAAGGGTACGAACAGCCCCTTTCGCTGCACCGCACGTATTCCATTGATGTTCCACGAGACCAAACGCATACGACATGGTAACGAGTGGCGCTCGCCACCCCCGCGAGATTGCCCGCGAAAGGCCCGACTCTTCAGCGTCCACGAGCCCTCTCGACGAGGGGAGAGCGAATTTTTAGTAGCGTTGTCTCCGTGGCTAAGAGCGCAGCAGGTAAATGGGTCAGCAAAGTCGGAGCCTCGGGCGGTAGCAAGGCCTATAAGAAGACGCGACCGACCAACTACTACGCGGTCCTGGTCCTGGTCGTGGTTCTCGGCCTAGCCTCGACCGTCTTCGCGCGCTACGACTACCAGCACCCGGCCAGTGCGGCCAGCGGAACGCCCCCCACAATTGGCACCACTTGGTTCGCGGCGCTCAACGTGGACGTGTGCGGAGAGTCGCTGCCCTACCTCAAGGCCGATCCGAGCAGTATCTACGGCTTGAAGGTCCAGGCCAACAACGTCATTCAGATCTCGCCGGTGTCGGCCGCCGACTCGGGCAATCACGCCACCCTGGGTCAGTTCGCGGTGGAGTTCCCCGGACTCGTGGCGAGTTCGACCGAACTCGGTATCCCGTCGGCGGCGGGCGTCGCCAACGCCGCGACGACCTATCGCAACGGCCAGCTGTGCCCGACGACGTCGAAGTACCCCAAGAAAGCCGGCCAGGTGGTGTACGCCTACTGGACGTCATTCAGCCAGACCAAGCCGACCCTCACGACGAATCCCTCCTCGATCAAGTTCGCCCAGGACATGCGCGTCACCATGGCGTTCGTGCCTAAGGGCGTCACGCCCACGCCCCCGAGCGCCGCCACGGTGAACGCCATGGTCTCCTACCAGGCCAGTAGCGCGACGACCACGACGACGACGGCGGGCGTCGCCACGACGACCGCTCCCACGACGACCACCACGACGGCGACGAAGGCTGCGACCACGACGACCGCGAAGGGTTAAATTTGAAGTCGATCATCCTGGTCGGCGGGATGGGAACTCGACTGCGTCCCCTGACGTACGAGATGCCCAAGCAGATGCTGCCCTTGGTGGGCGTGCCGATGATCGAGTGCGTCTTTGAGATGCTGGCCCAGCACGGTATTAGTGAGGTCGTGCTGTCCCTGGGCTACTTGCCCAACCACTTCATCTCGGCCTACCCCGACGGGTCCATCGCTGGAGTGAAGATCTCCTACGCCGTCGAACCCGAGCCCCTCGATACCGCGGGCGCCATCCGCTTCGCCGCGGAGTACGCCGGAATCGATGAGACATTCTTGGTGGTGAACGGCGACGTGCTCACCGACCTTGACGTCACGGCCCTGGTGGCGTTCCACCGCGCTCACGGCGCCGAGGGCACCATCGCTCTGCATCCGGTGCAGGACCCTTCACGCTTCGGCGTGGTGGTGACCAACGACGACGGTCGGGTGGAGGCCTTCATCGAGAAGCCGCCGCGCGAGGAGGCGCCCACTAATCTGATCAACGCGGGCACCTACGTCTTGGAACCCTCGGTCCTGGCGCGCATCGACGCCGGGCGCCGGGTGAGCGTGGAGCGCGAGGTCTTTCCCGCCCTGGCCGCCGCCGGAACCCTCTTCGCCATGGCCGACGACGCCTACTGGCTCGACACCGGAACGCCGGCCACCTTCCTGCAGGCCAACATCGACGTTCTCAACGGCCGCGACGCCACGCGCCTGGCGCAGGGTCTGGTGGGCACCACCTGGTGCCACAGCACCAGTCGGGTGGCCGACAGCGCACGCTTGGTCAACGCGGTCGTGGACCGCAACTGCGTGGTGGGCGAGAACGTCGTCCTCGAGGACGTGATCTTGATGCCGGGAGCGGTGGTGCAGGACAACGTGCAGATCCGCTCCTCCATCATTGGCCCACGCGCGGTCATCGGCACGACGTCGGTGCTCGGTCCCACGTGCGTCGTGGGGGCGGAGGTCAGTGTGGCCGAGGGATCGCAATTCTCGGGTGATGTCCAATTGGGTGCGGGCCAATCGGGCGGGATCTGACCTAGCGAAACAGGTCACCGTGGGCAGCGCGCACGACGTGTTCGCCCACGGACCCCTCGCCGAAGTAGCGCTCGGAGAGCCCTCGCACCACGGCGAAGGGCGTACCGGCATCCTTGGCGAGCACCAGATTGGCGGCCGCGGCCACTTCGTCGACGAGGGCGACCTCGGTCACCTCCAGGGTGCGTCCGAGGGCGTCCACCGTGCCGCGCAGGTCCAGGATCGGGCGCAGCCCGGCGCAGCCCAACGCCACGTCGACGACCCCGTTGCGCCACGTGCGACCAAACGTGTCGGTTACGATGACCCCGACCTCGACGCCGCGGCGACGCGCGATCTCGGCCCGGAATCGCCGCGCGGAACGGTCGGGATCCTTGGGCAGCAGCACCGCGGTCCCCTCGGCGGTGTTGGAGTGGTCGATGCCGGCGTTGGCGTTGACGAAGCCGTGGGGCGTCTCGGTGATGCGCAGGGGGCCGCGGCGGCGCAGGATGCGTGTCGACTCCTGGACGATGAGTCGTTCTCGGTGTTCGGCGGTACCGTCGAAGGCCACGACCCGGCCCTCGGACTTCGAGACCACCTTGGAGGTGACGACGACGACGTCGTGGTGCGCGAGTTCGTGGGCGCCCGCGTCCAGGGCGTCGAGGAAGGCGCCCACCAGGTCGTCACCAGCGGTGATCTCACCGACGCCGTCGAGGGCGAAGAGGAGCAACTGGTTCACGAGCGCACCGCGTCGGCCAGGGCCAGGGCGTGGTCGTCGCGGGACATCACCGTGGTGGTGACGCGAACGTCGCAGCCAGTGTTCGCCACCGCGTCGGCCTGATCGGCGTCGACGACGTCGATGATCATCGTGCCCACCATTCCCTGGTAGAAGCGCGCGACGCCCACGGCGTTGACCTCGTGGCCGAGTTCTCGCATGAGTCGGTCCGCGGGGCCCTTGATCGCCGCGCCCCCCACCAGGGGGGAGACCGCGACGACGTCATCGCGACGGCGAGTCAGGATGTCGGCGACGCCGGGGACCCGCAGGATAGGGTCGATCGAGATCAGCGGATTCGACGGCGCGATGACGATGCGCGACGAGCGCTCGAGGGCGTCGCGCGCCGGGTCGCTCAGGACCGCGGCCGCCGCGCCGCGCACTCGCACCGCGTTGACGACAACGTCGTGGCGATGGCGCACGAAATATTCCTGGAAGCTCAGCGGCCCCAGCGCCGTATCGAATTCGGTGGCGATGGGGTCATCACTCACGGGCAGGAGCGCCACGTCGAGACCGAACCTCGCGGCGAGCTCGCGACTGACGTCGGTCTTGGTGGCGCCCTGGGCGAGGCGCTGGCTGCGATAGAGGTGCGTGGCGAGGTCGAGGTCACCCAGGGCGAACCAGTTCTCGCCCCCGAGTTCGCCCAGACGCTGCATCACGCGCCACGTCTCGTTCGCGAGTCCCCAGCCGAGCTCGTCGTTATGGGCCCCGGCGAGGGTGTACATGATGGTATCGAGGTCGGGACAGATGGTGAGTCCGTGCATCACGAGGTCATCGCCCACGTTCACCACGGCGCTGAGTTCGACGTCGGCGTCGTGTCGACGCAGGGCGCGCAGTAGCCGCGCCGCCCCGACGCCTCCGCTGAGCACAGTGATCACCCCGGAGACTTTAGGTCGTCCCGGTAGATTGGAGGACGTGGACCCGTCGTTGCTCGCAGTCGGATGGCCGGGTGAGCCGGCGGTCATCGTCTCGGCCCGGCGCTCAGGCACCTGGCAGACCGTGGCGGCGCACGGTGACCTCGACGCTCCGCGGGCGTGGGCGTCGGTCAGCAAACTCCTCACGGCGTGGGCGGGGGCCATCGAACTTCACGAGGCGCGCGCTCGCCTCGACGAAGCGCTCGGTCCCGAGGGCTCGACCTTGGCACACTTGTTAGCCCACGCGAGCGGACTGGGGCTGGAGAGCGGCGACCCGGTGGTGGCGCCCGGCGTCCGACGGGTCTATTCCAACGTCGGGATCGATCTGGCCGCGGCCCACCTGGCGCAGGGCGAGCGCGTCGGCGAGTGGCTCGATGAGCGAGTGCTCACTCCCCTGGGGCTCTCGACCACGAGTCTGCGGGGTCGTGCCGCCGAGGGGGCCGTCGGTTCGACCAGGGACCTCGCGGACTTCGCGCGCGAGTGGGTCCAGCCCACGTTGACGACGACGCAGCGCCGCGACGCGACGACGACGGCCTTCTTGCCGGAGCTCGCGGGCGTCGTGCCGGGTTTCGGGCGTTTCGCCCCGTGCCCCTGGGGCCTGGGCGTCGAGCTGCGCGGCGACAAGCTGCACTGGATGGGTGATTGGCCCCCCTCGTCCTTTGGACACTTTGGCCGCAGTGGCGCGATGTTGCTCGCGAACGTGGATGAGGGCATTTGCCTCGTGGCCACCAGCACCGTCGACTTCGGACCGTGGGCGCGCGACCTCTGGCCCGCGTGGACCTCGAAGGTCCGGCACGCGGTACTCGCCTCGTGAGTTCGTCGCGGTTGCGCGTGGGACTGGACCTCGACGGGTCACTCGAGTCCATGAGCAATTCCATGTTCGACCTCGCGACCGCGCTCGATGAGCGCGGTGACCTGCAACTGTGTCGGCTGCGCACGATTTCTCCGCGCCAGTCACACGACGAGGTGCGGCTGTCGCTGCGGGCCTTCTGGTCCCCGTGGTGGCGTCACGGTCGTGGCCGCGCGATCGACACGATGTTGCCGCCACTGGACGTCATCCACGTGGCCGGCCGGGCCACGCCGCCCACGCGCGACGTGCCACTCCTGATCTCGGTCGACGACCTTCGACCCCTTCGCGAGGAGCACTTGCACCAGCGCGTGGGCCAACTGCGCCGCGCGGTGTCGCGCGGCGCGGTGCTCGTCGTGTCGAGTCGCACCGCGCGTCACGAGGTGATGGAGGTGATGGGCCTGGAGCGGCCCGAGATCGTCGTGGTGCGACCACCGGTCGGTCACGTCGCACCCACGACGAACGGGGATGCACTGGTGGTGAGCGTCACGGGCAACACCGAGCGCTTCGTCACCCTCGCCGCGGAATTGCAAGCCTTCGTGGCGCGACACGACACGTCGCTCATCGTGGTGGCCAGTGCCGCCGTGGTGCAGCGACTGCAGTCCTCGGGAGTACAGGCCACCTTCGTGGAGCGCCGTCACGGCGACGAGGCACTCGTGCGCGCACGCTGCGTGCTCTCGATCTCCGACGGCGCACGCTTCCCCTCCTTCACCATCGCGGCGCTGGCCGCCGGCGTGCCCGCGCTGGCGCGCGCCACCGAGATCAATCGTGAGTTGCTCAGCGGCGCGGCCGCGCTGATCCACCTCGAGGCTGAGTCCATGGAGGCCCTCGAGGATCTGTGGACCAACGAGTCACGACGCGCCATCCTCGTGGCCGCCGGTCGAGCGCGCGCCGCGGACTTCTCGCCCTGGAACGTGGCCTCGGCGTACGCCACTCTCTACGCCGACGTGGCCCAGCGGAGCCGAGTATGACCCGACGCATTGCCTTGAGCGTGGACCAGCTCTATCGCCCCCAGCCCGGGGGGATCGGCAGTTACGTCCGCGGTCTCGTCGAGGGGCTCGTGAGCGTGGGCGAGGGGCTCGAGATCGTCGGGGTGGGACCTCGTTCTCGACCCGCCGCCGTTCGTCAATTGGGTATAGAAGTGGCATCGACCTTGTTGCCGTTGCGGCTCCTGACGCAACTGTGGCCGAGCTACCCCTTCGGGGTGCCCCACGACGCCGACGTCGTTCACGCCACCTCGGTGGCCGGGCCCTTCGGTGGTGGGACGAAACGTGCGGTGCACTCCGTGACCATGCACGATCTGCTGTGGCGCGACGAACCCGGATCCTCGACGCCCAACGGCATCCGTTTCCACGAGTCGAGGCTTCAGTTCCTGCTGCGCGCCGAGCACCTCCGCATCATCACCACCTCGCCACGACTGGGCGTGCGGCTCTTTCAAATCGGCATCGATCCCGACCGTATTCGCTTCGCGCGACTCGGCGTGGATGACACCGCGGTCGCGGCCGCGGACCGTGAGGAGGTGCGCGACTCGCTCCTCGCGCACGGCGTCGTGGGCCCCTACACCTTCTACGCCGGAACGCGAGAGCCGCGCAAGAACGTCGAGCGCCTGGTGCGCGCGCACCGCGACGCGCACCGCGAGTGTCCCGACCTTGGTCCCCTGGTGCTCGCCGGTCCCATCGGGTGGGGTCAAGTGGACACCGGTGACGCAGTGGTGTTGGGCCTGGTGGATCGCGCGCTGCTCCTGGGCCTCTATCGCGACGCCGCGGTGTGCGTGTACGTGCCGCGCGCCGAGGGGTGGGGACTACCCCCGGTGGAGGCCCTGCACGCCGGCTCGCGGGTGGTGGCGTCGCGCAACTGCCCCAGCGTCGAGGGCAACAAGGAAGTCGTCCTGGTCGACCCGCTCGACGAGTCGTCGATCGGGGAGGGTCTGGTGGCCGCGCTGGCCCAGGGCGACGACGTGCTCAGCCGAGAGCGCCGCCGTGAGTCGGTAGCGGACATGACCTGGCACAATTGCGCCCTCGACCACCTCAAGGCGTGGCTGTGAAACTCGCCCTCGACACCTCGGCGGTCCCGGACCAGCCCGCGGGCGCGGGACGCTACGTCGTGGAATTGGCGCGGCGACTGCCGGGCCGTGGACTGGACACCACACTGGTCACGCGCAAGGGCGACGACGCGCGATGGCGCGAGTACTCGCCCCAGGCGACAGTCGCACCGCGGGTACCCAGTGCGCGAGTGGCGCGACTGTTCTACGAGGCCACGCGACTGGGCACGTCGGACGTGGCGCGCGCGGCCGACGTGTGGCACGGCCCCCACTACACCATGCCCCGACGCGGAACGACCCCGAGTGTCGTGACGATCCACGATATGACGTTCTTCACCAATCCCGAGTGGCACGAGCGCGCCAAGGTCGCCTTCTTCCGTCGAGCGATTACCTACGCCGCCGTCCACGCTCGCGCCATCGTGTCGGTCAGTGAGTACACCGCGCGTCTGATCGACGAACTCCTCGAGGGCCACGCCCCCGTCGTCGTCGCCCCCCTCGGGGTGGACCTCGATCGTTTCACGATCGAGGGAGCGGACGACGAGCGGGTCCTGCGTGAGCACGGACTCGACACCCAGGTCGACTACTTCCTCTTCGTGGGAACCTTCGAACCGCGCAAGGGCATTGACGTACTACTCGACGCCTTCACAACGGTCGCCACCGAGCACCCACTGGTCGAACTCTGGTTGGCCGGTCAGCACGGCTGGGGCGTCAGCGAGGTGGAGGGTCGCCTAGCGACCCACCCGGCGTCGGCTCGAATCCGTCGACTCGGTTTCGTCCCCGACGGTGCGCTCGCCCCGCTGCTGCGGGCCTCGCGTGCGGCGGTGTATCCCTCGCGCGGCGAGGGCTTCGGTCTACCGGTCCTCGAGGCGTTGGCCTGCGGCGTGCCGGTCGTGACCTCGCGCGACACCGTGATGGAAGAAGTCGCCGGATCCTGCGCCACGCTCACCGCCGCCGGTTCCGCCACTGATCTGTCGCGCGCCATGCTCGAACTGCTCTCGCAGTCGACCCTCCAGCGCGTCCAGAGCGCGCAGCGGGGCCGCGAGCGCGCCGAGCAGTTCACCTGGGCTCGATGTGTGGATCAGCACCTCGTCGCGTACCATCTTGCACGAGGAGAATGACGTGCGCGCATTGATAACAGGGGGTCAGGGCTTCGTCGGTCGCCACTTGGCTCGGCACTTGGCTGAGGCGGGCGACGACGTCACCGTCGCCGACCGTGAGGTGGACGTGACCAATCGCGCGGCGCTCCTTTCGGCCATGACGAGCGCCACCCCCGACGTGGTCTACCACTTGGCCGCCATGACCAGCGTGGCGGAGTCGTGGTCGCGTCCCGCCGAGTACACCCGCGTCAACGTGCTGGGAACCGCGCAGATCCTCGACGTGGCCCACGAAGTGGTGCCCCAGGCGCGCGTGGTGCTCGTGAGTTCCGCCGAGGTCTACGGGATCGTGCGCGAGCAGGACCTCCCCCTCACTGAGAGTTCGCCCACCGTACCGGCCAATCCCTATTCGACCAGCAAACTCGAAGCAGAACTCGTGGCGCGCGACGCGGTGCGTTCGCGTCACCAGGGCGTGGTCATCGCGCGGCCCTTCAACCACATCGGGCCCGGCCAATCGACGGCCTTCGTGGTGCCCGCGCTGGTGCACCGCATGATCGAGGCCACCGCCGAGGGCCGCCACTTCATCACGGTCGGCGACCTCAGCACCCGTCGCGACTTCAGCGACGTGCGCGACGTCGTGCGCGCCTACCGTTTGCTGGGCGAATGGGGGCGTGCGGGCGAGGCCTACAACGTGGCCTCGGGGCACGACATCGCATTGTCCGACCTGGTCGACGACTTGCGTCGGCGCATCAATCCGAACCTCGAATTGTTGGTGGACCCGAACCTGCTGCGCCCGGTGGAGGTTCCCGTCAGCCGCGGGAGTTTTGAGAAGCTCCACGACGCCACCGGTTGGGAACCGACCATCTCGCTCTCGCAATCCCTGGACGACGTGATCGCCGCGCAGCGATCGAGATAGGCGCGTCGAGCCCGTGAGTGAGTGCTTCGCCGGCGGCGGTTCACGTCGCTGGCGTGCCCGACGAGGCGAAGCGAACTAGCCTTGACGTTCTGATGGAATCCCGCGCTCCGGCCGTCGTGGCCGTCGTCGTTACCACTGGTCCGGGCCCCGGCCTCGAAGCCACCCTGGCCTCGATCGTCGCTCAGGACTATGAGGAACTCAGCCTGCTCGTCATGGCGAACGGGTCGCACGAACACGTCGCTGAACGCGTCGCGACCGTAGCGCCCCTGGCCTTCGTCAAGGTGCTGGACCAGAATCGTGGCTTCGCCGCGGCGTGCAACGAAGCCTCCTTGATGGTCGAGGGTTCGGCGTTCTTCTTGTTCTGTCACGACGACGTGCGTCTGGACCCGGACTGCGTGGGGCTCATGGTGGAGGCGGCCTTTCGCGCCAACGCCGGCGTCGTGAGTCCCAAGGTCGTCAGCTACGAGGATCCGCTCGTTTTGCTGCACGTGGGTCAGATCTGCGACCGTTTCGGCGTGGTGCGCGAGCGCGTCGAACCCGGTGAGATCGACCACGGGCAACAGGACCTCGAGCGCGACGTCTTCGTCGCGCCCGGCGGCGTGACGCTCGTACGCACCGACCTCTTTCGATCGCTGCGCGGCTTCGACCCGATGATCCCCGTCTTGGGCGAGGACCTGGACCTGTGTTGGCGCGCTCAGGTCGCCGGTGCGCGGGTCATCGTGGCGCCGCAGGCCCGCGTGGCGCACCGTGAGACCATCGTCACGGGTGAACGCGTCGTCGCCGCCCGCGGCACGCGCGACGCGTCACGCCAACTCCTGCAGCGGCGACACCAACTCCTGGTCGCCGCCACGGGATGGGGGTGGTGGCGTTCTCGCCTCGCGGTGATCACGATCCTGGTGATGGACTTCATGGAACTGGCCCTGGCCTTGGTGGGTCGCGACGGCGACCGCGCGGGTGCCATCGTGGGCTCGTGGACGTGGTTCCTACGTCAACGCCAGCGCGTGGGCGAACGCCGCCGACAGCGACGTGAGAACCGGGTACTGAAGGACGCCGACTTGTTGCGGCTCCAAGACGCCGGGGCGAGTCGCCTCCAGCGTTTCTTTCTCGTGCTGGTCCGCGAAGGCCTCGAGAGCGCTCGCGGCATTCTGCCCGAGCCCATGGCGGAGATGGACGGTCCCAGTGGCGAGACGCCCGACGGAGTCGGTTTCGCGGCGGCCTTCGCCGAGGACGAGTCCTTCGACGAAGGCGTTGGCGTCATCGCGCCCAGCGTTCGACCCTCGAGGTTCTTGACGTCGTTTCGGGCTCAGGCCATGGCCGTGACCATCGTCGCCCTCCTGTGGGCCATCGGTGCGCGCAATCTGGTCGCGATGCACCTGCCGCTGGTGGGCCGCTTGGCCCCGCTCGACTCGTGGTGGTCAACCTGGCGGCACTTCTTCGCGTCCTGGTCGCCTAACGGAGTGGGTACCGGTGCACCGGGCATGCCGGGCTACGGGATCATCGCCTTCGCGGGAACCTTCGTGCTCGGTCGCATGGGGATCCTGCCGCGCCTCGCCCTCATCGCCGCCGTGCCCATCGGCGCCATCGGGGTGGCCCGGCTCTTGAAGGGTCGCGTCTCGAATCGGGCGCGCGTGGTGGCCTCGGTGGCGTACCTGGCGCTACCCACGGGACTCAACATGATCAGCCAGGGTCGCGTCGACGTGCTCGCGGTCGTGGCGGGCCTGCCCTTCATCGTGCGCCGTCTCTTCGATCTGCTGAACGTTCCGGGATTTCGCTCGACGCCCTTCGCTGAGCCGGTGCCCTTCGGGCATCGGGGGTGGCGCGCCAGCGAGGCCGGACAACGCATGAGCGCCATCATGGTGATCGCTCTGGTGTCGGCCCTGGCGCCCGCCACCCTGGTCGTGGTCGCCCTGGTGATCGTCGGCGTCACGCTGGCGCGCCTGATCGAACCCGACGAGAATCGTTCGACCCCCTGGCGACTGCTGGGCTCGATCCTCGGCAACGTGGCCATCTTCTTGCTGCCCATGACGGTCGACACCCTGATCGCGGGACGGCGCGCGTGGGAAGTGTTTGGCGCCGTGCGCGGGCCCTGGAGCGCGCCGAGCTTCACGGGACTCCTACGCGGCGTCGACGGCAGTCTGGGCAACAACTGGTGGAGCTGGTTCTGGCCCGCGATCGCCCTGGCGGCGCTGTTGTTGTCGCGTGGACCTCGACGGGTCATCGCCTCCAAGGTGGCCGTGGTGGCGACGCTGACGGTGCTGTTGATGACGTTGAGCGATCACCACTGGCTCGGAACCTTCGCGCCCGACCTGGACGTGCTGCTCGTGCTCTACGGCGTGATGATCGCGGTCTTGGTGGGGGTGGGCGTGGGAGCGGTCGAGAACGACGTACGTTCCGCGGGTTTTGGTTGGCGACAGATCACCGCGGGGTTGACGGTGACCGCGTTGGTGCTCGCACCGTTGGCGTGGGTGGTCACCCTGAGCAGTGGCCGCTTCGATTTGCCGACCACGTCGGTGGCGGAGTCGCTCTCCACCCTCGCGCCGCCGACGGCCACGCAATATCGTGTGTTGTGGCTGGGCGATCCCTCCATCTTGCCGGTACCCGGTTGGTCGGTGGCTCCGGGACTGGCCGCGGCCACGTCGATGAACGGACTCCCCGGTGGCAACACCCTCTTCACCCCCCCGGGTTCGGGGGCGACCGCCGCGGTCATCACCGCGGTCCGGACCGCTCTCGAGGGGCGCACGGTGAATCTGGGTCAACTCTTGGCCCCCGCCGGTATCTCGGCCATCGTGGTGATGGACGCATCGACGCCGCAGCTCGCGGGGGTCGATTCCTCGCCGGTGCGACCGGTGCCGGCCACGCTGATTCCCTCACTCAATGCTCAGACCGACCTCGCCCTGGAACTGACGACCGCCAGTGTCCAGGTCTACGCCAACGCGCAGTTCTCGGGCATCGTGCGAGCCCGGGCCACTAAGTCCTCGCCGTGGGTCTCGGTGCTCTCGCCCATCACCCACAGCGGTTCGTTGACGGGGGGTCAACAAGTCGAATCCGGAACCGCCCCCGCCGGCTCCTTCTCGCTCGTGGTGAACGGCCACGCCTTGTCGCCCACCCCCCTCGACGGCTGGGCGGGGTCCTATCTCCTGGCCCCGAGCCCCAAGTCGGTGGTGGGAACCCTGACCCTGCACGAGTTCCCATGGAACGGGCTGCTCGCCATCTTCACCCTGTCGATGTGGTCGATCATCTGGCTCGGTTTCGGGTGGGTTCAGCGTTTGGAGTGGCTCTTCACCGGTCGTCGTCGCACCGGGCGCCATTCGCGTGCGGTGCGCATGGTCCGCGCTCGTGAGGACTTCGATGCGTAGGTCGGGGTTGCCTCTCGTCGTCGCCATCGTGGCGGGTCTCGCGCTGGCCGGCGTTCTCAGCGCGAAGGGTTCGGTCGAGAACTCCGCGCCCCACCCCGGCGCCACGGGTCCCTCGGCGAAGTCGAGCGCCCTCTACTGCACGGGGCTCACCAACGCCAAGGGTGGCCTACGCGGCTTCGTCACCTTCATCAACACCACCGGCGTCACGCGTCACGTCATCGTCCACGCGGTGGCCACCAACGCGGTGTCGGCGGTGGCTACCGCCTTCACCCTGGGGCCCTACGCCCGCCAGGTGGTGACTCCCACCCACCTGCTGGTCGGTGACACCTACGCGTTGGCCGCCCAGATCGATGGTGGGGGGGTCAGCGCGGAGCAGGTGGTGTCGCGCTACGGCACGCAGGCGCCCTGCGTGAATGCGGGGGTGACCAATTGGTACGGCTCGGGCTTCGACACGACGGTGGGATCCCTGGCCACCCTCAGCGTCTACAACCCCACGGCCACCGCGGCGGTGTTCAACGTCACCACTTTCTCGCCCGGCGGGTTCCTCTCGCCGGCCCCGCTCCAGGGGGTGAGCGTGGGGCCCCACGCCGTGGCGACCCTGAACCTGGGCAGCGAGATCGTCGCCACGCAGAACTTCGGCGCTCAGGTGAGCGTGCTGCGCGGCTCGCTGGTCGTCGTGGGCGACCAGGTCTCGCGCGAGACCTCGTCGCTCAATTACGGCACGGCGCAACTGGCGAGGGGCGGCCTCTTCCCCCTGGTCACCACCGCGCGGGGATCGGTGGCCCAGGTGCGTATCGCCAATCCGGGTCCGGCCCCGGCGGTGGTGACGATCAAGGTGCGAATCGGCACGTTCAGCGTCGCGCCGCAAGCGACGTCGGTGGCGCCGTACTCGAGCGCCATGGTCTCCATCACGCCCAATACGGCGATTCCCTCGGCGGGTGAGGCGTCGCTGTTGATGAGTTCGACCCAACCGGTGAACGCCACTCTCGCGACCGGCACCACGTACGGTGTGAATCTGAGCCCCCTGGGCAGCGGCGTGTCGCGCGCAATCCTCTCGGACGTGACGGGGGCGGGATTCGCTCGGGCCACAGTGAGCAATGACGCCAGTGCGGCGACGACGATGACGTGGGCGCTGGTGCGACACGGAGCGATCACCTCCACTGGACTCACGCCACTCGGCGCCGGTGCCGCGGTCTCGCTCGGTCAGGTGGTGGGCGGACGCGCGAAACTCCAGGGCGCCACGTTGGTGCTCACCAGCGCGACACCGGTGCTCGTCGTCAATGCGATCCTCCCCACGTCCCCCATGGGGGTGACGTTGGCGGCGCCGCTAAACGGCGGGTAGGGTTGGCGGTTGCCACGCGGGAGCCGCCGCCGAGACAGGCGTCGGCGCCGACTTTCCGCTGGCGGCGACCTCGGGGGTGTCGGGGGCCCCTGCGGTGTCCTGGCGTAGTCCCAGGGCGCTCACCGTGCGCGACCCGAAGGGGTGCACCGGCTCCCCGTGGGCCTCGTCGATGAGCCTCGCCGCGGCCTCGCCGTCGATGGTCTCGTGCTCGAGCAGGGCCCGCGTCAGCGCCTCGAGACCCCGACGATGCAGGGTCAGCACCTCGATGGCGCGCGATTCCTGCTCGCGCAGGATCCGCTCGACCTCGTCGTCGATGATCTGTGAGGTGTGGTCGGAGTAGTCGCGCGTGTGCATCAGGTCCTCACCCAAGAAGACCTGGTTGTTCGAACCCCAGGCCATGGGCCCGATCTCCTTGGACATTCCCCATTCGCGCACCATGCGCCGCGCTAACTCGGTGTTGCGCTGCAAGTCGTCCGCGGCCCCGGTGGACAGGTCGCCGTAGACGAGGAGTTCGGCCACGCGACCGCCCATGCGCATGCACAACGAGTCCTCGAGGTGCTGACGCGACATGATGTAGCGGTCCTCCTCGGGCAGGGTCATCGTCACTCCCAGGGCCATGCCGCGCGGGATGATGGTGATCTTGTGCAACGGGTCGGTCTTGTCGAGCACGTACGCGAGTAGCGCGTGGCCCGACTCGTGGTAGGCGATGCGCTCGCGCTCGTCGTCTCGCAACACCATCGAGTCACGCTGTTGACCCATCATGACGCGGTCGCGCGCTGATTCGAAATCCTCCATCGCGATCGTCGTCGAGTGCCGACGCACGGCGTGCAGCGCCGACTCGTTCACCAGGTTGGCCAGGTCCGCCCCGCTCATGCCGGGCGTGCCGCGCGCGACCATCTCGAGCGAGACGCTCGGGTCGAGGGGCTTGTTCTTGGCGTGCACCTGCAGGATCGGCAGACGTTCGTCCAGATCGGGCAGGGGCACCACGATCTGGCGGTCGAAACGGCCCGGGCGCAACAGCGCGGGGTCGAGCACGTCGGGGCGGTTGGTCGCGGCGATGACCACGACACCCTCGGCGGCCTCGAAACCGTCCATCTCACTGAGCATCTGGTTGAGGGTCTGCTCGCGCTCGTCGTGTCCACCACCGAGGCCCGCGCCGCGCTTTCGTCCGATGGAGTCGATCTCGTCGATGAAGACAATGGCGGGCGACTGCTTGCGAGCCGTCGAGAACAGGTCGCGCACGCGGCTCGCGCCGACACCGACGAACATCTCCATGAAGTCCGAGCCCGAAACGGAGAAGAAGGGCACTCCCGCCTCGCCGGCGACGGCGCGCGCCAGCATGGTCTTGCCGGTCCCCGGGGGTCCCACCAGCAAGATGCCCTTAGGAATGAGGGCTCCCATGGCGGAGTATCGCGCGGGAGTCTTCAAGAACTCGACCACCTCGTTGATTTCTTGCTTGACCCCGAAGTATCCCGCGACGTCGGCGAAGGTGGTGGTGGGACGGTCCTGGTTGAACTGCTTAGCCTTGGAGCGGCCGACGGACATCATCCCGTTCATCTGCCCCTTGGCCTGGCGCGACAAGAAGAGCATGAATCCACCGAATATCAAGATCCAGATCAGGTAGGGCAGCAGTGAGGCCGCCAGGCTGGAGGGATTGGCGAAGGTCACCGACACGTTGTCCGCGCGCAGGGTGCTTACCTCATCGCTGAGCACCGGGACGGGTCCGTTGGTCGTGAAGTTGGTGCCGTCGGCCAATTGTCCGGTCAGAACGCCGGAAGTGTTGTTGATGCTGGCCGATACGACCTTCTGTTCCTTCGCGTAGGTCAGCAGGTTCGAGTAGTTGACGCTCTTGACGGTCTTGTTCGAGAAGAGCGAAGGGATGAGGAAGATCCCCAGGACGAAGAAGATGGCCGCGAAGGTGAGCACGCGGCGACGGGCGTCGGGCGGCATCGGGCTGGGACCGCCCGGTACGTACTTGCGCCAATTGTTCTTTTCGGGGGGAGGCATAGTCACTTCTCCAATCTAGAGGTGGTGAGCGGCGGTTGTTTCTGCTCGCCTGTGCAAAACCTTTGAGTTGTTAGCGTGAGGGGTGGTGACGGACGTGAAACTTAAGAATCGGCCCCGGGTGGTGGCCATCATCGTCATGGCCCTCGTGGGATTCGTGCTGGGCCAAGTCGCGGCGTCCCTGCTCGACGCCCTCTTCGTGTCGAGCACTCATTATCCCGGTGGCATGACTTCGCTGGCGGCGGCGAGTGAGCCGCCCTGGTGGGCCAATTTGGCCGGATTAGCCGGACTTTGGCTGGGTTTCGCCGTCGCGATCTATCTCGCTCATCATCGGGGTGGACTCGAGGCGCTGGCGAACGCGTGGCGACCGCGCCGCTACGACGCCGCCTTCCTCGTCGTGGGGGTCGCGCTGCAAATCGTGGTGGGACTGGCCTACCTACCCTTCCATTTTAAGAATATGAACAAACCCGTCGACCACCTCTTCGGCGCGGCTCACGGCGCCACGTTCGCACTCCTCGCGGTGATGACCGTGGTGGGTGCGCCGATAGTGGAGGAGTGGCTGTTTCGCGGCGTCGTCTTTCGCGCCCTGGACGCGGGGTGGACCTCGCGGTGGGGTCGACCCGGCACGGTGCTGGCGGTGGTGGTGAGTGCGCTCATCTTCGCGCTGGCGCACGCGGAGTGGTTGCAACTGCCCGGGCTGTTCTTCCTCGGCGTGGTGCTGGCCGTGGTGGTGGTGCGTACGCAACGACTGCTGCCGGCGGTGTTGACGCACGTGGGTTTCAACGCCCTCACGATGGCGTCGTTGATCTCGCAGAGACTGCACCACTGATGCGCTGGCTCCGACAGCGTGGGGTGCTGTGGTGGATGGACGTGGTCGCGGTGGCGATCGTCATCGTGGTCACCGTCTGGTCGATGCACCCCAACCTCATCTTCTCCTCGACGCTCATCACCGGCGGCGACACGGGCGCGCACGTGGTCTTGCCGGCGTTCCTACGTAGCCAGGGCGACCTCTTTCACCTGACCCCTTGGTACCCCGGCTGGTTCGACGGCATGCCCGCCTACACCTACTACTTCGTGCTGCCCGACTACTTGGCCGTCCTCGCCAGCTACGTCGTCAACTTCGCCCTCGCATTCAAATTGGCCACGATCCTGGGATCGGTCCTCATGCCGATCGGGGCCTACGCGATGGCGCGCCTCTTTCGCGCGCCGCGTCCGGTGCCGGCGGCGCTGGCTCTGGCCACCCTGCCGTTCCTCTTCGACGCCAGTTTCACCATCGACGGCGGCAATCTCTTCTCCACCATGGCTGGGGAGTACGCGTTCTCGTTCTCGCTGGCGCTGAGTCTGATCACCATTGGGCTCTTCGCGCGCGGCGTGCGCACTGGTAGCGGTTACTGGTGGTCGGGTCTGGCCCTGAGCCTCACCCTGGCCGCGCACGTGTTGCCCTGGATGTTCGCACTCGGCGCCATCGCGATCTTGGTCGTGGTCGAGATCTTCCAGCGCCGCGGACACGGCGACCCACTCGAGCAACGGGTGCCCGGTGACTACGCCCGCCCCTTCCGCTTCGCCGTGGGGGCGGGCCTGATCTCCTTCGGTTTCTCGGCGTGGTGGCTCATTGCCTTCGCCAGCACCCAGAACCTCACCAATTCGATGGGGTACACCAACTTGAACACGAATTCCTTGCACGCCATCTTCACCACATTGGGCTGGTGGACGCAGAACGGGGGAGCCTCGGGGTACCGCTGGGTCATCGTCCTGGCCGCCGTCGGGGCGCTGGTGGCGGCGGTGACGCGTCATCGCCTGGGGGTGGTCCTGACCTTGATCACGGTGGCGTCGCTCGTCGCCTTCGTCGTGGACCCCCAGGACGCCATCTGGAACGAGCGCCTCATCCCCTTTTGGTACCTCGGCATTCACCTCCTCGGCGGCTGGGTGGTCGGCTACGGCGCGTGGCGCTGGGTGGAGCGACAGCGTCGGATCGACCTCGTGCTGCAGTACGCCGACGGGGCCGAGGACGCGCACGAGTACGACGCGACGGTGGCGCCCGTCACGTGGCGCCACGAGTGGATCGAGAACCTGCACCGTTCTCGCCTCGTCAACGCCACGTCGGTGGTGATACTGCTGGGGGTGCTCTCGGTGGTGCCCGGTCTGATTCCCGGCGTCGCCAGCGCGCTGCACCTCAACACCACGGGTAATCAAGTGACCAACTGGGCGGCCTTCAACTACGCGGGGTACCAGGGGCAAGCCGCCTGGCCCGAGTACCACGACCTCATGAGCACCATGGGCCGCGTCGGCGACACCTACGGCTGCGGGCGCGCGATGTGGGAGTACGGCGCGGGTGAGTCGCGCTTCGGCACTCCCATGGCACTCATGCTGCTGCCGTACTGGACGAACAACTGCGTGGACTCCATGGAGGGCCTCTACTTCGAGTCGTCGGCGACCACGCCGTACCATTTCCTCGACCAGGCCGAGCTGAGCCTCAACCCGAGCAATCCCCAGGTGGGCCTCAACTACGGGATGTTGAACGTGTCCGAGGGGGTCGCGCACCTCCAGATGCTCGGCGTGAAGTACTACATCGCCTTCTCCCCGGCGGCCGTCGCCCAGGCGAACATCGACCCGGCCCTTCGACTGGTCGCCACGACCAGGGCCTGGCCCGCCCCGGGGGTGAAGTGGTACGTCTACCTGATCAAGAACAGCCCCCTCGTCACCGCGTTGACGCACACCCCGGTGGTGGTGTCGGGGCTCTCGAGCCGCGTCGCGTGGCTCGACGCCAACGAGACCTGGTGGTTGGACCCGACGGCGTGGGGCGTCCCCCTCGCCAGCAGCGGTCCCGCCACGTGGCCCCACGTGAACGCGGCGAACCTCGTCGCCAATCGAGTGACGCTGCCCAAGGTCGTCGTCACTCACGTGGCCCAGACGACGCAGTCGATCTCCTTTGACGTGTCGCGCGTCGGGGTGCCGATCCTGGTCAAGATCTCCTACTACCCACGCTGGCTCGCCAGCGGCGCGGCGGGACCCTATCGGGTGAGCCCCAACTTGATGGTGGTGGTGCCGACGTCGCGCCACGTGTCCTTGAAGTACGGAGCGGGTGCGGCCGTCGCGTGGGGCAACGTCCTCACCGAACTCACGGTGTTACTCGGCCTCGCGGTCACCGTGGTGAGTCTGCGGAGGCGGCGCCAGACCCGACAGTAGGATTGGCGAGTATGGACACATCGCTGATTTTCAAGGCCTACGACGTTCGCGGCACGTACCCCGATCAACTCAATGAGGACGTCGCGCGGGCCACCGGCTCCGCCTTCGCCACCTTCGTCGGCGGTCCCTCGATCGTCGTGGCGCGCGACATGCGGCCCTCGGGTCCGAGCCTGGTGTCGGCCTTCGCCGAGGGCGTGCGCCGCGTCGGAGTCGAAGTGGTGGACATCGGCCTCGCCTCGACGGACCTCTTGTACTTCGCTTCGGGATATCTCAATTCGCCCGGCGCCATGTTCACCGCGTCGCACAACCCCGCCCAGTACAACGGGATCAAGATGTGCTTGGCCGAGGCCAAGCCCATCGGGCTCGAGACCGGGCTCGCCGAGATCGAGCGCATGACCAACGAGTTCCTGGCCGCCCCGGCGCAGGGGGAACTGGCGGCGATGAGTGAGCGAGACGTCGTGGGCGCCTGGGTCGCTCACGTGCACTCCTTCATCGACACGACGGCGCTGCGGCCCCTCAAGATCGTGGCGGACACGGCCAACGGCATGGGGGGCTACGTGGCCCCCCTCGTCTTCGCCGGTCTGCCCTTCGAGGTCGAGATCATGTACCCCGAACTCGACGGCACCTTCCCGAACCACCCGGCCGACCCGCTCAACCCGGCCAACATCGTGGACCTGCAGCGGCGCGTCCTCGAGAGCGGTGCCGACATCGGCCTAGCCTTCGACGGCGACGCCGATCGCGTCTTCTTGATCGACGAGAGGGCGCAGGGCATCAGCGGTTCGACGACGACCGCCATGGTCGCGGCGAGCCTGCTCGACAAGAACCCCGGCGCCACCATCCTCTACAACGTGATCTGCTCGAAGTCGGTACCGGCGGTGATCGCCGAGCACGGGGGAGTGGGCGTGCGCACCCGGGTGGGACATAGCTACATCAAGCAGACCATGGCCGAGACCAACGCCATCTTCGGGGGCGAGCACTCGGGTCACTACTACTACCGCGACAACTACCGCGCGGACTCCGGCATCATCACCGCGATGCTGGTGTTGGAACTCCTGAGCAACTTCGACGGCCCCCTGTCGCAACTGGTGGACCCCTTCAATCGCTACGCGGTCTCGGGGGAGATCAACACCGTCGTCGCCAACCCCGGCGCCACCGTCGCGTCGATCACGCAGCACCTTCGCACCTCGGGAGCGGTGATCGACGAGCTCGACGGACTCACCGCGGATTTCGGCGACTGGTGGTTCAACCTGCGCCCGTCCAACACCGAGCCGTTACTGCGACTCAACGTTGAGGCCAGCAGCGACGAGGACTGCGCGCGTCACGTGGCCGAAGTCGTTGAGATGATCAAGGCCAATTAGCGGTGGCCCTCGACCCCTTCCTACTGGACCTCCTCGTGGACCCCGTCGATCACGGCCCCCTGCGCTACGTCGCGTCGCGCGACGTGCTCTACAACCCCAGGACGCGCCGGGCCTACGAGGTGCGCGACGACATTCCCGTCCTTCTCAGCGAAGAAGCACGCGCCGTTGAGGCGAGCGAACACGAGGCGATCATGGGCGACGCCTCGGGTCGCGACACCGGTCGCCCCTAGTTCGCGCGACGCGCTCGTCGCCGCCAGCGCCCGCGCCCCTGGGCGAGGGCCGCGCCCGACAGGATCAGGATCGCTCCCGCTGGTTCGTTCCAGGTGAGCGACTCGCCGAGGAACGCGACACCCACCACCGCGGCGAAGACCGGCGTGAGGTAGGTCACACTGCTGACGACACTGGCGCGAGCGTGACGCACGAGGTGGAAGTTGATGATGTAGGCGATGCCCGTGCCCAGCACGCCCAGCGCCCCGAGCCCCAGGATCGACGAGAGGGGCGCATGGGCGTGCACGTGGCCCAGGACCAGGGCGAAGGGGAGCAACTGGCCCGCACCGCAGATCACCTGACCGGTCGCGAGGGCGACCGGCGAGTGCGGGAGCGCGCTGAGGTGCGCGCGCGCGTACGCGAAGCCGAAGCCGTAACAGGCCACCGCGCCCAGACAGGCGCCAATACCCAGCCACTGATTCGCGCCGAAGCCCCGCCAGACGCCGATCAGGACCACGACGCCGACGAGCCCGACGCCGAGTCCGGCCAGCACCGTAGGGTTCGGCTGTTCTTGACGCAGGACGAACAAGACGACGATCAACGTCGCGAGTGGGGTGAAGGCGTTGATGAGTCCCGCGAGTACCGCCGACACGTGGGTCTCGCCGTAGGAGAAGAGCGTGAAGGGCACACTGTTGAGTAGGACGGCTAACACGAAGAGGTGTCGCCACGTCGAGGCCCGTCGCGGCAGGGGCGTGCGCGAGAGGGCGGAGATGACGAGCAGCGTCCCCGCACCCGCCGCGAGGCGCGCGAAGGCCACGTCGATCGGCGACATCCACCGCAGGCCCAGTTTGATCCACCAGAACGAACAGCCCCAAATCGCGCCGAGAATGACGAACCAGACCTGCCAGGCAACGCGGGGGCGCCGTGGGTTGGTCGAGGTCGTGGCGAGGGCGCTCACGGACTCGGGCACTCGCGCTCGGCGCTGAGCAGGGCTTGCTTCACCTCGAGTCCCCAGCGGTATCCGCCGAGGGACCCGTCGCGACGCACCACGCGGTGACACGGCACCACGAGGGCCACCGGGTTGGCCCCGCAGGCCGACCCGGTGGCGCGCACCGCCGTGGGCGCGCCGACTCGTTCGGCGAGTTCGGAGTAGGTGAGCGTCGTGCTGCGCGCCACGCCGCGGAGCTCCTCCCAGACCCGGACCTGGAACGCCGTTCCCCTCAGGTCCAGTGGCAGCGAGGTCGCCACGCCGCGGCCCCGCGCGACGTGCGCGACGAGCGCGACCACGTGACTCAGCCCCTCGTCGTCGCGCTCGAGGGTCGCGTGGGGGAACTCCCGGGCCACTTCCTCCTCGAGCTGGGCCAGGTCCTCGCCGATGCGAATAGCGCACACGCCGCGCGCGGTCGCCGCCACGACCACCACGCCCAGTGACGTCAGCAGTGACGTCAGGGCGATACGCTCGCCCTCGGCGCCCGCGCGGTAGTTGCGCGGCGTCATGCCCAGTCGATGGGCTCCGTGCTCGTAGAACGCCCGGTTCGAGCCGAAACCCGATTCGTACACGACGTCGGTCACCGCGGTGCTCGTCGGGAGCGACTCGCGAGCGCGCTGGGCGAGGATCGTGCGCACGTAGGCGCCGACGGTGACTCCCGTCACCTCGCGGAAGCGACGGCGCAGGTGGCGCTCGCTGTAGCCGACCTCCGCGGCGAACGAGGCGAGGTCGGTGGTGGTGTCGTCCTCGAGTCGACGACACAGGGTGATCACCGCGTCGAGGGCGGCGTCGCGCGGAGCGTCCTGGTCGGGACGACAGCGCCGACACGCCCGGTACCCGGCGATCTCGGCGTCGCGCAGGGCGACAAAGAATTCGACGTTCTCGCGCCGCGGCGCGCGCGAGGCGCACCCGGGTCGACAGACCACGCCGGTGCTCGCCACGGCGTAGACGAAGTGGCCGTCGAAACTCGCGTCCCGCCGTAGCACTGCACTCCAGCGCTGCTCGTCAAGGTCTTCCATGGCGCCCAATCTACGAGACGACCACGATGACGGCACTCCGCTCGCGGACACCTAATCTATTTTCCTGGTCGCGAGAGAATGCTCGAAGCTTCAGTCGAGTCGTTCGATGATCATGGCCATTCCCTGTCCGCCGCCGACGCACATGGTCTCGAGCCCGTAGCGCAGACCCGATTCCTCGAGCGAGTGCAACAGGGTGGTCATAATCCGCGCCCCCGTCATGCCGAAGGGGTGGCCGAGGGCGATGGCCCCGCCACGGATGTTGAGTTTCTCGAGTGGTACGCCCAAGTGCCGAGCGCTCGGCAGGACCTGCGCGGCGAAGGCCTCGTTGATCTCGACGAGGTCGATGTCCTTCATGGTGAGGTGCGCACGAGCTAGGGCCTGTCGACTCGCCTCGATGGGGCCGAGTCCCATGATCTCGGGATTGAGTCCGCTCAGTCCCGAGGCGACGATGCGCGCCCGGGGTCGGATGCCGAGTTCACGTGCGCGTACGTCACTCATCACGATCACGGCCGCGGCGCCGTCGTTGAGTGGGCAGGCGTTCCCCGCTGTGACGGTGCCGTCGGCGCGAAAGACGGGTGCGAGCGACGAGAGCCGCTGCATCGAGGTGTCGGCGCGAGGCCCGTCGTCGGTGTCGACGAGGCTCCCGTCGCGGCGTGTCACCGGCACGATCTCGCGCGCGAAGAAACCACTTCGCTGGTGCGCGACGGCGAGTTCCTGGGAGCGCAGGGCGAATTCGTCCATCTCCGAGCGGCTCACGCCCTCGAGTTGAGCCACGTTCTCCGCGGTTTGACCCATGGCGATGTAGATGTCGGGTAGACCGGCGGGCGGCGTCCAGGGGTCGGCCCCCTCGAAGGAGCGTCGCACGCTGCGTTCGCGCGCCTCGGCGAAACGAGGATTGGCGGCGGCGTCCACGTCGGACATGCCCGCTCCGAAACGCGAGATGGTCTCGACCCCGGCCGCGACGAACACGTCACCCTCACCCGCGCGAATGGCGTGCGCGGCCATGCGGATCGTCTGCAGGGACGATGAGCAGTAGCGATTCACGGTGACGCCGGGGACGTCGTCGAGTCCGGCCAGCACCGCGACGACGCGCGCCAGGTTGAACCCGCCCTCTCCCGCCGGTTGGCCGCAGCCCACCAGCAGGTCCTCGACCATGTGGGGATCGAGTTCGGGCACTTGCTCGAGCACCTGACTCACGACGTGGGCCGTGAGGTCATCGGGCCGCTCGTCGACGAGTGACCCCTTGAAGGCCCGACCGATCGGTGTGCGACCGGCGGCGACGAGGACGGCTTCAGCCATGTTGTCCTACCTACTTCAACTGCAGCGGGCCGGCGTCATCGAATCCTTGCCGGATACCCTGTCCGGCGCGTCGGCGCAATTGTTCGGGCTCGAAGAGCATCCAGTAGGCGTTGCGGGCGTGCTTGCGCGATCGGTTCTCGAAGACGCTCGCCAGGATCTTGGGGTCGCTGGCCTCGTCCTCGTGCACGAAGACCTCGAGGATAGGCGTCCCGGTGAAGAGTTGGGCCTGCATGATGCCCTGGGCGGCTTCGTGGGCGCACTGCTTGTCGATCGGCGCCGAACCGGGCATGCCCAGGGCGATCACGATCGAGCAACCGTCCTCCTCGATCATGTTCAAGGCGGCGACGGCGAGGTCCTTGAAGCCGGGCACCGTCTTCGTGATCACCTTGAAGGTCTTGTTGTAGCCGGGGCAGATGGCGAGTTCGTCGCAGGCCGCTTGACCCATGTCGTAACGGGCGAACGTCGTGTCGACCACGCCGATGCGCACCTTTTTCGCCTTCGGGTTCGTCGCCTTGGCGTTCTTCGAACCCTTGTCCGCGCTCTTCTTGTCGGAATTCTTCTTGTCCGCGCTCTTCTTGTCGGAATTCTTCTTCGCCATCACGCTCCCATCACTGACGTCAGTCTAGAGAGATGGGGCCTCACGCGAGGTAATTGGTCCCGTGCGAGGGCGGGACCTCGAAACCACGACGCTCGAGGTCGTGCTCCCAGCGTTTGATGAGAGTTTCGAGCACGTAGACGCGGGCGAAACGCTTGTCCTCTCCGGCGACCAGGTCCCAGTGGGCGTGCGAGTGGTCGGTCCAGTTGATCATGTCCTTGAGCGCGTGCAGGTACTGGGGGCGCAGCGAGCGATTGTGCCAATCTTCCTCGGTGAGCTTCCACTGTTTGGAGGGAGTGCTAGCGCGGTCGTTGAAACGACGCAGTTGCTCCTCGGCCGAGATGTGCATCCAGAATTTGACGAGGGTCACGCCGTCGTTGACCAACGCGTCCTCAAAATTGTTGATCTCCTTCGCCGACCGAGAGACGACGTCGTCGTCGATGAGTTGGTCGACGCGTTCGACGAGGAGGCGCCCGTACCAGGAACGGTCGTAGACGGTCATGGCGCCCCGCCCCGGCAACGAGGGTGAGAAGCGCCAGAGGAAGTGGTGGCGCAGTTCCTCGGCGGTGGGCGTGGAGACGGGGACCACGCGAACGTGGCGCGGGTCGAGTCCGGACGTCAATCGTCGAATGGCGCCGCCCTTGCCCGCCGCGTCGAAGCCCTCGAAGAGGACCACGAGACCTGGCGCGTGGGGCGCGGGACCGAGTAGTCCGGCGCTGAAGAGGCGCAAGTGCAGGAGGCGCTTCTGCGCCGCGAGGACGCGCTTCTCGGATTCGGCGGCGGACAGCGATTGCGACAGGTCGAGATCGTCGAGGCGGCTGCTCATGTTCCTCAGTTTGGCACTGCCGGACGATACTGCACGGTGGTGCCGAGCAGGCGCAGCGATTCGGGGAAATACGGGTCCACGAGGGAACCGAAGACGTCCCAGCGCCGCACGAAGCGGTTCCGGTCGCTCCAGGGGTCCAGTCGCCCGCGGCTCGAGCCGGCGAAGTGTGAGAGCTCGACGTCGGGCAACATCACGACGTGGTGTCCCTCGAGCTGGCTGCGCAGACAGAGGTCGACGTCATTCATGACGACGGCCAGGTCCTCGTCCATGCCCCCGAGTTCGAGGTAGAACGTGCGCGAGAAGATCTGGACCGCTCCGGTCACCGCGGCGACGTCACGGCGGGCGAGCACCGCCTCGTCCTCGACGAGGTAGTTGACGCCTCGACGTAGGTGCTGGGGGTAGGGGGCGATGACGATCCCGTCGTGCTCGTGAACCCCCTGGCGATCGAGCAGCGTCGCGCCCACGATGCCCACGTCCTCGAGCGAGGCCACGCCCACCAGCTGTTCGAGCCAGTCACTCGAGCGCACGATGGTGTCGTTGTTCAACGTCACGACGTAGTCCGCGCCGCAGTGGGCCACACCACGATTGATGATGGCGGCGTAATTGAAGGGACCGGGACACTCGACCACGCGGTGCGGGGTCCTCGCGAAGTACTCGCGCGTGGCGGGTTCGAGCGAATCATTGTCCAAGATGGTGATGGCAAAGTTCGGATACGAACTCGACTCGACGGACTCGATGCACTGGCGCAACAGTTCGACGCGGTCGCGGGTGGGGATGACGATGTCGATCGAGGGCCACGGGTCAAGGAGGGGAGACCACGTCACGACCGACGCTTGAGCGCTCGCCGACACGCGGGCGCTGACGCCCCGGCGAAGGAGGGCATCGGTGACGACGCGTTGGGTGTCGGCCGACAGGTCGTCGTGGTGGCGCTCGAGTGCGGTTCGACCGGCCAAGACGACCGCGACGTGGCGGAATCTCGCGCGAGCCTCCACCAGGCGCAAGTAGAGGTCGTGTTCAGCCGCGCGACCCGCCACGTCACGCAGTCCTCGCACCTCGCTCACCGCCTCGCGTCGCAGGAGGGCCGGCCGACCGATGACGTTGTAACTCAGTAGCGTGTGCGGGCCAATCTCTCGCGGCTTCAATATCGGGATCGTGTTGGTGTCGCCGACCTCGTCGGCGTAGACGACGTCGGCGTCGCCGCGGTGGGCGTAGAGGACGGCGCCGGCCGCCGCCCGCGACGTCTCATCGACGTCGTGAGTGATCATGAGCCACTCCTTGTCCGACGTCAGGGCTTGGTGGAACTTCTCGAAGAGTTCGGCGGGCTCGGTGGAGTGCAGCACGACGAATTCGATCCGGCCGGAGCCGTCGCCCGAGCATTCACCCGAAGCTACGGCGGTGGGGACGTAGTTGGTCGGAAAGGTTCGTACCGTTCCTTCGGTGACCGCGACCGGGTCGTGACCGGCGGACCGGAGCCGTTCGGCGATACGCCGGCGCCGGGTGTCATCGCCGAGCAACGGGCCCACGACGCGCGCGAGGCGCGAGGAGGACACGCGGCGAACCTCGGCGTGAAAGTCGCGCCAACGCCGCGCGACCTCGCCCGGCGTGGCGGCTCGTCCGTTGAGGTCGAAGCGTTCGAATGCTGACACGACGACCTTTCGCTGAACGGTTCGGCCACGGTCCGAATGATGACGAATTTACTTCACCCCGGCGAGGCCTCCGACCCAGCGGCGTACTTCACGACGCCGAAACCTTGATGACCCGTGCGGGGTCGTGGCGGCGGCTATGTTGAGTTCCACATTTGAGAAGTTTCCAATTGAAGGTGATACCCACAAGAAAGAGGTTGTCGTGACCGACACCGTTGTCCCCAGCCAATCGGGTTCGCCCGAGCACTCCCTCAAATCGGGGGTCCTCGGGCTCTTCGACTCCGCGATCATGGGTATTGCGGGTTCGGCGCCCGCGTATTCGATCTCGGCCACGACCCTCTTCCTCTTCGCCGCCGTCGGCGTCGGCGGGGCGGCGTCGTTGCTCTACTGCGGGTTCTTCATGTTCGGTATCGTCTTCGCCTTCAACTACCTCTCGAAGTCCGACTCCACCGCGGGGGCGACCTACTCGTGGGTGCGCCGGGCGCTGCACCCCTTCCTCGGCTACATGGCGGGCTGGGCGCTCATCGTCTCCGCGCTGATCTTCATGGTGATCGCCACCTTCCCGGCTGGCTCGAACGTGCTGGACATCTTCCGTCCGTCACTGGCGTCCAACAAGGCCCTCATCACCATCCTCGGGGCGGTCTTCTTCCTGGCGATGGTCTGGGCGGTGGCGGCGGGCGTGACCGTCACGGTCAAGGTGCAGATCATCATGTCCTGCATCGAGATCGCGTTCCTGCTGCTCTTCGCCGGCCTGGCCATCTTTCACTCGCACAAGTTGGGCGCGCCCTTCTCGTGGAGCTGGTTCTCGCCCAACGTGTTCAAGACCTCCTCGGGCAACACGTTCTTCGCCGGAGCACTGCTCTCGGCCTTCTACTACTGGGGTTGGGACGTGACGGCCAATCTGAACGAGGAGACCAGGGTGGGTGACGCCGCGACCACGACCACGGCGCCCACGTCGACGTCGGGCATGGGTGGCATCTTGGGGACCATCGTGGTGTTCTTGTTGTTCGAGGTCTTCACCGTGGGCTCGACCATGGTGATCCCGGCCAAGGACATGGGTGCGAACTCGCCCTACTCGGCCGACATCCTGGCGCGCCTCGGTCAGCTCGTCGCGCCGGGCTGGTTCGGCAAGCTCATCGTGGTCGCGGTGCTCCTCTCGACGATCGCGACCCTGGAGACGACGCTGATCCAGGTGACGCGCACGATGTTCTCGATGGGACGTGACAAGACGCTGCCGGCGGCGCTCGGTCACGTGCACTCCACGCGCCGCACGCCCCTGGTCGCCACGGTGGTGGTTACCGTCATCTCACTGGCGCTGTTCGTGGGCTCGCAGTACATCGGGTCGGTGTACAACATCCTCCAGGACGGGTACTCGGCCATTGGCATCCAGATCTGTATCTACTACGCGCTCGCGGGATTCTCGGTCATCGTGCTCTACCGTCGCCAACTCTTCAAGTCGGTCAAGAACTTCATCTTCATGGGACTGTGGCCACTGCTCGGCGCCATCTTCATGACCGTCGTCTTCTTCAAGGTCATCCCGGGACTCAATGGCACCACGAAGATCGTGGGACTGGGCTCGATGGCGCTCGGGCTCGTGCCGATGGCGTGGTACTGGTACAAGAAGGCGCCGTATTTCGAGATGCCCTCCAAGGAGGATCGCCACGCCATCTTGATGGAGATTCAGCAGAACCTCTAACGCTGGACGCGGCGCGCCTGCGGGCGCGCCGCGTCAGGACAGTTCGACGGGGGTGAATCGCACGATGCTCGCGAAGATCGCCAGGTCGAGGGCGGCGAAGCCCGCGAAGGCGAAGGGGATCGCGCGTACGCCGAAGTGCGACACCAAGAGGCTCACGCCGCCCGGACCGATCACGCCGCCCGCCATCATCGCGAACAAGATGAGGGTGACGCCGTCGCTGTCGTGGGGCAGCAGGCGGGTGTACCAGACCAGACCCATGGGAAAGACCGACGCCAAGATGAGACCGAGGAGCGGATAGGTCGCCAGAGCCAGGTGGTTGGAGGTCGCCGCGAGGTCGGCCAGGACCGCCAGGCTCAGACCGCCGAGAATGAGCCGGCGGTCGTTGAAGATCCGGTGCAGGGGACCACCCAGGCTGCGGCCGATGGTCATACCCATCCAGAAGGCTGCGGTCACCAAGCTACCCGTCGTCGTCGAGTAGCCACCACGCTGGAGTTGAGACGAAATCCACCCCGACGCGCTCGTCTCCATGGCGACGTAGAAGATGTACGCCGCCACGAAGGAGAGCAGGATCGGCCAGCGCTGGGACTTGTGGGCGTTGATCTCGCCCTGGAGCGCCTCGGTCTTGAGCGCCGGGGCGTGCACGCCCGCGTTGAAACTGGTGAGGAGCACGGCGAGGAGCGAGATGCCCGCGAAGACGGCCGGAAAGTTCCTGGGGTGCACCAGGACGAGCAGCAGCGGACAGATCACCGCGCCCAGACCGTAACCGGCGTTGACGAAACTCAAGCGGTGCGCGCGACCGGCGACGGCGGTGCGCGCGAGCAGTACGTTGAGACTCATATCGAGTGATCCGAAACCCAACCCCAGTAGCGAGATACTGGCCAGGAAGAGGATCCACGAGTGCGCGAGCCCCGTGCAGAGGGTTCCCAGCGCGACCGTGAGGAGTGAGACCGTCAAGACCCGGCGCCCAGTGGTGTGCTTGAGCCCCCACCAGCCCGGTACCACCCCGATGAGGGCACCGACGAAATAGACGCTCAGCACCTCGCCGGCGCGCGGGAGCGAGATCGAGAAGTGGTGCGAGAACGTCACCAGCAAGGGGCCGAAGAGCGACGAGGTCGCGCCGATGAGGATGAAGACGCCCGTGAGGTTGCCCAGGGCCACGGTGGTGAGCTCCACCTGGGTGGAGGCCTCGCGCGACGTGGACGAAGATGACACGAACCCTCCTTGGGTGCTGACGGGGCGGCTCTCGATGGTATCGCTCGCCTCGTCCTCACTACACTTCGCCCATGGCGGAATCGGCGATCTCGGGCGACGGCCCGGTGTTCGCGGTCGACATCGGGGCCACGTCCATCAAGTACTGCCTGGTTGATCGCGACGGTCACCTGCGAGGAGGCGTGGCGCGCATCGCCACGCCCTATCCCTGTGTGCCCTCGCGGTTGATCGAAGTGGTTGCCCGGTTGGTCAACGAAAGCGGATGCGACGTCGCGGGCGTGGGGTTCCCCGGTGACATGGCCGACGGGCGCGTCATCGAACCGGGCAACCTGTCGCGTGCCGGTGGCATCGCGACGCCCATCGACCCGGCCATCCATCAGCAGTGGCTGGGGTACGACGTGGAGGGCGAACTCCAGCAGCGATGTCGCGCGCGGGTGCGCGTGGTGAACGACGCGACCCTGGCGGCCCACGGATACGCCCAGGGTCGGGGGCGCGAACTCGTCTTCACGCTGGGGACGGGACTGGGCATCTCACTGGTGGTGGACGGCGAGGGTCAGAAGATCCGCGACGTCGGTGCCGAGATGTACCGCGATATTGGCACCTACGACGAAGTCTTCGGCGAACCGTCGCGGGTGAGGGACCCGGTGATGTGGCGGACCCGGCTGACCGACGCGTTCGCGCAGTTCGTCCACGAGTTCCGCGCGGACCTGGTGCACGTGGGCGGGGGTAACGCTCGTCACCTGCGCGAGGACGATTTCTCGACCATCGGGTGCCCGGTGGAATTCAACGACAACGAGGGGACCCTGCGCGGCGCCGCGCGACTCTTTGCGCGTCGCTGAGTTCGTCCGAACCCTTCGTGGTCGACCACTACGCTTCGGACGTATCGCCGGGATTTACCATTGAGTCGAGGTCTCGACATGACAACTTGCGCTGGGGCGGTCCTGGGAGGAAGCTCGTCGCGAGCCGACCGAGATTCGCCTCCGCGCGGGGACCGCATTGTGCGCGATCACGTTGACGGCGATGACCTCTCACGGGGTGAGGACGACGGACGACGTGCCTGAGACCGGTCCACTACTCCTGGGCATCGACCTGGGGGCGACCACCGTGGCGGCCACGTTGGTCAGTCCCGCACGCGGCATCGTGGCGCGAACCTCGCGCGAGGTCACCCTCCATCGCGACGTCCTCGGATGGGCCGAGGTCGATCCGGGCGAGTGGTGGCGAGCGAGCAGCGAGGTGATTGCCCGTCTACTCGCGAACGCGGGTGCGAGTAACGCTGACGTGGCCGCGCTCGCGGTGTCGGGCGGCGCGCCCGCGGTCGTCATCTGCGACGCGCGAGGAGTCCCGCTGCGACGCGCCATCCTCGAAAGCGACGTGCGCGCCACCCACGAGGTCCGAGAACTCCAACGGACCCTGGAGCACCTGGATCTCCTGCAACTCACGGGCTCGGTCCTCTCGCAGCAATCGGTCGCCCCGACGATTCTGTGGGTGGCGAGGAATGAACCGGCGTTGTGGGCGCGCGCGGCCAGCGTGCAGGGTTCCTACGACTGGCTCGCTCGCCAGTTCGGCGCTTCGCTGCACGTGGAGCAGAACTGGGCGCTCGAGAGCGGACTCTACGACCTGGAACTGCACCCGCTCACGGCGGTGCTGGCCACTACCGAGGTCGCGTGGCCAGCGATGTCACCGGTCCGGCGATCGGGCACCGTGGTCGGCGAGGTCACGCGGGGGGCCGCGCGTTCGAGCGGACTTCGCGCGGGAACACCCATCGTGGTCGGTGGAGCGAGCCACGTCCTCTCGGCCTACGGCGCGGGCCTGGTCCGGGCGGGCGACGCACTCATCACGCTCGCGGAGGCGGGGGACATCATCGCGGTCTCGCCGACGGTGTTCTTCGATCATCGGCTCTATCTCGACGCGCACCCGATGCCCGGAGCGTGGTTGCCCCACGGCTCCATGGCCACCAGTGGTTCACTTCTGCGGTGGGAGCAGACCCTCTTCGAAGGGGCCCCGCTCGAGGGCCTGGACGCGGCGGCGCGCGCCTCGCGTCCCGGTGCGCTGGTGACGCTGCCGTATTTCCTCGGCGAGAGGACGCCACGGCACGACCCGGACTTACGCGGGCTCATCGCCGGCCTGCACCTAGGCACGACGCGCGGGGACCTGCACCGCTCTTTACTCGAGGGCATCGCCTACGGATTCAAGGTCCACGTGGACGTGCTGGCCGAGGGCGGTCTGGTGCTGGGAGACGTGCGCGTCACGAGCAGCGGCCCGTGGTCGCGCCTGTGGCGCGAAATCCTGGCCGACGTCTTGCACCGCGATCTCGTCTCCCTGGTCGATCACCCGGGTGCCTCCTACGGCGCGGCGGTGGTCGCGGGAATCGGCGTCGGACTCATCTCGGACTGGGCCTACGTCCAAGGAGCACGCGCTAACAGTGAAGTGATCTCGCCGCACCCCGAGAACGTCGCTGTCTATCAGGAGCGCTATCAGCAGTTCCTCCAACTGAGCCTGGCCAGTACGTCCATCTCGCACTCGCTCGCCCGCGACCCCGAGTGAGGCCACCGCCGACGTGTTCGCGCGACCGGGGTCGGCCCGTGCGCCAAGGGTGCGTGCTGGGCGTCGGCGGTTACATCGCCGTTACCACTTAGAAATACTCCGTACACATAGCCGACCTAGGTTGTGACAATGGGAGTCGTCTTTGAGGAGGATGCGTCGGGGGCCTGGAACGAGATGTTCTCCTCACCTGGTCAGCCCCGCCCCATCTACGAACGTCTCCTCGCCGACATCAACGCCTATCAGCCCCAGGAACTGCGCCTACGCTCCGAGCAACTCGCGCGCACCTTCATCGATCGCGGCGTCACCTTCGCGCACAGTGGCGAGGAGCGACCATTCCCGTTGGACCTGGTGCCGCGGATCCTCGGGGCGTTGGAGTGGGACCGCCTCGCCCGGGGCATCGCGCAGCGGGTGCGCGCGCTCGAGGCGTTTCTCGCCGACGTCTACGGCGAGGGGAGGATCTTCGACGAGGCCCTCATGCCGCGACGGGTCATCACCTCGAGCCCGCACTACTGCCGCGCGGCCTTCGGCATCACGCCCCCCAACGGGGTGCGCATCGCGGTCGCGGGCATTGACCTGATCCGCGACGAGCACGGGAACTTCTGCGTCCTCGAGGACAACGTACGAATCCCCTCCGGGGTGAGTTACGTCATCGAGAACCGTCGGGCCATGACCCAGGCGTTCTCGGCGCTGTTCTCGGATCACCGGGTGCACCCGGTCGACTCCTACCCCTCGCGCCTCTTCGCGGCGTTGCTGGCCGCCGCTCCCGCGAAAGCGTTGGAGCCGGTCATCGTGGTGCTGAGCCCGGGCGTGTTCAACGCGGCGTACTTCGAGCACGTGTTGCTCGCGCGGATGATGGGCGTTGAACTGGTCGAGGGCCGCGACTTGGTGTGTCGGAGCAATCACGTCTACATGCGCACCACCAACGGTGAGCGAGCGGTGCACGTGATCTACCGGCGCGTCGATGATGACTGGCTCGACCCCCTACAATTTCGACCCGACACCGTGATCGGAGTCGCCGGTCTCGTGAACGCGGCGCGAGCGGGCAACGTGGTCATCTCCAACGGGATCGGCAACGGCGTGGCCGACGACAAATTGATCTACACCTACGTGCCCGAGTTCATCCGCTTCTACCTGGGCGAGAAGCCGCTGCTCGACAACGTCGAGACCCATCGCCTCGACGACGACGAGGTGCGCGCCGAGGTCCTGGGTCAACTGGCTCGCTACGTGATCAAGCCGGTGGACGGTTCGGGTGGCAAGGGCATCGTCATCGGCCCTCGGGCCACCACGACCGAGCTCAAGGCCCTGCACAAGGCGATCAGCGCCGCGCCGCGTAATTTCATCGCCCAGCGGCCCGTCGCACTCTCGACGCACCCGACGTTCGTGGGTGAGGGCATCGCGCCGCGTCACATCGACCTGCGGCCCTTCGCGGTCAACGATGGCGAGGACGTGTGGGTCCTGCCCGGTGGGCTGACCCGAGTGGCCCTGGGAGAGGGCGAGCTCATCGTCAACTCCTCGCGCGGCGGGGGTTCGAAGGACACCTGGGTGCTCAATGACGAATCGATCCCCTTTCGGGGCGCGGTACCGCCCGCGAGCGCGCGTTCGCGCCGTTACGCGGGCCCGCCGCGCCAGAACGACGAGTACATCTTTGAGCAGGGCGAGCAGTGAGCGAGCGCGGCATGCTCTCGCGACTCGCCGAGTCGCTGTTCTGGATCGGTCGCTACATCGAACGCGCGGACGACACCGCGCGCATCGTGGACTCCTACGTGCATCGTATGGTGGAGGACCCCTTCAACGACGAGAGTGCGACGTGTCGGTCACTCTTCTCGATCCTGGGCATCGAGGTCGAGAACCAACGACTGCGCACGGGCGAGACGTTGCAGACCATCGTCTACGACATCGAGAACCCCAACTCCATCGCCGGAGCCCTCAACGGGGCCTACGAGAATGCGCGTCGCAGTCGCGACTACATCTCCTCTGAGATGTGGGTGGCGCTCAATACGACGCGCAACGAATTGCCCAAGCGCGAGAAGCGATCACGCGACTTCGGACCGGCGACGTATCTGTCCTACGTGCGCGAACGCACCTCGCTCCTGGCCGGTCTCACCGACGCGACCTTGAGTCACGACGACGGCTGGCGGTTCCTCGTGCTGGGTCGCAATCTCGAGAGGATCGACATGACCGCGCGACTGCTGCGCGGACGCGTGGTGAGCGAGGAGAACGCCCCCGACTGGATGGCGTTCCTGCGCGCGTCGGGAGCGATGGAGGCCTTCATGCGCAACACCCGCGAGATCAACGACGCCAACGGCGTCGCGGCCTTCTTGATGCTGGACCGCCTCTTTCCGCGCTCGGTGCTCTACTCGCTCAATCTGGCCGACGAGTGCCTGGTCGAGATCCAGCCCGTCGGTCAACGGATCAGTTCCGGCGACGCCGCGCGCCAGGCGCTGGCGCGCGCTCGCGGTACGCTCGAATTCATCGACCCTCGACAACTGATCGACCAGCTGCCCGAACTCTTGGAGATGCTCGAGGCCACGTGCTTTCGCGTCACCGACGCCGTGACCGACCGCTACTTCCGTCACGAGGACGCCGTCGTGTGGAATATCGAGGAGGGTCTGTGAGCGAACGTCTCGGCCTCGCGATCCGCCATCACACGGGGTTCACGTACGACGGACTCGCCAAGGCCTCCTATAACGAGGCCCGCATGACCCCACGGTCCCTGGGCACCCAGCAGGTGCAGTCCTCCAGGATCACCGTGCGGCCCAGCGTTCCCTTGTCGAGCCACGTCGACTACTTCGGTACGCTGGTGACGGCCTTCGACATCCAAGAGACCCATCCGCAGCTCGAAGTCGAGGCGACCTCGCAAGTGGAGAGTTGGGCGGCGACACTGGAGACGCCCCTGGACTGGCGCGCCTTGCGCAGCGAACGCCTGAGCGACCGCTTCTCGGAGTTCTTGCTGCCGACGCACCGCACCGCTCTCGTGGGCGCGATCACGGACGAGATCGCGACGTGGCAAAAGCTGTCGGACGTGCACGAGTGCGTGGAGACGGCGTCGAACTTTATCCGCGGCGAGGTCTCCTACGTGCCCGGGGCCACCACGGTGTCGGCCACGGCCCAGGAGGCCTGGGACCGACGCAAGGGCGTCTGCCAAGACATCACCCACGTCACCATCGGCCTGTTGCGGGCCATGGGCATCCCCGCGCGTTACGTGTCGGGCTACCTCTACCCGGCGACCGAGCCGGAGGTCGGCGACGTGGTCGAGGGTCAGAGCCACGCCTGGGTCGAGTACTTCTCGGGCACGTGGACCGGGATCGACCCGACGAACGGCGTGCGAGAGACGCAACGTCACATCATCGTCGGGCACGGACGAGACTACGACGACGTCGCGCCCCTCAAGGGTATTTATCAGGGACCCGAGTCCACGCAATTGGGCGTCCTCGTCGAGATACGTCGCACCCACTAGTCCCCGTCGCGCCACGATTTTCTAGGATGGCGCCATGGACCTAGAACTCAACGATCGCACCGTACTGATCACCGGGGGGACCGACGGCCTCGGCCTCGCCCTCGCGCAACGCCTTCTCGCCGAGGGGGCGAACGTAGCGGTCTGTGGGCGAGACGAGCAACGCCTCGAGGTTGCCCAGGCGACCCTGGGATCGCGAGCCCTGTGCGTGCAAGCGGACGTGACCCGGGCCAGTGACTGCGACATGTTCCTGCAGGTGACGTTGGAGAGGTTCTCGCGGCTCGATGGCGTGGTCAACAATGCCGGGGCGGCGGTGGCGACGCCGGTGGCCACGTCCTCCGACGACGAGTGGCGTAGTGACTACGAACTCAAGGTGTTGGCGGCACTACGAATAGCGCGCGCCTCGCTGGAGCACCTCGAAGGGCGTGGTGGCGCGATCCTCAACGTACTCGCTATCTCTGCGCGCGCACCCTCGATGGGCTCGACCCCCACGTCGGCCTCGCGTGCGGCGGGACTGGCGTTCACGAAGGCACTGGCCAATGAGGTGGCGCCCCGGGGTATCCGAGTGAACGCGGTGTTGATTGGTTTGATCGAGTCGGGGCAGTGGGTGCGTCGCGCGGCCCAGGCCCAGCAGTCGACCGAGGACTACTACCTCGAGGCGGCGAGGAAGGCGCGCATCCCCCTCGGTCGCTACGGGCGCGCCGAGGAGTTCGCCGACGTCGCCGCGTTCCTCCTCTCGCCGAGGGCGAGTTTCGTCACGGGGGTGGGTCTCAGCGTGGACGGGGGAATGTCGCCGGTGATCTAGGGACGGGGTCCCTGAGGAGTCATGAGTGCGTCGCGAGCGAAGGGATCCCACCACAGATTTGTTGATGTTTCATCGAACTGTCGATATAATGGTAGACATATCAACTAATTGACGGAGAGCAGGTGACGTGGTGACGACGCCCACGGTGTTGTGGAGTGGTTCCTCGGACGAGCGAGACCCCTTGGTGGTGCTGCTACACGGACGTGGTTCCAATGAGCTCGAGATCAGCTCGTTGGCGACCCAGCTCCCCCAGCACGTCGCCCTCGCTTGCGTGCGGGGCCGGGTCGTCCTCGGTGAGGCCGCCTTCACCTGGTTCGAGAATCGAGGTATTGGCCGTCCCCTGCCCGAGTCGTTGCGTGTGTCGATCGACTGGTTCCGCGAGTGGCTCGACTCCGTGGCGCCCACGAGACCGGTGGTGCTCGTGGGCTTCAGCGGCGGCACCGCCTTCGCCGGCGCGTTGGTGCTCGATGACCCCGCTCGTTTCGCGGGGGCGGCCCTGCTCTACGGGACGATCCCCTTCGACGCGGGGGTGGCGACGACGTCGCAGCGACTCGCCGGGGTCAACATCCTGCACGCCCAGGGAATCGATGATCCGGTGATGCCGAGCGACTTGATGGAGGCGACGTGGGAGTACCTCCACGAGGACTCCGGCGCGAACCTCGAGGCCTATCGCACACGTGGGGGTCACGCGATGTCCCCGGAGGTGACGTCAGCCCTGTCGCCGTGGCTCGAGGGGGTGCTCGCTCGATGAGTGCGGGAATGGAAATCGGCCTGTTCACCTTCGGCGAGGTGACGCGTTCGCCCACCGGCGAGGAGGTGAGTCCCGCCGTGCGGTTGCGCGAGTTCATCGAGCTCGCCAGGATCGCCGACGACGCGGGACTCGACGTCTTCGGCGTGGGCGAGCACCACCGCCGCGACTTCGCGATCTCGTCGCCGGCCGTCGTGTTGGCCGCTATCGCCGAATCGACGTCGCGCATCCGGCTCACCAGCGCGGTGACCGTTCTCTCGACGTCGGATCCGGTACGCGTCTACGAGGACTTCTCGACCCTGGACCTGATCTCTCGAGGACGCGCCGAGATCACCGCGGGTCGCGGCGCCTACGTGGAGTCCTTCCCCCTGTACGGATTCGACCTCGGGGACTACGACGACCTGTTCGAGGAGAAGCTCGAGTTGTTCGTGCGGATCAATCGCAACGAGCGCGTCACCTGGTCGGGTCGTTTTCGACCACCCTTACGCGCGGCGGGCGTGTACCCTCGTGCGTGGGAGGGCGAGATCCCGGTGTGGATCGCCGTCGGGGGGACTCCCGAGAGCGCGGCGCGCGCCGGTCGACACGGCTTGGGCGTCTACTTCGCCATCCTGAGCCAGCCCGAGCGATTCGTCGACCTCGCGGCGATCTATCGTCGCAGCGGTCGCGAGAACGCGGTGGCCCACGAGGACCTGCGCGTAGGCGTCACGAGTCACTTCTTCGTCGACGAGACGTCCCAGGGCGCGCGCGACGCCTTTTATCCCTACTACTCGCGCTACATCGGTGAGAACATGCCGCACGCGCGCGGGGTGCCCCTGGCGCGCGACGCCTTCGAGGACTGGGCGTCCCCGCACGGCGCTTTATTCTGTGGCAGCCCCCAAGAGATCGTCGACAAGATCCTCTGGGAGTACGAGTTGTTGGGCCACACACGTTTTTTGGCGCAGGTCGGCCTCGGCGGACTGCCCTTCAAGGAGACGGCCCGCTCGATCGAGTTGCTGGCCAGCGAGGTCCTGCCGGTGGTACGTCGGGCGACTCAGACGAATTAGGCCAGAGTCAAGAACCCGTAGGTGATGCACAACCCCAGCGCGTTGATGATCACGAAACTCGCGATGATGACCCCTATGGCCACCTGGGCGCCCCTGCCACGGCGTCGTCCCGAGGGCGCGGGCATGTACCAATCGGGCAGGAGTCCCGTCACGGCGTCGCCACCGGGCCGCCACGGCATCGTGTTCGCGTCAATGACGGGATAGCGGTCAGCGCTGAGGGCGAGGCGAGTGAGCTCCTCGTCAGAAATGGATTCTTCGATGCTCGTTCGATCGTTCATCGTCCTCCTGGAGTGCTCGTACTTCACGCTAACGGCTTCGCCGGGCGACGCGACACCGGCTACTCGACGATGTCGCGCAGTCCCGCGTCGAGGAACTTCTGGCGCAGGCCGAACAAGTCGAGGGTGCCCTCGCCGGCGGCGAGGGCCTTGCGGTAGGCGGATTCCTTGGCCTCGCGAAGTCGGCATTCGGCGATGACGTCGAGCGCGTCTTCGCGCGCCACGACCACCACACCGTCGTCGTCGGCGACGACGACGTCACCCGGCGCGATGGCGACTCCGGCGCAAACGAGGGGGACCTGGACGTTGCCCGGGGTCTCCTTGACCGTGCCACGTGCACTGATGGCGCTCGACCACACCGGAAAACCCATCTCGCGCAGATCGGCGACGTCGCGCACGCCGGCGTCGATGACCAGGCCCACGACCCCGCGCGCCACCATGTGCGTCGCCAGCAGCTCGCCGAAGTAACCGTCGTCGCACGCGCTCGTGGGTGAGACGATCAAGAAGTCGCCACGGCGCGCCACGTCACCGGCCAGGTGGATCGAGGAATTGTCACCCGGCGTCACCTCACAGGTCAGAGCGGTACCCGCGACGCGGGTGCCGTGAGAGAGCGGTCGCAGACGAGACGCCAAGAGCCCGGTGCGGTCCTGGGCTTCGTGGATGGTCGCGACGCCGAAGGTCGACAGCGTGAGGACGTGCGACGGGTCAGCGCGCTCGGTGGTGCGATCGACGACAGCCACGACGCTCCCTCCTCGCCTGGAGGAGTGATCGTGCGATGACGCGTCGCGCGACGCCAGGCGGTAGTGATTGCGATAGTAGCCCAGGGACTCTCGCCCCCCGCGGCGCATCTAGTGTGAAGTGCCGTGGGGGATATGTGATGAACACTTCAATTTCGCGGGCCCGGGTCCTCGTCGTCTCTCTGGGAGGCACGATTGCCTCCACGAACTCTCACGGCGCGCAGGGGGTGGTGCCGCAACTCACCGCCTCTGACCTCGTGGACGCGATACCGGGGCTTCGTGACGTGGCCGACGTCGAGACGTTGTCATTTCGACAGTTGCCCTCGGGGGACCTCACCCTGGCTGACGTGGTCGCGCTGGCTTCAACGATCAAGCAACGCGTCGAGGGTGGCCTCGATGGCGTCGTGGTGACCCAGGGAACCGACACGATCGAGGAGACCTCCTTCGCCCTCGACGTTCTGCTCGAACTGCCGGTGCCGGTCGTCGTTACCGGCGCGATGCGCAATCCCACGCTGGCGAGTTCCGACGGGCCGGGTAACGTCCTCGCGGCGGTGAAGGTGGCCGCGTCGCCGCTCAGCCGAGGACTGGGGTGCGTGGTGGTGATGAATGACGAGGTGCACGCCGCGCGATTCGTGCGCAAGTCGCACAGCTCGAGCCTCGACACGTTCCAATCGAACACGGGCGGTCCCCTGGGCTGGGTGGCGGAGGAGCGGGTGCGCGTGGTGCTGCGGCCCACTCCTCTGGCCCACATCGCACTCGACGTTCTTCGCGAGACACCCCCCGTCGCCCTCGTGACCTGTGCCCTGGGTGACGACGGGCGAGCTCTCTCGACGCTCGATTCGTCGGGTTACCGCGGCGCGATCATCGACGGTTTCGGCGCGGGACACGTGCCGGGGGCCATGGTGCCCCTCCTCGAGTCCCTGGTGAAGCAGATGCCCGTCGTCTTGTGCTCGCGCACGGGCGCGGGCGAGGTGCACGAGCACACCTACGGTTTCGTTGGCTCCGAGAGCGATCTCTTGTCGCGAGGGTTGATCTCGGGCGGCGTCCTTGACGCCCGCAAGGCCCGCGTCGCCCTCACGTTGTCGCTCGCGGCGTCAGTGCACCGCAGTCACGCCGTGGAGCACTTCGTGCACGTGCGCGACTCGATCTATCTCGGCGCACACCTCTAGCTCTGCGCGGCCCGCTGCAGGTTGGACTCCACCGCGCCGAGGTGACGTAACATCGCTTCACGCGCGGCGCGACCGTCACGATTGGCGAGCGCTTGGGCGATCTCGCGGTGCTGTTGACGGTAGAAGTCGCGACGTTCGGGCGAGTCGCTGCGACGCTTCAAGCTGCCCCACGTCACCGAGAGCCTCGCCTCGGCGATGAAGTGGTACATGTTTTCGATCAGGGGGTTGTGCGACGCGTGCACGAAGGCTTGGTGCAGCGCAAGATCCCAGCGTTCGAATTCCTCAAAGTCGGCGGCGTTGTCCCCACCGGCGAGGCAGCGGTTGATTTCGTCGAAGTCACTCGCCGTGGCGTTCTCGACGGTGGCGGCGAGGGCCGCGGGTTCGATCAGCAGACGCGCGTTCATCACGTCGGCCGGACTGACGTTACCCACCACCGAATGAGCGGGCGAGTGCCTCACCTCGACGCCCAGCACCACGTCAGGGTCGCGTCGCAGGAACGTGCCGCGACCGACCTCACGCGACACCACTCCTTCGCTTTCGAGGAGGGCCATGGCGTTGCGTATCGTGGTACGCGAGAGTTTGAGGGCCTGGGCGAGATCACGTTCCGTGGGGAGACGGTGGCCACTGCGCAGTCCCGTGTGTGTGGCGGACATCAAGATGTCGTCGGCCACACCGCGCATCTGAACGTTGGACACCGTCGTCATGGTCTTCCTCCCGTGAAGTTATGAATCACTCGTGGCGCGCACCGTGGAAATGGTGCGTAATTGGGACACTATATCAACCAATCCTACCAATATGACGAATACATTACGAAATATCCAAAAATTTTCTTGCGATGTGTTTGACAATCCCTGCGATACGTCTTATAGTTCGCGAAAGTAGTTAGGACCAATTCAACCAATTTGGTTGAATATTCAGGGGGGAACCAATGAGGTTTGCGACGATCAGGACCTCGCGAGGCCTACGACTCCACGTCAAGGGCAGTGAGGGGTACGTGGACCTCGCCGATGCGACGGGCGACGAGTCGCTCGCGACGTTGAACGGTCTGGCCGAGGGTGGCGACGCCGCGCTCGACGCCGCGCGCGCTGTCACGTCACTCGCGGGACAGCAGTACGAGGGCACCGATTTCGGGCCGCTCACGCCGAACCCTCCGCGCATCCTGTGCCTCGGGGTGAACTACGCCGACCACGCGATCGAGGGTGGACGAGCGGTGCCGACCTGGCCCGAGTCATTCGTGCGCGGTGCGGGCAGCGTCATTGGGGCCTTCGACGACTTCGTCAAGCCCGCCTTGAGCGTGCGGATGGACTACGAAGCCGAACTCGCCATCATCATTGGTAAGGGCGGCCGCTACATCAAGGCCGAGAACGCCTTCGACGCGATTCTGGGCTACTCGGTGATGAACGACGGCTCCGCACGCGAGTGGCAGCGCGCCGCCACGCAGTGGACGCCGGGCAAGAACTTCGAGGGGACCATGCCCATCGGACCCGAATTGGTGACCAATGATGAGGTCAACGTCAACGACGTGGCTATCCGCTCTATCCTCAACGGCACGGTGATGCAGGACGCGCGCACGTCGGACATGATCGTCAGCGTCCAGCGGGCCGTCGAGTACTTCTCTTCGTTCACCACGTTACGTCCGGGCGACGTGATCGCGAGTGGGACGCCGGGGGGTGTGGGCTTCGCGCGCACGCCGCCGGTGTGGCTTAACCCGGGCGACACCATCGAGGTGGTCATCGAAGGGGTAGGAGCCATCTCGAACAAAATCGTCGCTGAGGAGGGAGCTCCTGAGGACTGGCCGTGGATGCCGTTGAAGGCGGACACGTCGACGTTCTAAGTCTGCTGTGTGCAGTGAGTAGTACCAAAACAACTAGGGGGGAATACATGAATGGAAAGACTTTGACGTGGTCGGGTTCTCCGGCCGTGCGAATGCGCAAGAGGCTGACGCTGTTGGTGGCCGTAGTGGCTCTCATTGGCGCCACGGTCGGACTGCCGGGAACGGCGCACGCTAGCGCGCAACCGCACTCGTCCGGAGTGGCTTTGACGATTCCGGTCGTCGCGCCGTTCACCGGAGTCGACGCCGCGCTCGGACCGATCTACGAGACCGCGTGTCTTGCCGCGACTCAGGAGATCAACCTGGTGGGTGGGGTGCTCGGCCACCAGATCAACTGCAAGACGGTGGACACCCGTGGTGACCCCGCCGACGCAGTTCCCGCCGTGGGTCAGATGTACGCGACTACCAAGAACATCGCGTTCGTCATTGGCTGCACTTCGGACGAGGCCTCGACGGTCGTACCGGTCTTCGGTTCGAACAAGACAGTGTCGTTCTGCATGACCGGCGAGTCGGAGTTCGACGCGGTCAAGTTCCCGTATTTCTTCCGTCTCGTGCCCCCGGACGCCGCTGACGCGGTGGCGATGGTCGCGATCGCGAAGAACAAGGGGTACAAGAAGATCGCGTTGGCTTTCGGTAACGACGCAGGCTCGCAGACCTTCGTGGCTCCCGCCGAGGCGGCGATCGCCAAGGCCGGCAACATGAAGATCGTCTCGAACCAGACGCTCGACATTAACGCCACCACGTTCCAGTCCGAAGCTCAGGCCATCGTCGCGGCCAAGCCTCAGGTCATCATGATGGAGGCTCTGGGCGCGGCCGGCGTGGCGCTGTTGAGCGAGGTCTACCAGCTCAACGGTAAAAAGATGATTCCAATCATTGGCACCTCGGCGATGATCGACCCGACGTTCTTCGCGGGCATCACCAAGGCCGTGGGCACCCAGAACTTCATCAAGAACTTCGACGCGGACAATCAGGTTTCTACCGGTAACACGCCGGCGTACCCGCTGTTCTCCAAGTTGGTCTTGGCGCAGAAGGGCAAAGTCAAGGGAATCGGCAACGTGGCGACACTCCTGCAGGCGCCCGGCATGGTCCACCTCTACGACGCGATCAACATCGCGTCGCTGGCGATGGTGATGTCGGGTTCGACATCGGGCTCGGTCTACAAGAACGACATTTTGGCGATCACGGCCGGTGCGCCGGGTGCCAAGGTGGTGTCGTCCTTCGCAGCCGGCTTGGCGGCGCTCAAGGCCCACAAGAAGATTCAGTACCTGGGTGTGGGCGGCACGTATCACTTCGATGCGTTCCACACCTCGTTCGGAGCCTTCGAGGACATGCACTACACGGCGGCGGGCACCACGGTGAACGCGGGCACCTTGAACCCAGCACTCCTCAATAGCCTGAAGGCGTTCTAGTAGGGGGCGACGACGCCCACGACAACAACGACGTTGTCGTGGGCGTCGCGTCGCTAAGGCGCCAGTCCGCGTGGGTTTCAAGTTCGACGTTCCTTGTCGCAGCACTGGTTCATAGGAATAACTCTCGATTCGTAAAGGAACATTGATTCTCCTTGAGTGTCTTCATGTCATCATTCGGGTTCGGCCTGATATCGGCGGCGGTTCTCGCGATCGCCACGGTCGGCTTCACCATGCAGTTCGCGGTCACCAACGTGTTGAACCTGGCGTACGGGTCCATCATGATCAACAGCGCGTTCGTGACCTACTACGTCAACGAGCACGGCGTCAACGCCTGGGTCGCGCTCGTCGGGGGTGTCCTCACCGGGGCCATTGCCTCCTGGCTCCTCAATCGGTTCGTCTACACGCCGTTCCAGAAGCGCAATCTCGCGCCGATCACGGTGGTCATTGTTTCGTTGGGCATCGACTTGATCGGAACCTTCGGACTTCAGGCGATCGTCGGGGGCGGTTACGTCTCCTTCACCCAGAATCAGGGCCGGGAGTATCACTTCGCCGGGCTGTTACTGTCGAGCCTTCAGCTCATCGTGATGGGAATCTGCGTCGCGGTGCTAGTGGGTGTGCATGGGCTGCTCAAGTACACGCGCCTCGGTAAGGCCATGCGGGCCACCTCGGCCAATAAGAACTTGGCCCGCAATTCTGGGATCAAGACGCAGTTCATCATTTCGACCACCTGGCTCATCTCCGGTGCCCTGTGCGGATTGGCGGGCACGGTCTTCGCTATGAACGCGGGCGTCTTCGAGGCCACGAGTGCTCAGCTCTATATCGTGCTGCTCCTCGCGGCGATGTTCCTGGGCGGCCCGGGCGAGCCCTACGGTGCCATGTTCGGTGCGCTCACCATCGGTCTCGCGACCGAAGTCAGTGCCGCCTACATCAATCCGGACTACAAGGACGTGATCGCGTTCATTGCCCTGATTGTGATGTTGATGTTCCGCCCCTTTGGAATCTTCGGAAGCGAGAAGACGAACTAATGTCCAGCTACGGCTACTACATAGCAATCATCCTGGTGTACGCGTCAGTCGACGCCATGGCGTGTTTGGGGCTCAGCCTGCAGTTCGGCGTGGCCGGCGTCTCGAATTTCGGCTTCATTATTTTCCAGTCGGTGGGTGCCTACGTCGCCGCCGTTCTCTCGATGCCCAACGCCTCCACCTCCAACGGTGGGTTTCAGAAGTACATATTGGGTTGGCACCTACCGTGGCCGTTCCCCTGGATCGGGGCGGCTCTGGCGGGCGGTCTGCTCGCGTTGCCCTTCGTCTTCATCGTGGGTAAGCGTCTGCGCGGCGACTTCGCCGCGGTGGGACTCTTGGTGTCGGCGGTCCTGCTCAACTTGTTGGCGACCAACTACGTGCCCCTCTTTAACGGCGCCGCGGGAATCTCACTGGTGCCCGCCCCGTTCCAGAGTCACTTCAATCCCCAGGGTCTGAGCTACCAATTCGCCTATGGACTCGTCGCCGTCATCCTCACCGTGGGCGCCTACTTCCTCGTCAAGCGCATCACCGAGTCGCCCTACGGTCGTTCATTGCGTGCGATGCGCGACAACGACATCGTGGCCGACTCTCTCGGCAAGGACCTGCGCATGCAGCGCATGAGCGTGTTGGTCGTGGGTGGCATGATCGCGGGGCTCTCGGGGGCCATTCTGGTTGAGTTCATCACCTTGTGGGCGCCCGGTGCCTGGGGGTATGCCGAAACCATTGTCCTGTTCGCCGCCATCATCATCGGCGGTGCCGGCAACCACAAGGGCGCCGTGCTCGGCGCAATTCTGGTGCCGGTGGGCTTCGAGGAGGTCACTCGCTACTTGCCCCCGGTGGGCAACCCTGCACTGGTGCCCGCTCTCGAGTGGGTGGCAATAGGTCTACTCATCGTCTTGTTCTTGTGGTTCCGACCCGACGGCATCTTGCCCGAGAGGCGCCAGATCCTGAGTGGCAACAAGAACGCGCCGGCGCCGGTACCGACCGCGGCCGACGACGAATCCGACGCCCTGATCAAGATCGGGGACCTGCACAAGCTCGACCTGCACAAGTTGTTGCACCTCGAGCCGACGGGCAATGATCACCACGTGATCTTCTCGACGAAGGGATTGACCAAGGTCTTCAATGGCGTGACCGTCGTCTCCGACGTCTCGATCGACATCCAACAAGGTCGACTGACGGGCATGATTGGCCCTAACGGCGCCGGTAAATCCACCACGCTGGCGATGCTGGCGGGGACCTTGCCTCCCTCGTCGGGGCAGATCTTCTACGAGGGCCAGGACATTACGTCGATGCCCTCGAACAAGCGTGCCCTGAATGGTATCGTGCGAACCTTCCAGTTGGCGAGTGAGTTCAAGAAGCTCACCGTGCTCGAGAATCTCGTCAGCGCCATCCCGCGCCAGTCGGGGGACACTTTCGTGGGCTCGATGCGCGGTAAGCGCTACTGGGGAGCGGAAGACCGCGCGAACATCGAGCGCGCTCAGGAACTGCTCGAGGGATTCGGTCTGACCCAGTACGCCGACTCCTACGCCGGCGGACTCTCGGGTGGGCAGCGCCGACTGGTCGAGATTATGCGAGCACTGCTCGCCGAGCCCAAGATTTTATTATTGGACGAGCCCATGGCCGGCGTGCATCCGAATCTGGCGCACCGGATCGGTGACCAGTTGACCAACCTGTGCCGCGGTGGTATGACCATCGTGATGGTCGAACACGAACTCTCGATCATGGACGCGTTCTGCGATCCGGTGATCGTTCTCGCCGAGGGCAAAGTCCTGGCTCAAGGCACCATGTCGGAACTTCGTCAGAAGCAAGAAGTAGTGGAGGCGTACCTTGTCGGTTGAACTCTCAAAGAAGGGACTGGTTCTCACGGCCACCGGTCTGGCGGCGGGCTACGACGGTCGCGCCATCGTCAGCGGCATCACGATCGAGGCCACCCCGGGCAAGGTCTTTTCCATCGTGGGGCCCAACGGTTCAGGCAAGTCGACGCTGCTCAAATCGCTCGTCGGCGTCGTCAAGGTCCTCGAAGGATCGGTGAAGGTGGGCGACACGTCGATCACCAACATGCCGCCCGAAGAGGTGGCCAAGATCGGCGTGGGGTACGTGCCCCAGATCGACGACGTCTTTCCTCCGCTGTCGGTCAAGGAGAATCTCGAAATCGGCGGCTACCTGCTCAAGCGCAGCGAGATCCACGAGCGGATCGATGCCGTGCTCGAGTTCTTCCCGAGGCTCAAGGTCATGATGACGCGTAAGGCCGGCAAACTCTCCGGCGGCGAGCGCAAGATGCTCGCGATGGGTCGCGTGCTCATGCTCTCGCCTTCGGTATTGGTGCTCGACGAGCCGACGGCCAACCTGGCCCCGATGGTCGCGACGCAATTGCTCGAGGAATACATCCGCGGCTTCGCCAATTTCGGATCGACGGTGTTGTTGGTGGAACAACGGGCCAAGGCAGCCCTGCGAATCTCGGATCACACCTACGTGCTCGGGGGTGGGCGTGTCGTTCTCGAAGGGGCGCCCAGCGACCTGGAGAACAATCCGATCTTCGTCGAATCGTTCTTGGGTGGCGGCGCGGCGGCTCGGCCTAAGGAATAGCGGATCTCTAGCCCCGCAAACTCCTCGCGTAGACTTCTCCTCGTGACCAAACCCACTGCCACCATTGTTGTATGCGACGGCGACGAAACCGGCCAGGAACTCCTCGTCGAGTCCTTGCGCGTCATGACCCCTGAACTACTCGGTGTCAACTTGCACTTCGTGAACTACGACCTCTCGCTCGAGAGTCGTCGCCGGACCAATAATGACGTCGTGCGCGAAGCGGCCGCGGCGATGGTGGAGGCCGGCCTGGGACTCAAAGCCGCCACCGTCACCCCGCCAGAGATCGGCGGGGTGGGATCGCCCAACCGACTGCTGCGCGAGGGAATCGGTGGTTCGGTCATCGTGCGAACGGGACGTCGAATTCCCGGCGTGACGCCGCCGGTCGTCGGTACCAACACCCCGATCATCGTCGTGCGCATGGCCGTGGGAGATGCGTACGGAGCCGCCGAGGGTCGCGATGGCGACGCCGGCCTCGCCAGTGAGACCGCATGGCGTACCGAGAAGATCGAGCGCTCGGTGTGTCGCAGCGTGGCCGAATACGCCTTCGTGGCGGCTGAGGCCAGCGGCGGTCTCGTGTACGGCGGACCTAAGTGGACCGTGTCGCCGACCTACGAGGGGATGCTCAAGGAGGAGATGGACGCGGCGGCCGCACGACACCCTCTCGTAACGTACCGCCCGGCGTTGATCGACACCACCTACGCCGGCCTCATGACCGAGATCCACGATCGCACGTTGGTGATCCCGGCGCTGAACCGCGATGGCGACTGCCTGAGCGACCTCGTGCTGGCGATGTTCGGATCAATCGCGGGTGCTGAATCGGTGTTGCTGTCACTCGACGAGGACCTGCGTCCGACGGTCGCGATGGCTGAGGCGCCGCACGGCACCGCGCCGTCGCTACAGGGTAAGAACGTGGCGAACCCGATGGCCATGCTGCTAGCGAGCGCGGCCCTGCTCGACCAGGCCGCCGCGCGCCTGGGCGACACCTCTTTCCGCGATGCCGGTACGCGACTGCGCAACGCCACCCTCGAAGGGGCGGCCGAGGGCATTCGTACCTTCGACTTGGGAGGCGACTCCACGACCAGCGGCGTGGTCGACGACGTGATCGGGCGACTGCGCGACTCGAAGTAGTCGCGAGCCTACGCCCCGAGGGCCAGCTTCACCGTGGTGAGAGTGCCGATGGTGATCACCAGGGCGCGAACGAACCGGGGTGGGAGTCGTCGGATCAGGATCGTGCCGAGCCAACCGCCGACGAGCGCGCCCGCGAGAAGCACGAGGACCGCCTGCAACGCGAGGTGGCCGCGAATGATGAAGACGACCCCGGCGATGAGGTTGATGAGCAGTGACAACGCGACGCGCAGTCCCTGGAGGACGTTGATGTCGTAGGGCAGGGTGAGGGCCATCACCGCCAACAAGACGATCCCGAGCCCCGCACCGAAGTATCCGCCGTAGACCGACGCGATGAAGATTCCCACGAAGAGCGAACGCCGTCGCACCGCGTGGGGATCATTCGCGCGATCCATTTTCGCGAGGAGCTTGGTCACTTTCGGCGAGACCGCGAAGAGGATCGTGGCCATGCCGATCAGCCAGGGTATGACTTGGGAGAAAGTGTGATTGCTGCCGATCAGCAAGAGCACCGTACCGGCCACTGAACCCAGGACGCACGTGGGAACGAGCTCCTTCAACAAGGTGCGGTGAACTTTGAGTTCGTGGCGAAATCCGCGAATGCCGCCGAACGTACTGGGCAAGATGCCGACCGACGACGACATATTGGCCGTGAGCGAAGGAATGCCCAGCGCGAGGAGTGTCGGAAAACTGAGGAAAGTTCCACCACCGGCGATGCCGTTGGAGATGCCCGCGGCGCACCCGGCGACGAAAATGATGACGATCTTCCACACGAGTGGGACGGACGTGGCCAGCACTCTCGAATTCTACCCAGCGACGGGGAGTGAATCGGGAGAATTACTGGGAAATCTCGAGATATATCTCGGCCTGAATGGTCGAATTGGTCGGTTCGCACCGGGACATAAATGACGACACGCGCCGCGGAGTTCGAGCCGTGTTCGGTCCCGCGAACGTGGAAGTCTGAGTTGCATAAAAATTCATAGTTGCGACTATTTTCTGACGAAACATTCGTGCACTCCGGAGTGCCCACGCCGATTGTCAACAAATCTTCGTACGGGTCTTAGTTCGTTCTTAGGGCCCCGAACTAAACATGCTCGGTGAACTTTCCTCCACCCTTCGATCGTCAATTTGATTTCACCTCTCACGACCTCGCACTGGGCGATGCCCACGAGACGACGCGATGAAGCTCCGCCTCTTCACCGTCGCCACGCTGGCCACGGCCGGCGTCGTGGCCGTGGCGCTCGGGGGGACCAGCGGAGCCACGAGGGCGAATTCCTCGACCACGACCGTGTCCTCGGTGCCCACGACGAGTTCCCCAACGACCGCTCAGTCCACGGTGGCGCTGACGCCACTGCGCAGTCCCACGAACCTGATCCCCTTCATCGCGCCCGCCGTCGCGGGTGAGGGCGTGTACCGCCCCGCGGGACGCACGGTGCAGGGTCACAGCGCGATCTTCACGACGACGATTCGACCCCCCAACAATCCGACGACGGTCGCGGGTGTGGCGTGGATCGACCCACGTCTCTTGAACGCGCGACTCTATTCGGGCAGCCTCAGTCCTGGCGGTTTCTTCTGGAAGTACACCGCCCCCGTGTCGCACTCGGCCGCGCAGACCCTGGTGGCCGCCTTCAGCGGCGGATTCCTCTTGAAGGACTCTCACGGCGGCTACTTGAGCGAGGGTCATCTCGTCGCGCCGCTACTCAACGGCGCCGCCTCACTGGTCATCTACCGCGACGGCTCTATGACCGTCGGACAGTGGGGGCGCGACGTCGGCATGAACGCCAACGTGGTCGCGGTGCGCCAGAACCTCACGCTGCTGGTGGACTACGGGGCGCCCGTCGCCGGACTGCAGGCCAATGACGTCGCGCGTTGGGGGTATTCGCTCAACAACATGATCGACACCCCGCGCTCGGCCCTCGGAGTGACCGCCAGTGGGGCCCTGGTCTACGTCGAAGGAGAGATGAATATCGTGGACCTGGCGCGAATCCTCGTGCGCGCGGGAGCCGTGCGCGCGATGGTGCTCGACATGAATCCGCTCTGGCCGGTCTTCGCCACCTACCAACCCGCCACCGCGACCGGTTACGCGACACCGGGCAACGGACGCGACCTCACTCCGACGATGGTGCAGACCCCCGGGCGATTCTTCGAGACACGGTACTCGCGCGACTTCGTGACGCTCTCGGCGCGCTAGATCCGAGGGGTCCCACGCGGGACCTAGCATCGCAGTGTGAAACTGAGTGTCGTGATCCTGCCCAGCCAGCGTTGGGAGTTGGCGCGCGAGGACTGGCGACGCGCCGACGAATGGGGCCTGCACGCGGGCTACACCTACGACCACCTGTCGTGGCGGAGCTTTCGGGAGAAACCCTGGTTCTCGATGGTGCCGACGCTGGTGGCCGCGGCCACCGTGACCTCACGATTGCGACTCGGACCGCTCGTCACGTCACCGAATTTTCGTCACCCCCTGGTACTGGCGAAGGACCTGATCGCCCTCGACGACATCTCGCGTGGGCGCCTCATCGTGGGAGTCGGAGCGGGGGGCACGGGCTTCGACGCGACCGTGTTGGCGCGCGAGCCGTGGTCGCCGCTCGAGCGACACGAGCGGTTCGAGGAGTTTGCCCGGGCGCTGGAACACTTGCTGCGCGAGCCTCGATCGAACCTCGCCGGTCCGCACTACCCGGTGGTCGATTCGCGACAGATTCCCGGCCCCGTGCAGCAGCCACGACCGCCGCTCTATCTCAGCGCGCTCGGTCCGCGTTCCCTGGCGTTGACCGCCGAGTTGGCCGACGGGTGGGTGAGTTTCGGCGACCCCGCCGCTCGCGCGGACTCGCCCACCTTCGACGCGGTGAGCGCGCAGGTCACGAGGTTGAATTCTGAGATGGAGAGGCGCGGCCGCGACGAGCGGTCGCTGCACCGCGTGCTACTGAACTTCGAGGGCGACGAGTCACCCATGGTCTCCTACGAATCTTTCCTCGACTGGGCGGGGCGTTACCGCGCGCTCGGCTTCGACGAAGTCGTGGTGCACTGGCCGGTGAGTGAATCGCCCTACGCCTACGACGAGGACCTCTTCGAACGCATCTGCGTCCAGGGAGCTCGTGAGGTCGACGCCTGGTAGCTCAGTCCGAACCGAGCAGGAACATCTCCTGGGCCGCGCGCGACAATTCTTCGCGCGCCCGCGGGTGTGCCGCGTGATCGATGAGTGAGCGAGCCTGGGACTGCTGGGAGAATCCGAAGATGGGGGCGATGCCCTGCTCGGTGACGATGACCGAGTGTTGGAAGGAACACACCGGATTCGTGAGGAGCGGAATGATGTTGGAGGCGTCGGACTTGTCGTGCCAACTGCGCAACGCCAAGACGGCCTGTCCGCCGCGCGAGTGCAGGGCTCCCGACACGAAGTCGGGCTGTCCCCCGAAGCCCGAGTAGATCCGTCCGCGCACGAAGCTGGCGTTGGACTGGGCGTAGAGGTCGACCTGCAGGGCGGTGTTGATCGAGAGCATGCCGGGCTGTTCGGCGATGCGAGCGGGATTGTTGGCCACCTCGGTGCGGCGCATCACCAGGCGAGGGTTCTCGTCGGCCCACTGGTACATCTCGGGACTACCGAAGAGGAACGTGCTGGTCATGACCCGATTCACGTCGATGGCGCCGGCACGGTCGAGTTTCATGATGCCGTCACTGACCATCTCGGACCAGACGCCCAGATGGCGGCGGTGGTGCATACAGTCCAGGGCCGCGTCGGGGAGTTGACCGATCCCCAACTGCAAGGTCGACCCGTCGTTCGAGAGCGACGCGACGTTCTCGCCGATGATGAGCGCCGCCTCGTCGGGTCGGCGCTGGGCGGGCGAGGGGAGGGCGACGTCGACCTCGAGGGCGAGGTCGACGTCATCGATGACGATTTCGGAGTCGCCGAAGGTGTAGGGCATGTGACGATTGAGCTGGGCGATCACGAGGCCGCCCCGGCGACGCACCTCCTCGATGGCGGCGGGTAGCAGGTTCGTCTCGATGCCGAGGGAGACCTTGCCATTGCGCGGCGTCGAGGTCTGAATCATCACGACGTCCGGGGGGCGACTGGTGGCGAAGAGCCTCGGTACCAGGGACAGTCTCATGGGGAGGTACTTGAGGTCGTCGTCGGAACGGACCCCCTCGCCGACGAAGGGCGTTTCAGTGATGATCCCTTCGCGACGAGGCCAGCCGGCTTGGGGGTTCAAGACGAAGAAGCGAAAGACGGGGATGGTGGCGGCGGCGAGGTGCACGAGCTCCCAGGGGGTGGCGAAATTGCCCGAGACGACGATGCGCGGCTCGTTGGGGGCCAGGGCCTCGAGACGCTCCGCCACGATCGCTTGCGACACAACTTCCATGACAACACCTTTCTCGTGATTCCAGTGTCGCAGGTGCGAAAGGTGCGACGACGCGAAAATCGACGATATGGGTACTTGGGCCTAGCGGTGATGGAAGCTATCTGCGGGAGAGAATCAGGCCGTCGTCGTCTGCGCGGCCTGCTCCTCGGCTACTTGACGATGCACCTCTTGCATGTCGAGGGCGGCCGCCTTCTGCACGAGGTCCACCAACGCGGACTCCGGCAACGCGCCGGCCTGACTGAAGATGACGACCTGATCGCGGATGATCATGAGCGTGGGAATCGACATGATGTTGAAGGACGCGGCGAGGGCCTGCTGGGCCTCGGTGTCCACCTTGGCGAAGACCGCGTCGGGGTAGAGCGCGGAGACCTTCTCGTAGGTCGGCGCGAAACTGCGACAAGGACCGCACCACGCCGCCCAGAAGTCGATCAACACGAGGTCATTGTTCGCAACGACCTCCTCGAAGTTCTCGGTGGTGATCTCTTTTGTCGCCATAACGGCCTCCTCGCTGTGTACGTCCTAGCGTATCGGGAACGCTGTTAACACTATACCCGTAGGGGTATCATTCGTGTCGCCCGCGATTGGCTAGGACGCACCGGCGGTGCTGGTCGGGGTGACGAGCGAATCGACGCCGTCGGGGGCGTTCGCCGGGTTCAGCCAGTCGATCACGTCCTGGGCGCTGAAGTCGTCGCGACCTTCGAGCATCACCGTGACGTCCTCTATCCGGTCGCCACTGGTCACGATTGCGGGTTCGACGTAGCCGTCGGGTCGCACTTGGGCCAGGCCGCAGGTGGCCATGAGCCCATTGCACAGGCACGTCGTCGATTCGGCGTCCTCGGCGTGTCCGCCCTTGCGCAAGTAGATGGTCATCGGTTCGGCCGAGCAGCGGTACGCCGTGGCGCCGTTCTCGTCGAGGTAGGCCTCACGCAGGTACCCCAAGTCGCACTTTCGCGTGCGCGCGGCGTACACCTCGGGGTCACCGATCGTGTCCGACTCGTCGACCACCTTGAAGGGATAGCCCGTCGAGGAGGCCGTGACCGAGGTCGACACCGTCAGGGAATGGTGCTGGAGGTCCTCCAAGATGCGGTGACGCAACCCTGGCTCCATGCCTGACTCCTGGCAGTAGGCGAACATCGTGCCCACTTGGACTCCGGCGGCGCCCAGGGCCAGGGCATCGGTGACGTCGGCCGACGAGGTTACGCCGCCACCGATCCAGAACGGCACTCCGAGTCCCGCGACGACGTCGAAGTCGATCTCGTCGCGCGGGCCGTACACGGGCGAGCCCTTCTCGTCGAGGGGGTAGGTGCCGCGCGGCGGGGCGTTGTGACCGCCGGCGCTCGGGCGCTCGACGACGAAACCGTCCACCGGTCCGTTGCTGCGCTTGAAGAGGGCGGTGGCCAGCACGTGCGAGGAGACGATGCCCACGAACTGGGGACGTTGCAGTGACGAGGTGTCGCCGAGGTACGTGGTGGGGTCGAAGGTGAGCGAGGAGGCGGGGTGGTCACTCGCGGCTCCCGTGACGGCGAAGGGGAGCGTGGTGCGCCGACCGTGGCAGAGGTCGTCGATGACGCCCGGGATATGGGTGGGTACACCCGCGCCCATCATGACGTAGTCGACCCCCGCCAAGATGGCCCCACACAAGGACGCGGCGGTGGGGATCTGGACCTTGGTGAGCAGATTGATGCCCACGAGGCCCCCGTGGCCCAACTTGGCGAGGGCCACTTCGACGAAACTGGCGAGCACCACGAGGTCGAAGGCGCGACGGGGACTGCGCTCGGTCAGCATCGTCAGACTCTTGTAGGGGGTGCCGGCGCGCCGGCGCACGTCGCCGAAGCGGTGCAGGGCGTCTTCGACGATGGCCGGCACGGGGAATCGGTCGAGTACGCGACGGAGTTCGTCGTCGACCCCGTGATCTTGGAGGCGGCGGGCGAACACGCTATCGATGGCGGTGCCCGAGACCACGCCCAGTTGACCGGCACTGGACACGGCGCGCGCGAGTCGCCAGTTCGAAATGGCGATTCCCATGCCGCCTTGGATGAGCCACGGAGGAGTAATCGCTGGGGAGGACGTCACGTTCATGCACTACCCCTTTGTGCCTTCGAGACGAACGTCTCCGTACGGCGTCGCTCCAGTCTACGTCGTTGATAATCGGCACTGGCGCGGGGTCGAGGTCGGGCGTCACCTAGGTCTCGCCAACAGGGACGGGGCCCCACGGGCGATAGCATCACCCCAGAACGAGTGAGGAGTTCACCATGACGGCCACCGTCGACATCTTGACCAACGGCTACGCCAACGAGCGCGTGGCTTCGAGCGTGGTGCTCGTGCGCGAGAATGACGCGGTCATCGTCGTCGATCCGGGCATGGTGGCGCGCCGTGACGTGATTCTGGACCCGTTGCACGCGCTCGGTCTCCACGAGGACGACGTGACCGACGTGATCTTCTCGCACCACCATCCCGACCACACCTTGAACGCGGCCCTGTTTAGGCGCGCGCGATTCCACGACGTGTGGGCGATCTACCTCGACGACAATTGGAATGATCGTACCGACGTGATCGAGGGGGCGCCCTCGGTGTCATTGCTCGACACCCCGGGGCACACCCGTGAGGACATCTCCACGTTGATCGAGACCAAGGAGGGGCTGGTGGTCTGCACGCACCTCTGGTGGTCGGTGCTGGGGCCCGACGTCGACCCACTCGCGGTCGATCAGGACCTGCTCGAATCCTCACGCGCGGCGGTGCTGGCCCGTCGACCCGTCACGATCATTCCGGGTCACGGACCCGCGTTCTCGCCCGCCGATCTCGCGCGTTGAGCGCGAGGGAGCGAGACGCAACACCGATGACGTCACCGCTCGTCGACAAGATCATTAGGAGCCGCTCGCTGATGTGGCTGATCTTCGGGGTGTACTTCGCGTTGTTCCTCGGGGTCGACGCATTCTCCAAGGTCGGGGGCGACGTCATCTTGGTGCTGGGGGTGTTGGGCGTCGGAACGGCGTTCTTGTGGTCACGACCCAGGTCGGGGCGCGGTTCGATCTCGACACGCTGTGAGAACTGTGAGTCCTCGCTACAGGCCATGGCTGGTCTACCGCGATCGACCTGCCCCGAGTGTGGACACCGACAGTCCTGGGCGCGCAAGAAATAGCTGGGGAACGACTCGCGCTACCGCGACGCCGACCCTTCGATCCCTAGTTCGGCAATTTCGTTGACGAGATCGGGAGGATGGGGCCGGGCTTGGTGATGTGATAATTCGTGCCCCACTTGCTGTAGGTGATGACGAAGGTCTCACGTTGGCCCTGCACGATGTCCGAGGCCACCATCTCGACGGGCACGTGCGGGGCGGCGAGCGACACGTAGACCGTCTCGGTGCCCGAAGCCAGACCCAGGTGGATGTTGGGTTTGCCCGTGACCCCCACCACTCGAACGTGGTCGACCGTCGTGATCGCGGTGGTCTTGAGCGCGCCCGCCGGCGTCACCTCACTCAACATCGAGGGCAACAAGATGTAGGTGTTGAAGCGCACGAAGTTGGAGTTCGTGCGCGGTATCGCAATCCAGCGGTTGACCGCCGGGGGGTCACTGACGCCGAACTGCTCCTGCATGGCCGTCAGGTTCTCCTTGATGTAGACCACCTGGTTGACCACGCGCACGACCGTCCAGGCGTCGCCGATGACGAGGGTTTGTTGCCCCGTGGTCAGGGCGGAATTGGTGACTGACGAATAGGCCTGTCCCGAGATTTTGGTCGCCGTGGACGACGTGCAACTCGCCAGAGTGAGCGCGTTGGCCAGTGACGTCGCCATTATCTGGTGAGCGGATTCAGAGGAGAAGGCGGTGGGCGTGGCGGCGCTCGCGCGCGTGACGGGGCCGAGGCTGAGTACCAGACTCAGCGCCGCCACGAGCGAGGCGCCCAGGCGCGCGCGGCGAGGGCGTCGACTCGCAGAGATGCGCATCGAGTGAGGTGGCGTCATCGCGAGCTCCTAGCGCAGATCAGTCGACGTGATGGGAATGGCGCCGCCGGGTACGTTCGCCACGACGCGCTCGCCCCAGTGCGAGAAGGTGACGGTGAGTGAGGTGGGCACGCCCTGGGAGCGCCCACCGGTCAGGAGCTCCACCGGCAAAAAGGGCGCGTTGGCTGAAACGAAGAGCGTCGCCACACTCTTGGTCAGCCCCAGTTCGCTGTTGGCACTGCCGGAGATGGCGACGACGCGAACGCCGTTGATCGTGCCGACCTTGCTCTTGCGAAGCGGGCCCGCCGGGCGGACCTGGCTCAGCATCGTTGAGAAGAGCAATCCCGACGACAGGGGGACGTAGGCGGCATTGCTCGCGGGGACCGAGATCCACCGGTTCGCCCACTTGGGGTCGGACGTGGTGAATTGCAGCGCCAGGAGAGCGGCGCTCTCCTTGACGAAGAGGCGACCCTTGAGAAGAATGACCCGACCGGTCGCCTTGTTGAAGTAGTTCGACTCCTGCGCGTGCACCGCCCCCGAGACCGTGGTGGATCCGAAGGTGTTCCCGGCGGCGCTGCCCTTGGACGTATCGGTGCAGGACCCAATGGCGCGAGCGTTCTTCAACGACAAGTTCACGATCTGCGCGGCGCTCATGCTCGCGAGATTCGTCGCCGAAGAGGCGCTGGCGCCAGCCACGCCGCTCGCCCACGTGCTCACGAGGGTCATGGCGGCGATGAGGCATAGAGCCTTCTTCATTGGGATGGGGACTTTCTCGGAGCAAAGGTTGTCCCACGAGAATAGTCCGAGGGTCGCCCACTGCCCCGAGTCGTCATCTAGTCGTAGTGAAAAGCTCCGGCCCTAGGGCAACTTGAACTTGGAACTCGCGGTGAAGTGGCGCGGTGCCCTCACGGTGACGTGGACACCCCAGTTCTTGAACGTGACGGTCTCCAGGGTCTTGCTCGGAGCGCTCGAGTGCGAGTCGATGACCAACGCGACGGGCAAGAACGGCGCGGTGTTCGAGACGTAGAGGGTCTCGGCAATTCCCGAGGGGCTGCTCGCCGACCCGGCCGCGGGGGTGATGGCCACCACGTTGCGGTGGTCGTAGGTGAGGGGAAGCGAAACGTTCAGCGTTCCCCTGAGCGTCAGGAGTGGCGCCAACGTGCTCTCCGACATCGTGGTCGAGAAGAGACTGTAGAAGGGCTGACGCGGGGTGAAGGAGATCCATTTGTTGGCCAGCGACGCAATGACCTTGCCGAAGTAGATCTTCTCGATGGGCGCGGTGAAGCGGACGTAGACGACGCCGTTGACGAAGACCTTCTCGCCGAGTTGGCCGTTGATGTCGTCGTGACGGATGCCGCTGTAGAGAGTGGACGACGTCACCGACGTGGCGTGCAGACCCGTGACGGTACTGGTCACGACCAACGTGTAACTCCCCGCGGCCCTCATCTGCGCGATCGCCAGGGCGTCGACTTGGGCGCCGGTGAGTCCGCTGAGGGACCTGGGAGTCGCGGCACCCGCGCCCGTGGCGAACGTCACTAGCAGGCCGATGGTGGACGCCGCCACCAGGATTCTCTTCATCATGTGCGCAACTCCCCGGAATTTCTCTTCAAACTAGTCGGTCTCGAACCGGACGCCGCGACTCGAAGTCCCTTCCTCGCACTGCCGGAGCAGTTCGAGTGTCGACCTCGCCCGTCGAGCACGGCCGCGGGTTACGGACCACGGATCACGGATCACGGATCACGAGGGGCTACTTGAGCGGCGTCGTGGTGATCGGGGTGGACGTGCTGGGCGCGTGGACGTCGACTTTCGCGCCCCAGTTCTTCATTTGGATCACGAGGTCGATGCTGACACCCGAGGTTATGGCGCGGATATCGCCTCCCACCGGTAAGAAGGGCGCGCTCGGGGATACGTAGAGCGTTTGGACACCCCCGGGGACGCCGACGGTGGCGTTGCTCGTTCCCGTCAGCGCGATGACGTTTCGACCACTGAAGGACGTGGTGGACATACTGAGCGTGCCCGCGGGGGAGAGTTCCTGCAGCACCGACGGCAGAGTGTCACCCTCGGCGAGATTGGAGTAGTAACGACTCGTCCTGGTGATCGAGATCCACTTGTTCGCCACCGAGGCGTTGGTCGAGTTCAATTCGAATTTCACGATCGCCGGGTCAAACCTGGCGTAGACGACACCCTTGAGGTAGATGATCTCGCCACGGTGCCCGTTGACGTTCAAGTAGCCGATGCCCGACGAGGGTCCCGATTCGGTGACGGCCCGCAGAGTGAGACCCTGCGTCGAGGTGGTAACGACCGAGTCGGCGGTCCTCTGGGCGGCGGCGGCCCGGAGCGTGGTCGCCAGGACCTGTCGCGGCGTCATGCCCGTCAGGGTGGTCGCAGTGCTCGCGGCGGCGCTCGAGAGCGTGGGCAGCACCGCCGCCACACTCAGGGCGGCCGCGCTCAAGAGAATCTTCTTCATCCGTTCACCTCATCGTTGGAGCCGACAATGTTCTTCGACAGTACTCTTCAACTCGTCGTCGCCACGCGATGGCGTTCACCCCGTCGCCGAGGGTCCCCACCTTCGATCCTGGGAGGGGCCATGAGTTGATAAGGGGCCCGGTCACTACGACGACCGGCGTGACCGGCGCGTTGGCAAATCGTTCGACTCCGAGGGTGCAGAATTACCACGACGGTACGGCGAGAGGAACATCGATGGCAGATCGACGCGAGATTGGTCGAGGGTGGGACGAGGCGAGTATCGCGTCACAGCGGGGGCGGCGTTACTTGGTGACGGGTGGTACCAGCGGATTGGGGGAGGCCACGGCCCGGGTGCTGCGTTCCCTGGGTGCCCACGTCACCCTCACGGCACGTAACGCCGACAAGGCCCGCGACATCGTGGCGACCGGCGGCGCGAGTGACGTGCTCGCGATGGATCTGACCGATCTGTCGAGCGTGCGCGCGGCGGCGGCGCGAGTGAGCGAACCCTACGACGTCGTCATCTTGAACGCGGGGGTCATGTGGACGCCCTATCAACTCACCGCCGACGGATTCGAATTGCAGATGGGGACCAATCACCTCGGTCATTTCGCTTTCGCGGGGCTGCTCCAGGACTTCATCACCGATCGACTGGTGACGGTCTCGAGTCTCTACCAGCGCTATGGCACATTAGGCGACGGTTCGCGCGAGGAGATTCGCCGACGTTGCCTCGGGCAGTCGCCCTACTCCTCGCGCGGCGCCTACGGCGATTCGAAGTTGGCCAACATGCTCTTCACCGAGGAGATTGAGCGACGTCGCCGCGACCACGGGTGGCCCTTCATCGCCGTGGCCGCGCACCCGGGCTGGTCCAATACGAACCTCTTCACCGCGTCGTCGTCGACGACAGGAGTCATGGCCCGGGGGGCGGCACTGAGCACTCGCCTGTTGGCCCAGAGCGCCCAGCGTGGTGCACTGCCCCAGCTCTGCGCGGCGACGTTGCCCGCACTCAGCGGGGGTGAGTATTTCGGGCCACGCGGACTGGGCCAACTTCGAGGGACGCCCACCATCGTCGAGCCCTCACCCCGGGCACTTGCCGTCGAACTCGCGGCTCACCTGTGGGAAGTCTCCGAGGAACTGACCGGGGTCACGTGGAAGTAGCCTTCGCGGCTCCCCCAGCGACGTCCAGAACGTTCGATCAACTCACCCGCGGTGCGCGTGGCGGTGAGCGGAACGCAACGCCTCGCTCATCAAGGTGTCCCCGGGTATCTCGTAGAGCGGGCTGGTCCCGTCACGCGACGTCATGAGACCATCGAGGAGGATGGTCAAATAGCGTCGCCACAGGTCGGGGGCCACGGCGGCGGTGATGTTCCCGAGAAAGCTGATCATCATCTCCATGATCGGGAAATCCGCACTGACGACGTCGGCGCGCAGGTAGCCGTCGCGCTGGGCGCGCTCCACCAGCACACCAATCGCGGGCGTGATCCGACACTTGGCCGCCTCGATGCGATCCGCGGCGTAGGTGGATTCCACGACCACCTCGCGCAGTCCGCGATTGGCGCACTGACGTTGCAGGGCCTCTTCGAGGAACCAGACCAGGGCCTCCCAGGAGTTGTCCCGGGCCGACGCCGCACTGGCCAGATTGGCAATCTCGTCGACGGCGTTGTCGAACAGCGCCCCGATGAGGGCCTCCTTGTCGGGGAAGCGGCGATAGATCGTGCCCACGCCCACTCCCGCGGCCGCGGCGACCTCGTCCAACGTGGCCTCGAGTCCCTTCTCGGCGAAGACCTGGGCGGCGGCGGCGAGAATCTTGGTGCGGTTTCGCTCGGCGTCAGCGCGCAGCGGACGTTCGCGTGGTTCAGACTGAATGCTCATTGGTGCTCCCGTAGCAAGTGTACCGTGATTCCGGTTCAAGCGGAACGAACTCCTCCACATATTGCTATAGTGATACTTAAGCGGAGCGAATGACTCCAGTTAACCTTTGAGGGAGAATGATCGTGGAGATCGCCGAGTACGAAGAGACGGGGGCACCAGTGGCCAAGCCAGAGAGCGAGAACGAGCGAGCGCACCGGCAGCGTTGGTGGATCCTCGCGGTGTTGAGCATCGCGCAGCTGATGGTCATCCTCGACGGCACCATCGTCAACATCGCGTTGCCCACCGCCCAGCACGCGCTCAACTTCTCGAACGCCGACCGCCAGTGGATCGTCACCGCGTACTCGCTGGCCTTCGGGAGTCTGTTGCTGCTGGGCGGGCGTGTTTCGGACTACATCGGTAGGAAGTACGCCTTGATGATCGGCCTGGCGGGCTTCGCCCTCGCCTCCGCCGGCGGGGCCGCGGCGCAGAACTTCACCGAGCTCGTGAGCGCGCGCACCATCCAGGGTGTCTTCGGCGCGTTGTTGGCGCCGGCGGTGCTGGCCCTGTTGACGACGACCTTCACCGATCCGGGCGAACGCGGTAAGGCCTTTGGCATCTACGGCGCCGTGGCCGGCGCCGGCGGGGCGATCGGTCTCATCCTGGGCGGCGTGCTAACCACCTACGCCTCGTGGCGTTGGACGCTGCTGGTGAACCTGATCTTCGCCGGCGTCGCCATCGCGGGTTCGATGGCGCTGTTGAAGCGAGACCGCGGCGTGGACCACGACCCCCTCGACGTCCAGGGCGTCTTGTCGGTGACCATTGGTCTCTTCGCCCTGGTGTTCGGCTTCAGTCACGTCGAGACCACGTCCTGGCACGACCACTACACAATTGGCTCCTTCGTGGTCGCCGCGGTGTTGTTGGGCTACTTCTTCTTCGTCCAGACCCGCACCAAGTTCCCCCTGCTCCCGATGCGCGTCTTGGCGGACCGCAACCGCGGGGGATCGCTCTTCGCGATGCTGGTGGCGGGTGTGGGAATGTTCGGAATGTTCCTCTTCTTGACCTACTTCTTGCAGGTCTCACTGGGCTTCTCCGCGGTCAAGACCGGACTGGCGTTCCTGCCGATGATCTTCGCCTTGACCACGACCGCGCAGCTCTCCAACATCAAGCTGCTGCCCAAGTTCGGACCGCGCCCGCTCATCCCCTTGGGCATGACCATGGCCGCGGCCGGATTGTTTTGGCTCTCGGCACTCGACGTGCACTCGACCTACACCGGCGGCGTGTTGTTGCCGCTCATCGTGATCGGCCTGGCGATGGGATTCATCTTCGCCCCGGCCTACAACACCGCGACCCTGGGCGTCGCGCCTCACGACGCGGGGGTGGCCTCGGCCCTGGTCAATACCTCCCAGCAGATCGGCGGCTCCATCGGCACGGCCCTGTTGAACACCCTGGCCGCGAGCGCGCTGACCTCCTACATGGTGGGTCGGGCCGTGAATCCCCTCAATGAGAAGGCCGCCGCCGTGCACAGTTACACCACGTCCTTCACGGTGTCGGCGTACATCTTCCTGGGCGGGGCCGTCATCGCGGGCCTCATCTTGCGTTCGGGTGCGCCCGTGCACGAGGCCACTGACACCGTGGTCGTCGCGCACTGATCGCGTCGAGATACTTGTGCGGCTACCGGTGAGGGGCGTCGAAGGCGACGGCCCTCACCGGTAGCCAATTACCTAGTTCCACACCGGGTGGCGCGTATGGTGTCGAGATGACGACGAGCGTGTCCATGCGCTGGGGCGGGGACCAGCCCACCTTGGGCGATGGCGTCGTCGAGGTGCGTCCCTGGCGCGGTGACGACGCGCAGTGGGTGTGGGGCGCCTGTCAGGACCCCGACATCCAGCGGTGGGCCAACGTGCCCGTTCCCTACGAGCTCACCGACGCCGAAACCTTCGTGGGCGTGTACGCACCGAGCAAATGGCAGAACGAGGACGGCGCACACTTCGCCGTCGTCGACGCCACGACCGGGGACCTGCTCGGCTGCGTCGGAATGGACATCGTCGACACGCGCAGCGCCGTAGCCGAAGCGGGCTACTGGACGTCGCTCCCGGCTCGGGGCACGGGGGTCACGACGCGCGCCCTTCATCTGCTGAGCGACTGGGCGGCCGAGAGTGTGGGTGTCGTTCGACTGGAGTTGCTCATCGAGGCCGAGAACTCGAGGTCACGGGCGCTCGCGGAGCGCGCGGGCTTCCACTGCGAGGGCGTCATGGTGAAGAGATCGTGGCGCGCTGGCGCGCACCGTGACGTCGCTCTCTACGCCCGAACCAACTAGACCGGCAAGCCCACTTCGAGGCGTCGGGTGCTCGCGGGAGTCGCGCGACTCGCTAGAGGTGAAACGACGTCAGCATCGACGTGGCGCTACGCGCGCCACCCAGCCATGGCAGGTGCAGCAGCGTCTCGGTCGTCTTCAGGAGTGAGTAATGGGTGAAGTGCGTCGCGACACGCAGTCCGCGCGGCACCGAGGGGGCGACCACCACGGTGGGGACCCGGTTCGAGGTGGCCTGGGTGTTCTCGTCGAAGGTGATGAAGAGGGCGAGCGCTTTGGCCCGGTACTGCGCGCTGGCCACGATCTTCGCGACGTACTTCTTGAGCCAGGCGTCGCCGGTGGCCACCGGGCAACTGTGCATGTCGTTGCACACGTTGGGGGTGATCATGGTGAAGGCGGCCGAGAGGTTGAGCACACCCGGCAGCGCCACGTCGTTGCGCGCGCACGAGGGCAGGTTGGTGTAGTAGACCGCGGGATTGTGGCGCGCGGCGTACTGACCACTGGTGACCCTGTCGCACGGCGTGGGCATCGACTCGTTGTAGGCGCGCCAGTTGCCCTGGAGTTGAGAGAAGATGTTGGCGACGCCCAAGGGGTGCGAGCTCGGCTCGTTGTCGTCGCTGATGCCCTGGGGCGAACCCGAGGTGAGGGCGATGTAGTTGGGCAGGCTCGGGTGCGTGACGGCGTCGTCGTTCGTGGTCAATCCGCAACTCTTGACGAGCGAGTTGAGGTAGGGGGCGCTGGGCGATCCCACGACCGAGTAACCGACGTTCTCCAACACGATCCACACCACGTGGGTGGGTTGACGAGTGAGCGACCCCCCGCAGGGTCCGTTGACCGGGTGATTGGTGCTCGCGAAGGAGGCGGTGGTCGGGACCAGGATCGCCATCAGCAGGGCCGCGACCACGAGGATTGTCGGTTCGCGAAGTTGTCTCACGCACCCATTATGGTCGTGACCGCGCCGTGGACGGCCAGCCCTTAAGGGATTGTTACTTAACGGAAATCTTCTTGTAGTTTCGCCAATGCCGACGAACCCGGGCAGAGCTTGGCGAAGGGGACCTTCGCCAACGCGATCTCGGGGGTGTTGTTCATCTCGTGGACGTCCGAGGAGTTCTCGTTGACGTAGAGCAGGCCCGTGGCGATCTCGCCGCGGTCGTGGCGCTCGCGGATGTACTCCTCGACCTTCTGGCGGTCGTGGGGGTCGTAACCCTCGGGCACTGAACGAAAACGCACCGCCGAACCGTCGTGCATGATCACCTCACGCGCGTCGTCTTTTTGGTGGGGCATCGAGATCTCTTGTTGCCAGGGGACGAAGTCGGTCTCGATCTCCTTAACCTCGTGCTCGCGCATGAAGCGGTAGCTCTTGGTGGAGCCCTCGTGGTCGTTGAAGGTCACGCACGGCGAGATGACGTCGATGAGGGCGAGGCCCTGGTGGGCGACCGCGGCCTTCAAGAGGGGGATCAACTGCGCCTTGTCGCCCGAGAAGCTGCGCGCGAGGAACGTGGCGCCCATGGAGAGGCCCAACATGATGGGGTCGATGGGGGCGACGACGTTGGGCACTCCGCGCTTGGAGCGACTGCCGATGTCGGCCGAGGCCGAGAACTGGCCCTTGGTGAGGCCGTAGACGCCGTTGTTCTCCAAGACGTAGACCATGTTGACGTTGCGTCGCATCAGGTGCGCGAGGTGTCCAATGCCGATCGACAAGGAGTCGCCGTCGCCCGAGATGCCGATGTAGGTGAGCTCACGATTGGCAGCGTTGGCGCCGGTGGCGATGGTGGCCATGCGTCCGTGCGCGGAGTTGAAGCCGTGCGCACCGCGCACGAAGTACGTCGGGGTCTTCGACGAGCAGCCGATCCCTGAGAGTTTGGCGATGTCGCGTGGGGGCAGGGAGAGTTCGAAGAACATCTGAGTGATGGCCGCGGTGACCGAATCGTGGCCACACCCCGCGCACAGCGTGGACATGGCGCCCTCGTAGTCGCGCACGGTCAGCCCCAACTCGTTCTTGGGCAGGACCGCCAGGGGGATCAGCGGCTTGGTGGGTGAGCTCACGAGGGGACCTCCAACTTCTCGGTGACGGCGTGCACGACCTGGACGGCGGAGAGGGGGAAGCCCCCGTAGTGCACGACGGGGTGCATTCGATTGATGTCGACCTCGGTCTCGAGCGCGATGAGCGATCGCAGTTGGGCGTCGCGGTTCTGCTCGACCACGAAGCAGTGCTCGTGGCCCTCGACGAACTCGCGCACGCGCGGCGCGAAAGGGAACCCGCGCACGCGCAGGAAGTCGCACTCGACGCCGAGCGCGCTCAGCTCCTCGATGGCTTCACGCACCGCGAGGTCGCAACTGCCGAGGGTGATGATGCCGACCTTGGACCCGGGGCGACGAATCTCGAGGGGCGCCGGCACCGAGTGGGCGGCGGCGGCGTGCTTCTTCTTCAGGCGGTCGACCACCTCCTGGTAGTCCGCGGGGGCCTCGGTGTACTTGCCGAACTTGTCGTGGCCCGAGCCGCGGATGAAGTAGGCGCCCTTCTCCGCCGAGCCGGGCACCGTGCGCGCCGTGACGAAGTCCTCGTCGGCGTTGGCGTAGCGGAAGAATTCGACGATCTCGGACAGGTCGCGATCGTCGAGGACGCGACCGCGATCGGGTACGAAGTCGTCGTCCCAGGTCAGTTCGGGCACCACCCAGTCGTTCATCCCGATGTCGAGGTCGCTGAGGACGAAGACCGGGGTCTGGTAGCGCTCGGCGAGGTCGAAACTGGTGACCGCGAATTCGAAGCACTCGTGGGGGTTGGCGGGGAACAACAAGATGTGCTTGGTGTCGCCGTGGCTGGCGTAGGCGCAGAGCAAGATGTCGGCCTGCTGGGTGCGCGTGGGCATGCCGGTCGAGGGTCCGGTGCGCTGGACGTCGAAGATGACCGCGGGGATCTCGGTGTAGTAGGCCAGTCCGAGGAGCTCGCTCATCAACGAGATGCCCGGTCCCGACGTGGAGGTGAAGGCCCGCGCTCCGCTCCACGAGGCGCCCAGGACCATGCCGATGGCCGCGATCTCGTCCTCGGCCTGCAAGATGAGGTAGTTGTTCTGGTACGAGTTCGGGCCGCCCGGGATGACGGAGTCCACGGGTTCGCGTCGGTACTTGGCGCACAACGCGGTGAAGTTGTCCATCAGCGCGGTGGCCGGAGTGATCGGGTACCACCCCGCCACCGTCGCCCCCGCGTAGAGGCAGCCCAGCGCACTGGCGGTGTTGCCGTCGATCAGGATCGAGTGCGCGGTCTCGTCCATGGGGGCCACGTGGAACTCGAGGGGGCACTCGAAGTTCTCGCGCGCGTAGTCGTAGCCGAGGCGCAGCGCCTTTTGATTCGAGGCCAGGAGCTTCTCGTTGCGCGAGTAGGACTCGGTCAGCAGCGTCGCGATGACGTCGAGGTCGAGGTCGAGCAGCGCGACCAGGGCGCCGGCGTAGGCGATGTTCTTCATCAGGACGCGTTCGCGCGAGGAGGAGAAGTTCTCCAGACACATCTTGGCCAGCGGCACCCCGAGGAAGGTCACGTCCTCGCGCGCCAGGCCCGCGTCCAGGGGCCAGGACGAGTCGTAGAGGAGGTAGCCCCCGGAGGCGACTTCGGCGATGTCCTCGGCGTAGGTCTGGGAGTTCATCGCCACCATCAAGTCGTAGTCCAGCGCCCGCGCGGTGAAGCCCCACTTGTTCACGCGGATCTCGTACCACGTGGGTAGTCCCTGGATGTTGGAGGGGAAGAGGTTCTTGCCCGAGACGGGGATGCCCATGCGAAAGATCGCCTGCATCAACAGCGAGTTGGCGCTCGCCGAGCCGGTGCCGTTGACGTTGGCGAGCTTGAGGGCGAAGTTGTTCACCTTGGGGTTCGCCGCGTCGCTCTCGTGGCGCTGGGGGAGAGTGGTGGTCATGTCAACTCCTCGAGAGGATGGTGTCGGTGCGGGACTTGCCCAGGATGTCGTACTGGCCGGCGTAGGGGATGTCGAGCTCGAACTTCTCCATGTCCCAGGCGGCGGTCGGGCAGCGCTGGGCGCAGAGTCCGCAGTGCACGCAGACGTTCTCGTCCTTGACCATGACGCGTCCGGTCTGGGGCAGGGGAGCCGAGACGTAGATCGCCTGTTCGGCGTTGACCGCGGGCGCGTTGAGCCGCGTGCGCAAGTCCGCCTCGTCACCGTTGGTGGTGATGGTGAGACAGCGCACCGGACAGATGTCGATGCAGGCGTCGCACTCGATGCACAGGTGAGCCTTGAAGGCGGTCTGCACGTCGCAGTTCAAGCAGCGCTGCACCTCGCGAGCGGTCTGCTCGGCGTCGAAGCCCAGCTCCACCTCGAGGTCGAGCGCCGCGAAGCGTTGGGTGAGTTCGACGTGGTGCATCTGCTGGCGCGGGGAGGGGTTGTACTCGTTGTGGTAACTCCACTCGGTCATGCCCATCTTCTGACTCGCCAGGGTCATGCCCAGGGGCGGACGTTGTGCGACGTCCTCACCGCGACAGAACTGGTCGATGGAGATGGCCGCCTGGTGCGCGTGGGCGACGGCCCAGATGATGTTCTTGGGGCCGAAGGCGGCGTCGCCCCCGAAGAAGACGTGCGGCAACGTCGACTGCAGGGTGACCTCGTCGAGCACGGGGGTCTCCCACTCGCCGAATTCGATACCCAGGTCCCGCTCGATCCAGTCGAAGGCGTTCTCTTGCCCGATGGCCAAGATCACGTCGTCGCAGGGGATGACGACCGTCTCGCGCACGCGCGAGTGACGCGCACCCTCGTCCCATTCGACGACGTCGAACTCCATGCCCACCAACTTGCCCTCGTCGATGACGAATCGCTGGGGCGAGTGGTTCACCGTGATCTCGATGCTCTCCTCTTCGGCGTCGTCGAGTTCCCAGGGCGAGGCCTTGAAGTACTCGCGCGGTCGACGCGCCATGACCTTGACGTCCACGCCACCGATACGCCGCGACGTGCGACAGCAGTCCATCGCGGTATTGCCGACGCCGATGATGAGGACGCGTTCACCGATGGATTCGATGTGGCCGAAGGCCACCGACTTGAGCCACTCGATCCCGATGTGGATGTGGGCGTCGGCGTCGTCGTGGCGCCCGGGCAGTTCGAGTTCCTTGCCCTTGGGGGCGCCCACGCCGACGAAGATGGCGTCGAAGTCTTGGTCGAGGAGCTCGCGCATGGAGTCGACGGGCGAGTTGTAGTGGATCGTGGCACCCATATCGATGATGGCCTGGGTCTCGGCGTCGAGCACCTCGGTGGGCAGGCGGAACTCGGGGATGTTGACGCGCATCAGTCCGCCGGCCTTGTCGTACTTCTCGAAGATCGTCACGTCGTAGCCCAGGGGCACGAGGTCGTTGGCCACCGTCAGCGACGCCGGACCGGCCCCCACTAGCGCCACGCGCTTGCCGTTCTTCACCTCGGGGGCCGTGGGCAGTGACGCGGCGATGTCGCCCTTGAGGTCCGACGCCACGCGCTTGAGGCGACAGATGGCGACGGGGTTGCCGTCGACGCGGGTGCGGCGACACGCCGGTTCACAGGGGCGGTCACAGACTCGTCCCAGGATGCCGGGAAAGACGTTGGACTCGCGGTTGAGCAGGTAGGCGTCGTCGAAGCGACCCTGGGCGATGAGTCGGATATAGCCTGGCACGTCGGTGTGGGCGGGACACGCCCACTGACAGTCAACTACCTGATGAAAATAGTTGGGATCTTGATCATTCGTTGGTTGCACCGAACGTCCCCCTGATAAAAGTCGTCACCGGCCCCTCATCCCGTCGCGGATTCGTGGACCTGTGTCACTGTATATCTCTGTCGGGTCGATGACGTGAGTTAGCACCCCTGAGCAGTAGGGGCATTGGTCATCTGGGTGAGCAGGTTTGCGACGCGACAGTACCCTACTGCTCCTCGACGTCCTCTTTTACGTCGATCAAGGTCATCAGGCCCAGGATGAAGTGGGCGTAGCCCTCGTCGCCGAGTGCTTGATTGAGGTGGGTGGTCAAGGCGGCATTGGCGTCGGCGACGGCGTGGGCGCACTCGCGGCCCGACGTGGTGAGGTGCAGGCCATCGGGGTCGTCACTGAGGTAACCCGCCGCGATGAGCCCGACCAGCGCGCGGTGTTTGTCGTGCGCCTGGTCGTGTTGGTGCATGATCTCCTCGCGCGACAGGCCGTGGTGCAGGGCGCTCAGCACGAAGGCGCCGTAGGGCGGCAGGGCCGCCATCCCCTTGCGCGCGACCTCGCGACCGATGACCACGCCGTAGGCGTCGCGGGCCTCCTTCAGGAGCACCGCGATGGGGGGCAAGATTTCGGTCACGTTGTCAACGTACCCGACGCGAAGCCTCGACGGTGTACCCCCTGGTCGACTCACCGTCAGCGATGTGGGCTTCAGCTCTCGTCACCACCCAGGCAGGCGTCGAGGAACGCGTGGAGGCCGTCGACGTTGGCGTGCAGTGAGAGGTCGCCGGTCTCGTTGCGTGAGATGTCGAGGGCGGGACAGAAGGCGTCGCGGTCTGCGCACATGAAGTGGGGCGATCCCTGGACCCCGCGTTCTTGGCCGCGACGCCACTCGAGTTCGACACTGGACGTGTCGAACGCCCAGCGCGGGTGGACACCGAAGTGATGGGCGATGCTCTCGAGTACAGCGACGTCGGCGATGTCGCGACCCTCCTCGAAGAGGGCGTCACGCAACGCCCAGTTCACGTTCTCGCCCGTGGCGGGGTCCTGCTCGACCGCGGCGAGAGCGAGGGACAGGGCCGGCAGCGTCGTCGTGGGAAAGGTGCCGACGTTGAAATCGCTGAAGAGTTCGGGGGCCACTTGCTCACGCAACTCGCGCACGTGTCGGGCCGTCACGAGGGGATCCAGGGCTCGGCCGTTGACCAGTTCGAGCGGCCAGGGTCGAATGACGAACACCACGTCGACACGCGCGAGGCGCTCGCGTTCGCGTCGCGCGGCGCGTAACCCGACGTGCGCGAAGGGGCACCAGATGTCCGCGTAGATCTCGATGTGCGTGGCCACTGGGTGTCACCATACCCGCAAGGGTCGCGAACCCTCGTGCTCGTCGACCCGGCCGCGGTGACCACCCGGGCGCCGTGGAGATGCGCGGACCGCTGCGACGGGGTCGCGTCGCGCCTGACGGGCCGCGGTGTCAGGAGATATGGGACCTTCGACACCTTGAATGTATACCCCTGGGGGTATACATTCGCGTCAGGGTGTGCATCAAGTGGGTGAACGACCGACACCGAGACGAAGGAGAAGAGCGGATGAACATTATTGATTGGCTGGGATCAAGTACGGGACGCGTGGCACGAGTGGTGGCGGGCATCGTTCTCATCATCATTGGCTTCGTCGGGGGCGGCGGTTGGATCACTCTCTCGATCATCGGGGTGATCCCCCTGGTAGCGGGTATGGCCAACGTCTGTCTGCTCGCGCCCCTCTTCGGGCGCTCGCTCAAGAGCGGCCACCACTGAATCAACCGGGGTGTCGTGACGAGTGACGTGGCGTAGCATCACGTCACTCGTCGGGGAATGTCCCGGGGTCCGCGGCGTGAATCGCTCGTGACTCGCTGAGGCGTCGCGTCTACGATGGCGCTGACGCGCGAAGGTCGACGCGTCGCTGAGCGCAATCGACGGGAGAAGGGTGTACGTCCTCGCCTTCATTGTCGGACTCATCGTCGTCGTGACGACCCTCACCGGCACGCTCTTCGTGCTGGTCCTGCCCCGACAGCCCTTCGGGATCGAACGTCTCACGTTGGTGGTGAACCGGACGGTGCGACTGGTCTTCGTGGGACTCTCACGAGTGGTGCGCACCTACGAGAAGAAGGACGCCATCCTGGCGCCCACCGCGCCGGTGGCGCTGATGGGTCAGGTCCTCTTCTGGGCCGCCTCGTTGGTCCTGGGTTTTGGCCTGATGTTGATGCCGACCACGCACTCCTGGGTCTGGGGGTTCGAACAGGCGCTCACGGCGCTGTTCACGGTGGGCACCATTCACGTGGGCGGCCACGCCAACACCGCGATCGACATCTGGGCCGGGGCCACCTGGGTGATCGTGGTCGCCCTGCAGATCGCGTACCTGCCCACGCTCTACAGCGCCTTCAGCCGACGCGAAGCACTGGTGGCGATGCTCGAGAGTCGCGCGGGCGCGCCGGCGTGGGGACCCGAACTGTTGGCGCGCCATCAACTCGTGGGAATCCTCGACACCCTCCCCGATCTCTACAAGGAGTGGGAGACCTGGGCCGCCGACGTCGCCGAGAGTCACAGCACCTACCCGATCCTGCTCCTCTTTCGCTCACCCGAGCCTTGGCTGTCGTGGATGCTGGGGTTACTCGCGGTTCTCGACGCGGCGGCGATGCAACTCAGTCTCGCGCCCTCGGCGGCGCCCTCGCACGCTCGTCTGGTGCTGCGCATGGGTTTCACGTTGACCAATCGCATCGCCACGTCACTGGGCTGGGAGGTGAACTTCGATCCTCGACCCGATGAGCCGATCCAGCTCACCTTCGCGGAGTTCGACGAGGCGGTCGCCATGTTGGCCCGCGTGGGTTTCCCCATGGAGCGCACGGCCGCAGAGGCGTGGCCGGACTTTCACGGGTGGCGCGTGAACTACGAGGAGTCGATGTATCACCTGACCGATCGGCTCTCGGCGCCGCCGGCCAAGTGGTCGGGCTCGCGTCACCACCTACCCCAGGCCTCGGTCGAACCCCATCGACCGCCGCACCGGCGACCCGGATCCGATCCCGACACCACGTTCGTGAGACCCCTAGTGGTCAACTCATCCTGGAGTTTTCGGCGTCGTCTTCGAAACTCGGAGGGTGATTCATCGTAGGAAAGACGTTATGACAAGGTTTTTCTACTAAGGTATGCCGACCGGAGAGATTGTAACACTTGTTACAATCTCTGCTACACTGTCGTCATGACCGATTCCACCATCGCCCCGACGGCGCGCATCGCTGCGCCAATCCCGGCCGAAGACGGCGCGCGCGCTGTCCGGCGGATCGGTCTCGAAGAGAGCGTCGGATTTCGCCTGAGCCGTCTGGTGCGCGTGCGCCGCGAACGTTGGGCGCGGGAGTTGGAAACCCTGGGCTTGACCCCGCCGCAGGCCGCCATCGTGCGCGCGACCCGAGACCACCCCGGTCAAGCGCTACGTGCGCTGGCGCGAACGCTGAAGTTCGACGCCATGGCGGTCAAGCGATGCGTCGATGAGCTCGAGGCGCACGGTTGGGTCGCGACGTCGACGCGCGAGGACGACCGGCGCGTGCGCGTGGTGTCGCTGACGCGCGGCGGTGCTGAGTTGATGCACCGCCTCGACGAGTTCGTCCAGCACCAGGAGAGCACGTTGCGCGAGCAATTGTCCTCGGCCCAGTACGAACTTTTCAGCGAACTGCTCGGGCACTTGGAGCGGGGCGAGGGAATCTGCGCGGACGAGAACGTCATCAATAACGAAGAGAGTGAGGACACTCATGAGTAACAGTCACAACCCTGAGGCGATTGGTCCCATGTGGGACCGGCGCTACCGCGAGCACGGTTGGTCGCCGGTGCCCGACGAGAACCTGGTGGAACTGGTGAGCCCGCTGCGCGCGGGCCGTGCGCTCGACCTGGGGTGCGGGACGGGGCGCAACGCCCTGTGGCTCGCGCGCACGGGCTGGTCGGTCACCGGGGTCGACGCGTCGAGCGTCGGACTCGAGATGGCCGCCGAGCAGGCGACGCGCGAGGGAGTGCAGTTGCACACCGTGCAGGCGGACCTCGTGGACTACGTGCCCGAACCAGCATCGTTCGACCTGGTCGTGGTGGCGAACATCCACCTCGTGCCCGAGCAGCGCGACGCCTTCTTCGATCGAGCCGCCGCCGCCGTCGCGCCCGGCGGTCACCTCTTCATCGTGGGACACCACGTGCAGGCCCTAGGTAAGTCCGGCCCCCCTGTCGTGGAGCGTCTCTTCGTGGAGTCCCTCTTCGAGGACCGATTCGACTCGCTCACCACCAAGGTGCTCGAGCGCCGTGACACCCGTTCCGACGCGGGCGACACCGAGGACGTCTCGGTCCTGTTCTGGGCCGAGCGCCGCGACGTCGAGGTGGCGCGATGACCGACTTCACTCCCGTCGTGGCGTCGCACGAGCGACGCGGTCTGGCCCTGGCCCTGATTGCGGCGGCGCAGCTGATGGTCATGCTCGACCTCACCATCACCAATGTGGCGCTGCCGTCGATCCAGAAGAGCCTGCACTTCTCGACCACCAATCTGACCTGGGTCATCGACGCCTACGTGCTCGTCTTTGGGGGTCTCCTCCTGCTCGGTGGCCGCGTCGGTGACATCTTTGGACGACGCCGGATGTTCTTCATCGGCATCGGCCTCTTCGCCTTCGCGTCGCTGCTGGGTGGCGTGGCGACCACCCAGGGGCTCCTGGTGAGCGCACGAGCCCTCCAGGGTGTAGGGGCGGCCATCGCCTCACCCACCGCCCTCGCCCTCATCGCCGTCACGTTCCCCGAGGGATCGGCGAGAAATCGGGCGATGGCGGTCTACGCCGCCATGACCGCGGCGGGGGGCGCCCTGGGACTGGTCCTGGGTGGCGCCCTCGTCGAGAGCGCGTCGTGGCGCTGGGTGTTCTTCGTCAACGTGCCCATTGGGGTGGTCGTCATGGCCGTCACCCCCTTCGTCCTGCCCCGGATCGACGGGCACGGTGGACGGCTCGATGTCCCCGGCGCCGTCACGGTCTCGGGCGGCGTGGCGCTGCTCGTCTACGGGTTGGTGCACGCACCCACCGCGGGCTGGGGGGCGACGAGCACCGTCGCCGCGTTCGTCGGTGCGGCGCTGATGCTGGTGGTGTTCGCCTTCATCGAGCGGCGTAGCGAGCAGCCACTGATCCCGTCGCACTTCCTGCGACACCGCAACCGCGTCGGCGGCTACGTCACCATGATGTTGATCGGCGCCTCGATGCTCTCACTGCTGTTCTTCTTGACCCAATTCCTCCAAGAGCAGATGCACTACAGTTCGCTGCGCGCGGGGGTGTCCTATCTGCCGGTGCCCATCATGGTGGCCGGGACGAGCGTGTTCCTCTCTAAGAAGATCAAGCGCTTCGGCGTGCGGATCTTCTTGACCGCGGGACCGCTCCTCGTCGCGGTGGGGATCCTCTGGGCCTCGTTCCTCACCCCCACCTCGAGTTACTGGCACGTGCTGGGTCCGCTCGTGGTCTTCGGACTCGGCATGGGATTCTCCGTCGTCCCCCTGACCCTCAACGCGGTCTCCTCAGTGAAGAACCACGAGCAGGGTCTGGCCTCGTCGCTGCTCAACACCTCTCAGCAGATCGGCGGTTCGTTGGGACTGGCGGTCCTGGTGACGGTGTCGGCGACGGTGCGCACGCACCAGTTGGCCCGCTCGAGCACGATCGCCGCGGCGCAGGCGCAGATCGACGCCACCGTCCAGGGGTTTCACGTCGCACTGCGCGTCGGCGCCCTCAGCGCGTTCCTGGCTTTCTTGACCGCGTTGCTCGTGGTGCGGACCCCGCGCACGCACGCGAGCACGCTGAGTGCGGCGCCGCAGCTACGCGCGGACAGCGCGCCATCGAGCTCGTGATTCTCGAGGGACGTGTGGGCACCACGCGGGCGTTGGCTCACGCGGTACCCACGAGTCCACTCTGGTAGGCGAGCACCACGAGCTGGGTGCGATCGCGCGTGTAGGTCTTGGTGAGGATGTGACTCACGTGGGTCTTGACGGTGGCGACGCTCATGTGCAACGTCTCCGCGATCTCGGCGTTGGAGAGCCCCTGGGCCACCGCCACCATGACCTCGCGCTCGCGCTCGGTCAGCTCGGCGAGCGCCCGCGACGACGTCGTCGCTGACGTGGTGCTGGGACGACTGGCGAACTCCGCGATGAGACGTCGCGTCACGCTCGGCGCCAGGAGCGCCTCGCCGCCGGCGATGACGCGCAGGGCGCTCAGGAGATCCTCGGGGGGCGTGTCCTTCAACAGGAAACCGCTGGCGCCCGCGCGCAGGGCCTCGAAGACGTACTCGTCGAGGTCGAAAGTGGTGAGCATCAGAATCTTGGTGGCCGAGCCCGAACTCGAGGCACTGATACGCCGAGCGGCCTCGAGACCGTCCATCACCGGCATACGCACGTCCAACATCACCACGTCGGGTCGCGTCGCGAGGACGACCGCTAGGGCCTCCTCGCCGTTGCTCGCCTCGCCCACCACCTCGAGGTCGTCCGCGGAGTTGACCAAGACGCCAAAGCCCGCGCGCACCAGGGCTTGATCGTCCGCCACCACGACGCGAATCGTCACGAGACGTCCTTGGTGCGCAGTCGCGCGCTCACGACGAAGCCGCCGTCGTCGAGTGAGACGGTGTGCAGGGTTCCGCCAAAGGAACGCGCTCGCTCGGTCATGCCGATGATGCCGTGGCCGGTGCCGGCGCGCGACCCCGCACCGACGGGGGAGAGTTCTCGCGCCGTCGCGGTGCCCTCGTTACGCACTTCGACGAGGACCTCGTCACTGAGGTAGTCCAATACCACCGTGGTGGACGCGCTCGCGGTGTGCTTGACGACGTTGGTGAGGGCCTCTTGGACGATGCGGTAGAGGGTGAGTTCGAGGCCTTGGGGCAGTGCGCGTACCCGACCGGTGACCCTCACCTCGACCGGGACTCCGGCGGCGCGAATGCGATTCACGAGTTCGTCGAGGTCGCCCAGGTCCGGCGTCGGCGAGGTGCTGACGTGGTCGTCGTCGCCACGGCGCAGCACTCCGAGCACCCCGCGTAGCTCCTCGAGGGCGGCGCGACTGGTGGATTCCACCGCGGCTAGCGCCTGGCGCGCCTCGTCGGGCTGCGTGTCGAGCACGTGGCGACCGACGCCCGACTGGATGGCGATCACGCTGAGACTGTGGGCCACCACGTCGTGGAGCTCACGCGCGATGGCCATGCGCTCCTCGACGATGGCGCGACGAGCCTCTTCGATCTCGAGACGCTGGCGCTCCTCTCGTTGTTCGTTCAGTCCCCGCAGGTACCTACGGCGCGTCGAGATGGAGTCGGCGACGAACCAGGTCGCCGCCGCCAGGAAGAAGTTGAAGGTCACGTCGCCCTGCGCGTGCCCGATCGACCAGGCGACCACGACGGCCATCGCTAGGACACTCTCCACCACGATGACGGCGACGATGGATTGGCGACGGGGGTGGGTGAGGGTGACCGAGTAGAGGGGGAGCGCGATGAGCGGGGCGGGCGCCAGGGAGTGGCCGAGCACGGTGGTGACCGCCACCGCCGTGCCGGTGAGGATCAGGGTGATGACGGGCCAGTGGCGACGAAAGGCCACCGGCACCGTGGCCAGCAGGTAGAACGGCGCGAGCAGCCCACGCGAGACGTCGAAGGGCGCGCCACTCGGGAACCGGGGAAAGACGAAGAGGTGCATCAACGCACCCGCGCTGAAGAAGGCGGCGATGGCGTAGTCGATCAGCACCCACTGGCGCGCGGAGAATCGCTCGAGCCAGGGGGGGCGAGGTAACGGCGAAGTCGTGCTGATGGCCACACTTGGACGCTAGCCAAGCGTGGCCCTCAGTGCATGGGTCGTGAGTCGTGAATCTCACTACCTCGCAGGGATGACGGTGGCCCCGAGAAGGGCCACGCGCGTACATCTCACGTCGCGCGAAGAAATGGTCGCGTGGCCGATGACGTTCGACGACCTCGCGCACCAGACTTTTACTCGCGACGACACGCCCGTGGAGACGCACTACCAGTGGTCAATCAGAGGAGGACGCATGATTCACGTTCAGGGGATTACCAAGCGCTACAAGGACACGCTGGCGGTCGACGACTTGTCCTTCGAGGTGCGCGAGGGAGTCGTCACGGGCTTTCTCGGACCCAACGGATCGGGTAAGTCCACGACGATGCGCATGATCATGGGCCTCGACGCCCCCGACGAGGGGACCGCCACCATCGACGGGACGTCCTATCACGGACTCGGCCTTCCCTTGCGCGAGGTGGGGGCCCTGCTCGAGGCCAAGGCCATCCACCCGGGACGCAGCGCCTTCAACCACCTGTGGTACTTGGCGCAGACCAACGACATCGCGCGCCAACGCGTCGACGACGTCTTGGAGATGGTCGGTCTCTCGGCGGTGGCGCACCGGCGTGTCGGCAAGTTCTCGCTCGGCATGGGCCAGCGACTCGGCATCGCCGCGGCGCTGTTGGGCGATCCGCCCACGCTGTTGTTCGACGAACCCATCAACGGACTCGACCCCGAGGGCATCCTGTGGGTGCGCAACCTGCTCAAGGGTCTCGCCGCCGAGGGTCGCACGGTCTTCGTGTCGAGCCACCTCATGAGCGAGATGGCCCTGACGGCCGAGCAGTTGGTGGTCATCGGCCGCGGGCGACTCATCTCGTCGGGATCGGTCGATGACTTCATCGCGGAGAGTTCGGGCCAGTTCGTGCGCGTGCGCTCACCCGAGGCCCGCGCGCTCGAAGCGCTCCTGCTCGAACGCGGCGCGCACGTCGTGGCCGAGGACGACGGCAGCTACTCGGTGAGCGGTCTCGACGCCGCCGCCATTGGCACCCTGGCCGGCGACGCGGGCCTGCACCTGCACGAACTCTCACCCCAGATGGCCTCGCTCGAGGAGGCCTTCATGGAACTCACGCGCGACAGCGTCGAGTACCGCGGCCACGAGAGCCCCCACGGTGCGCCCGTCACTGCCTCGTTCCCCTCCACCAACTCAGGAAAGTAAAGGTCATGTCCACCACACTCACCTACACCTCGCGCGACCTCGCACCCGCGACGCACGCTCGGGTGCGCACGAGCAGTGCTCTGCGCGGCGAATGGACCAAATTGCGCAGCGTGCGCTCGACCACGTGGACGATCCTCGCGCTCGCGGTGATCACCCTGGGCGTCGCGGCGATCGCCGGTTCGACGGTCTCGAGCAGTTGGCACACGATGTCCGCCTTCGAGCGCCAGACCTTCGATCCCACCGGATTGTCGCTGCGCGGGATGCTCTTTGGCCAACTGGTCATCGGCGTCTTGGGCATCCTCGTGATGAGCGCGGAGTACTCCACCGGTTCGATCCGCTCGACGCTGATGGCCGTGCCGAGCCGCTCCAAAGTCATGCTCACCAAGGTCGCGATCATGGCCGTCGTGGGCTTCGTCGTCAGTGAGGTCCTGTCCTTCGGGGCGTTCTTCCTCGGTCAGGCCCTGCTCGCCAGTCCCGCGCCGCACGCCACGCTCTCCCAGCCCGGCGTGTTGCGCGCGGTGATGGGCGGGGGGTTGGTCCTGACGGTGCTGGGTCTCGTCGCCCTGGGGCTCGCCACGATCATTCGTCACTCCGCCGCGGCCATCACGACCTACGTCGGCGTCTTGTTGGTACTGCCGCTCGTGGTCCAGGCCCTGCCCACCTCGATCTCCCAGCCCATCACCAAGTACCTGCCCTTTCACATCAGCGACGCGATGACCTCGGTCACCCACGTGCTGGGCAGTGGTCCCTCGCTGAGCCCCTGGACCGGCTTCGCGGTCCTGTGCGGGTACGCCGGCGTCGCACTCGCGGTCGGCACGTGGATGCTGGTTCGTCGCGACGCCTAGGGCGTCGCGGGTGGGCGCAGGCCCAGTGAAGAACGTAGGGGGGCTCGGGACACCGTGAGGTGACCGGCCCCCCTCGTCAATCGAGAGTGGTGGCCAGGCGTCCGCGCGGGCGAAAGACCGGTGTCCCGTCGGGTGAAGGACGAGTGCACCGGACAACGTCGGCCCTCGGAATTACCACGACCCTCGGACTCTCGAGCACCTCGGTGAGCAGCGCCTCCTCACCGGTGCCGAGAGATTTCTCAGCGATTTCTGCAGCACTTCTCACCACTCCGACACGACACTGCCATGGCTTTCACAGACGTGATTCCTACCGTGGAGTTCGTCACTTCGAAAGGGGACTTCATGTACGACCTATCAACCCGATCCATGGCGGTGCTGGCACTCGTCGCCGCCATGGGTATCAGCATTCCCTCGGTGGCGTTCGCCAGTTCGACGCGCACGACGCCGTCGGCGAAGTCGACCAGTACCAGTGCTGGTTTCGTGACGGCCCAAAAGGCGCTCGAGGACCAACTGGCCAACCGGGCGACGGAGCTCGCGCACCTCGGGGCCGACCTCGGGGCCGCGACGGCGTTGACGACGAGCGCCAAGGCCACCCTCCAGGCGCGCCTGCTGACCGAGCAGGCCAGCATCAACGGGCTGATCGCCAAGGTCCCCACCGACACGACCTGGGCGCAGCTGCGTTCGGACCAGGCGGCGATGTTGAAGGACAACCGCGTGTACGCGGTGATGGCCCCCCAGGTCTTCGAGATGATCGAGGCGTCGATGGTGGCCACTCAGGTGGCGAGTATGCAGGGCAACGAACCCATGCTCCAGGCCGAGACCACCTCGCTCCAGGGCCAGCCGGGCTACAACACCGCTCTCAACCACTACAACAACTACGTGACTCGACTGACCAACTGGTCAACGCGCATCGCCAACGTCGAGAGCGTCGTGCTCGCCCAGACCCCCCAGGGCTACCCGGGCAACACGATGGTCTTCCTCACCCAGAATCACCTGATCCTCAACGCGAACATGGCCCTGGCGTACGCCTCCTACGACGCGAGCATCATCGGCCTCGCCGCCGGGGGGTATTCGGGCTCGTAGTCGGGTATGGCGCCCTCCTTCGAGGTCACTGGGTTCAGCACGCCACGCCCGCCGGGCCCCGATCACGCCGTGGCGCCCGCCTCGACCAACGGTGTCTTGAAGGCCGGTGGGGTCGTCGCCCCCGCGACCGGAGGGCGCTGCAGCGTGCCGCGGCGCGTAGCCAGCACGGTGCGCGTGAAGACGAGCAGCCATGCTCCCAGCAGGGCGACGTAGCCCACCGCGCTGGCCCAACGAAAGGCCGCCAGACCGGTCTGACCGGCGAGGCGGATCGTCCCGGTGACCGTCACTCCCACCGGGAAGGTGAAACTCCACCAGGTGAGAGAGAAGGGCAGGTGACGCCGCCAGGTCCGGATGGTCAAGGCCCCCGCGATCATCGCCCACAGCATGGCGAAGCCCCACACGGGCACGCCGTAGAGGACGGCGAAGACCACCATGCCCGTCGACAGCGGGGCCGCGATGGCGAGGTGGGCCTGTTGACCCAGTAGGCCGGCCGCGGTGATCGACTGTCCCAGGGGTCCCAGGACGATCCATAGCGTCGGCACGCGCGCGGAGTTCGAGGAGCCGAAGTGCGCCAAACGCGACCAGATCAGAGTGATGATGATGAGCGCGGCGATGAGGCTCATGCCGAACATCGCGAAGCAGGCGTAGAAGAAGGTGGCGCGACCCGAGGCGGAGGCGATGTGGGGGATCAACAACGCGCCCGTCGAGGCCGAGACCATCGGGGGGACGATGGGCATCAGCCAGCCGCCGAAGGCCGCGTCGGGGCGCACGTGGATCTGGGTGAAGAGGCGATAGGGCATCATCACCGTGGTGACGAGGCCCGTGAGCGTCCCGACGCTCCAGAGCACCCAGTCGAGGTCGACCGCGAGGCGAAGTCCCAGCAGCGAGTGCGCGGCCAGGATCGCGCCGGCGCCGACGGTCAAGAACGCCATGGGCGGTGCGCCGTAGAAGTGCGACATCTGTACGTCGTGACCGTGGGCACGCGCCACCTGGGGCGAGCGCAGCCAGTGCACGGCGGTGGCGGCGATGAGCGCCGCGAGGAGCGCGGCCGCCGCGACCCACACCGCTTGGGCGAAGAACTTTAGGCCCGGCACGTCGAAGGGGAGCAGGGCGCCGGCGTTGGCGACGATGCCGGTGCCCATCACCGAGGCGAACCAGTTGGGTCCGAGGAAGTCGGTGAGCGCGCGACGCGGGGACGGCGCAGTGG
>JARCRU010000132.1 GCA_029850535.1 Actinomycetota bacterium | reverse complement strand
GGCACGAAGTCACGAGCGTCAGAACCGATGTAGAGCTGACGCGGTCGCGAGATCTTCATATCCTGCTCGAGGAGCTCCTTGAAGTGCGCGAGCCAACCAGCGGTCCGCGGGATGGCGAACAGCACGGTGAACATCTCGACGGGGAATCCCATCGCCTGGTAAATGAGACCGGAGTAGAAGTCCACGTTGGGGTAGAGGCGACGCGAGATGAAGTAGTCATCGGCCAGGGCAATTTCCTCGAGCTTGAGTGCGATGTCGAGCAGCGGGTTTCGTCCCGTCACCGAGAACACCTCGTCGGCCGTCTTCTTGATGATCGTGGCGCGCGGGTCGAAGTTCTTGTAGACACGGTGCCCGAAGCCCTCGAGCTTGGTCTTGCCGGCCTTGACCGTCTCGATGTACGCGGGAATGTTGTCGATGTGTCCAATCTTGTTCAGCATCTTCAAGACCGCTTCGTTGGCCCCGCCGTGACGAGGGCCGTAGAGCGCAGCGGCAGCGGCGGCGGTCGAAACGTAGGGGTCGCCGTGCGAGGAGCCCACGGTCCGCATGGCCGTCGTGCCGCAGTTCTGCTCGTGATCGGCGTGCAGGATGAACAACACGTCGAGCGCGTGCGCCAGGATCGGATCGGCCTGGTAGGTGGGTTCGGCAACCTTCCACATCATGGACAAGAAATTCTCGGTGTAGTTCAGGTTGTTATCGGGGTAGACGAAGGGCATGCCGACCGAGAAGCGGTGCGCGGCGGCGGCCAGCGTCGGCATCTTGGCGATGAGGCGCACGACCTGCTTGTAGAGCACTTCGATATCGCTGAGATTCTTTGACTCCTTGTAGTAGGTCGAGAGTGCCGCGATGGACGAGATCAACATGCCCATCGGGTGCGCGTCGTAGTGGAAGCCCTCGAGAAAACGCTTACGCATGTTCTCGTGGATGTAGGTGTGGTACTTGATGTCGGTCGTCCACACGTCGAGTTGCGCGGCAGTGGGCAACTCGCCGTTGACCAGCAGGTAGGCGACCTCTATGAACGACGACTTCTCCGCGAGCTGTTCGATCGGATAACCCCGATACCGCAGGATCCCCGCGTCCCCGTCGAGGTACGTGATCGCCGACTCCGCTGCGGCGGTCGACATGAAACCCGGGTCGTAGAACCAGATGCCGGGCGCGACCTTGGCGAATTCGGACGCGGCGACACCACCGTTGACGATGGGAATCTCGCGAGTTTCACCGGTTTGGTTGTTGGTCACGGTTATGGACTCGGACACAATTCCTCTTTTCACTGTCGTCGATTGGGTGGCGCACCCATCGTATGCGAACTCGCCAGTAACCCCCATCGGACCTTTGTCAGCCAATGGCCGACGCGGACACGCTCACCGCGTAGGTCCGACTATGGAGCAAGCCCGTCGACGCGGGCACGCCGTTGACGGTCACGCTGAGGGTGCCTTTTTCCCCAGGGAAGACCGAGAACGTATGGCTGTCGAAGGCGAACGACGTCAGGGGTGAGAGCGTCTGGGTCGCGGAAACCTGCTGAGCGGCACCCGCCAATGGGGTGAAGACCATCGAGAGGGTGACCGGCTGAAGGATCACACGCAGGTTTGATACCGACACCTGCACTTGCATGGTCGTGGTGGGGGCGAGCACCAGGCTCTGCACGGGGGACGGGAATGGGGCGGGTTGCACCTGAATCGCCGCAATGACAATGGACCGCGTGGCCGCCAGACTGGGCGCCGCCGCCAGCGTCTGGACGTACTGGGGGACGTTCAGGCCCGCGCTGACGTGACTGAGGGCCGCCAGCGTGACCTGACCCGGCGCCTGATCGAGCAGGTGACGTTCGTTGCCCCACGTCGCCGCGGTAGCCAGCAGGGAACTCTGGGCGGTGGCCAATGAGGGCGCGGTGGGCGACACGCTCGGGCCCGGCAGACTCAGCGCTTGGGCCACGTAGGCGAGGATGACGTCGTAGTCACCTACCCGCGTCAACGTGTCGTTGGCCAACATCACGTTGAGGTCGGGCGAGAGGACCGGTGTCGTGATGGGCGTGGCTAGGTCACGCCAACTCGAGAGCTCCTGGGTCAACTCCGAAAGCCGCACGGAGAAATTGCCGCGGGTGAGGTGGGTGCCCGTGGTGAGCAGACTCGCCAGGTTCGTGTCGAAAGCGTTCTCCTGGGTGAGCAAAGTGGTGGCCAATTGCGCGAAACTCAGATTCTCACTCAGCCGCGCCGACGTCTCCTGGTGCGCTGAATGCGAAACCTCGCGCCCAAAGACCAGAACCACGAACGTGACCACGAGGGCCACGGAGACGCGTACGGTCTGACGCCGGCGATGAGCTCGAGTACGTGCCACGACGTAAGAACTTACTCAGCCCCGGACGCCTACCCCTCGGCGCCGTTCTCATCGAAGTCCTCGAGTTCAATGATCTCGGACTGCAGAGCCAGTTCCGGGTCGTCGAGATCAGCCCCCCACTTGGGAGCGTCAAGGCTCTTGGCGCTGGCGGTGATCTCCTTCAACTCGTCAATGGGCTTGGCTCCGGTGACCCCATCGAGCTGGCGCACGCGACGCGCGATCGGGATCAGGCGTGACTCGACCGAGGCAATGGCCTCGTTGTAACTCGACACGGAATCGTTGAGGGACTTGCCCAGCCGGGCCAACGGTCCCGCCACCACTCGAATTCGCCCGTAGAGTTCGGTGGCCGCCTTCAAAATCTCCTGAGCGTTGGTGACGAAGGCGTGACGTTGCAGCACCTCGGCCGCCGACCACAACAGCGCCAGCAGGTTGGTCGGGCCGACCAGCAAGACACGCTTCTCCGTGGCGAAGGCGTGCAAGGTAGCGTCGGCCTCGTAGGCCGCCGCGAGCGCGGCGTCGCTGGGTACAAAACAGACGGTGAACTCGGGTGAGAAGTCCAGGGCCTGCCAGTACGACTTGGTAGCGAGGGCCTTGACGTGATCGCGTAGGTCGGTCGCGGACTTCTCCTCGTAGAGCCGTCGTTCCGACGGACTCTCGCTCGCCAGAGCCTTCTCGAAGTTGGCGAAGGGGAATTTCGCGTCAATCACGATGGTGGAGTTGTTGGGCAGCTTCACGATGCAGTCCGGGCGCTGGCGCTGACCGGCTTCGCCCGATTGGGTCACTTGTAGGTCGAAGTCGATGTTGGCGCGCAGCCCCGACGCCTCCATCACGTTGGCCAACTGGACTTCACCCCAGCGACCGCGGTCCGCACTTCGTCCGAGCAATTGATTGAGGCGGCTGGTCTCTTGTTGAGTCTTGAGTTGGGCCGCCAAGAGCTCACCGGCGCGAGCCTTGACGTCGAAGAGCGCCTCACGGTGGTTCTTGTCGAATCCCTCCAAACTGCTCTTGTACTGGGCGAGGAGTTCTTCGAGTGGACCGAGGCTGTCTTTGAGTTTGGAATCGCGTTCGCGCAGTATTCGTTCCTGGGTCTCATTGAATTGGGTCATCGAACTCGCCAGCACGCGACTCGACGTGGCCTCGAAGAGCGTCTCCATGTTGGCGACGGCCTCGACGTGATCGGCGCGCTCACGCTCAAGGGACTCGACCGACGCGCGGTGTAGCGCCTCGGCCACTCGAGCCCGAGATTCCGCCGCACTCGCCTGTTCACGCAGGGATTGTGACTTCCTCGCCGTCCACCAACCGGCGACGAGCGCTCCCACGACGAGCCCGATGACTATCCACACAACACCCACGATTCTCCTTTGACGCGTTCAACCTAGGAAGCGGTTGTGACACGCGAGTATCCTCTCACTATGTACCGACTCTTTGGTAGTACCAAGCCGCCCGAGGTCGTCGCGCCCGACGAATCACCGATCTCGGCTGAGATGATGCAGAAGGTCGTGCACACTTTCGCTCTCGTGGGCGAGTCGATCGCCGAAGCGACCCACGCCCTCCTCGCCGGCGATCGCGAACTCGCCAAGCACGTGGTGCAACAAGACGTGGTCATCGACAGTCTGGTGAATGACATCGTGGCCCAGGTCGAGACCCTGCTGGTCCACGGTTCCTTACTCTCGAGCGACTCACGCGCGAGCCTCTTGACCTTGTTGCGCGTGATGCCCGAGGTGGAGCGCAACGGCGACCTGGCCGAACACATCGCGCGACGAGCGGCGCGCGGTATGGGTACTGAGATGTCGCCGCGCAGCCGGGGCCTGGTCGAGCGAATGGGCGAGGTGGCCTGCACCATCTGGCGCGAGGCGACCGACGTCATTCTCGACGGCAAACTCGAAGCGACGGGAGCGATCGAGGACATCGACGACGAGCTCGACGACCTGCACGTATCGCTCACGGCCGAATTGACCTCGGGATCGATGTCGGTCCCGGTCGCGGTGGAACTAGCGCTCCTCGCGCGCTTCTACGAGCGATTCGGGGACCACTGCGTCAATCTGGCCCGCCGCCAGATCGGTCGCGACGGCGCCGACTAGCGAGCCAGCAGCAACTCGGCAATCTGCACCGCGTTGAGAGCGGCACCTTTTCGCAGGTTGTCATTGCTCAAGAAGAGCGACAGTCCGTTCTCTAGCGTCTCGGCGCGACGAATACGCCCCACGTAACTCGGGTCCTGTCCGGCCGCGAGTCGCGGCGTGGGGATCTCCTCGAGCATCACGCCCGCGGCATTCTTGAGCAGGTCCGTCGCCTCCTCGGGCGAAATCGGTCGGGAAAATCCAGCGGTGATCGACAGTGAGTGACCGGTGAACACCGGTACCCGCACGCACGTCGCGTCGACCAACAGATTGGGGATCTCTAGAATCTTGCGGCTCTCGTCGCGCAACTTCTGCTCCTCGCCCGTCTCGAGCGAACCGTCGTCGACGATCGAACCCGCGAGGGGCACGACATTGTGCGCGATCGACACGGGGAACTTGTTCCCCTTCTCGAGCGAAAAGGCGCTGCCGTTGAAGGTCAACTGGCGCACGTCGCCGCGCGCACTCGCCTCGAGTTGACCGGCGAGTTCGTCGACGCCGTCGCGGCCCGCGCCACTCACGGCCTGGTAGGTCGAGACGACCATCGAACGCAGTCCCGCCGCCTGGTGAAGCGGCATCAGAACCGGCATTGCGGCCATGGTCGTGCAGTTGGGATTGGCCACAATCCCCTTGGCGATGAAGGCAAGAGTGTGCGCATTGACCTCGGAGACCACGAGCGGCACTTCGGGATCCATTCGCCACGCCGAGGAGTTGTCCACGACGATCGCACCGGCCGCGGCCACTCGCGGGGCGATCTCCTTCGACGACGTCGCGCCCGAGGACATCAGGGCGATGTCGATGCCCGAGAAGTCCGCGGTGTTGGCGTCTTCGACGACGACGGCGCGTCCGTCCCAGTCCAGGGTCGAGCCCGCCGAGCGGGCCGAGCCGAAGAAACGTACGTCATCGGCTGGAAACTGACGTTCGGCCAAGATGGCGCGCATGACAGTACCGACCTGGCCGGTGGCCCCGATAATCGCGATTCGCATGATCGAAAGTCTAGGCCGAGGCCGCGTCGAGACCAAAAGCGGTATGCAGCGCGCGCACCGCGTCGGCGACCTTGTCGGCCTGGACGACGCACGAGATGCGAATCGAACTCGTCGAGATCATCTCGATATTGATGCCGTGCGACGACAGCGTCTCAAACATCAGCGCCGTCACGCCGGGGCTGGTCTTCATACCGGCTCCGATGATCGAGACACGACCGATCTTTTCGACCGAGGTCACCAAAGTGGCCCCGATCTCGTCCTTGACCTCGTCGCAGGTCGCGCGCGCGGCCTCGAGATCGGTGCGCGCCACCGTGAAGGAGATGGCGGTCAGACCATTCGTTCCCGTGTTCTGCACGATCATGTCGACGTTGATGCCGCGGTCGGCGAGTCGGCGAAAGAGCATCGCCGCGACGCCCGGACGGTCCGGTACTCCGTCCACCGTCAACTTGGCTTCCGACGTGTCGTCAGTGATGGCTGAGACGATCGCTTCTTCCATAGTGGGGTCCTCCTCCACAATCCAGGTCCCGGGTTCCCAGGTAAAACTTGATCGAACGTGCAGCGGCACCCCGTGGCGACGCGCGAACTCCACCGAACGCAGCATCAGGACGCGCCCGCCAGTGGCGGCCATCTCCATCATCTCGTCGAAAGAGACCTTGGCGAGTCGCTTCGCCTTGGGCACGACGCGCGGGTCCGCCGAGAAGACCCCGGTCACGTCGGTGTAGATCTCGCAGACGTCAGCCGCCAGGGCCGCCGCCAGAGCCACCGCCGTGACGTCGGACCCCCCGCGACCCAACGTCGTGATGTCACGATCAGTGGACACCCCCTGGAAACCCGCCACGACCGGCACGAGGCCGTCGTGGAGCGCCTCACGGATACGATCGGGACGCATCTCGAGAATCTTGGCCCGCGTGTGATCGGTGTCGGTGATGATTCCGGCCTGAGAACCCGTGAACGACGCCGATTCGACGCCGCAGTCCGACAGCGCCATCGAGACGAGCGCCATCGAGATGCGTTCACCCGCCGTCAACAACATGTCGAGTTCACGTGGCGGTCGGGTAGGAGATACCTGATCAGCTAGATGAATGAGATCATCGGTAAACTTCCCCATCGCCGAGACCACGACCACGACGTCGTTGCCCGCGGCGCGAGTACGCGCCACGTGATCGGCCACCGCACGAATGCGTTCCGCATCACCCACGGAGGTTCCACCGAATTTTTGGACGATCAGCGCCATGACCAACGACTTTAGTTGAGCCGTCACGGCCCCCTATTCGACGACACCATCGCCCCCTGGGGCCCCCGGAACCAACTCCCGCGCCGACGGTCCGTTCGGAGTCGCATGGGGGCCCTAGTAATGTCGCTCCCATGGCTACCACCAAACGTCAACGTCAAAAAGAAGCGCGCCGCCAGAAGTTGGAGGCCATGCAGCGTCAAAACAAGCGTCGTCAGAACATGCGACGCGGCATCATCGTGCTCATCATCGCGGTCCTCGTCGTGGGCACCGCCGCACTGTTCTTTCAAAAGTCGTCGCCCAGCACCGTGAGCATTCCCACCACGACGACGACGACCGTGGGTGTCGTCTCCACGACCTGTTCGAGCACCGCCATCGCGGTGACGGGCTTCCCCACCATCGCGTGCGCCGCCCCCGCTGGTACCTTCGGCAAGGCTCCGACCATGGTCGTGCCCACCACGGCCGCTCCGACGTCGATGCAGGTCGCCGACCTCATCAAGGGCACCGGCGCGACCTTGAAGACGGGCGACAAGTTCACCGCACAGTACGTGCTCGCCGATTACGCCTCGCACAAGGACCTGCAATCGTCGTGGTCCGCGGGCGGGTTCAGCGCCACGTTGGCCACGGGCAGCCTGATTGCCGGTTGGGTCAAGGGCCTGCCCGGCATGAAGGTGGGCGGTCGTCGCGAACTCATCATCCCCCCGTCGCTCGCCTACGGCGCGACCGGCCAGCCGGGGATTCCCGGCAACGACACCCTCGTCTTCATCGTCGACCTGCTCAAGATCGGCTGACGACGACCGACGTCATTCACCTCGCAACCAACTCAAAGGAACCCATGAGCGACCTGATCCCCAACCCCGATGGCTCGAGTCCGCAGCGTCAGAAGTTCGACGCAGCGCCCCCGATGATCATCGACACCACCAAGACCTACACCGCCACCATGGTCACGTCGCACGGCACGATGGAGTTCCTCCTCGACGCCGCGGGGGCCCCGCAGACGGTGAACAGTTTCGTGTTCCTCGCTCGCTGGCACTACTACGACGGCATCGTGCTACACCGCATCATCCCGGGCTTCGTGCTCCAGGGCGGCGATCCGACCGGCACCGGTGCGGGGGGACCGGGTTACCGCTTCAACGACGAGTTGCCCAAGCCCGGCCGTTACGAACTGGGTTCTCTCGCGATGGCCAACGCCGGGCCCCACACCAATGGTTCGCAGTTCTTCATCATCTCGGGCCCCGACGGCATGCGCCTACCGCCGCTCTACGCGCTCTTTGGCAAGGCCGTCAAGGGACTCGACGTGGTGAGCGCCATCGACCAGATCGGTTCGCCGTCGGGCAAGCCGCGTGAGACGGTCACCATCGAATCGCTCACCATCGCCGAAGCCTAGAGACTCGTTGCTCGGCCGCCGCGGGTGACCACGAGGTCATCGCTCACCCGGGTGTGCCACGACCCGTCAAAGTGCAGCACGGAGCGCGCCCCGAGTTCCACGAGGGTGTAACGACTTCCGAGCAGTTCTCTGGTGCGCGTCGTCTGCTCCGCACCGGCGGCCACGCTCAGCACGACGTCGTCGAAGAGCCCCATACCGGTGGTGGGCGCACCCCCGCGTGGGTCGATCATGGTGGCGCCCAAGACCGAACCCACCGAACCCACTGCCACCAATCGCGACCGAGTCAGGGCCTCGCCGAGAGCCGTGCCTCGCCATACGCTGCGCGCGTGCAGGACCGCGCCATCGGTCAGGACCACCAGATCCGCGCCGTTCACGACGTCGAGCACCGCCACGTCGTTCGCACTTCGCCGGTCGATCGCCGCGACGCCGCTCACCGCGGCTCCTCCCCACACTCCTAAGTTGAGGACTTCGTCGATCGCCGCGTCCGGACCCCGAAACGCCGCGGCCGTGGCGAGCACGCAGACGCGCGTCAAGGGCCCGGCGTCCATGACGCCCGTGGTCCCCAGAGCACCGAGCGAGCCGACGAAAGTCGCGCTCAGCATCGAGACGCGATCCACTCCTCGAAGATCCTGGTCACGAGCGTCGTCGCCCGGGTTCGAAGCATCGTCCCGAGAATCGCCACGCGGGCGTCACGTCGGGACTGTCCTCGAACGCCGAGGGGGAGGGAGGGGAGGAGGTCAGCATTTCTATCGCGATGGCCACGGCGGCCATTTCCTCATCGGAGAGTTGCGACTCGGCGCCGACGTGGGGACTCACAGTGGGATGTTCCCGTGCTTGCGTTTGGGTAGGTCTTCGCGCTTCGAGCGTAAAACGTTGAGTGATCGCGCGATGACCGCCCGGGTCTCGCTCGGGTCGATGACGTCGTCGATAAATCCGCGCTCCGCCGCGATGAAGGGGGAGGAGAATCGCTCCTCGTATTCGGCAACCAGTTGACGACGCGTCACGTCGGGGTCCTCCGCGGCCGCGAGTTCGCGCCGGTGCACGATCTCGACGGCCCCCGCCGAACCCATGACGGCTAGCTCCGCCGAGGGCCAGGCGAAAGCGAAGTCCGCACCGATCCCCTTGGAGTTCATGACGACGTAGGCCCCGCCGTAGGCCTTGCGAGTGATGACCGACACCCGAGGGACCGTCGCCTCGCAAAAGGCGTAGAGCAACTTGGCTCCGCGGCGGATGATGCCGTCGTACTCCTCGCTCACGCCCGGCAGGAACCCCGGCACGTCGACGAAAGTCACCAGCGGGATGTTGAAGGCGTCGCAGGTCCGTACGAAACGCGCCGCCTTCTCGCTCGAGTCAATATCGAGGACCCCCGCCAGCACCTGAGGCTGATTAGCGACGATACCCACCGCGTAGCCGTCGATCCGCGCGAACCCGCAGGTGATCTGGGCGGCGAAGGCGGCGTGAACTTCGGTGAATTCACCGTCATCGACCACCGCGGTGATGACCTTCTTCATGTCGTAGGGCTGATTCGGAGAACTCGGCATGACGTCACGAAGTTCCGGACAGGGCCGGTCCGCCGGATCGTCGGACATGATCCGAGGCGGCTCCTCCAGATTGTTCGACGGCAGGAACGACAGGAGGTAGCGAACCTCGTCGAGGGCCGTCTTCTCGTCGGGGAAGACGAAACCAGCGACGCCCGATTTAGTGGCGTGCGTCATTGCTCCGCCCAACTCCTCGAGGGTCACGCTCTCACCGGTGACCGCTTTGACGACGTCGGGTCCGGTGATGAACATGTGACTGGTGTCCTTGACCATGATCGTGAAGTCGGTGATGGCCGGTGAATACACCGCGCCACCGGCGCACGGTCCGAGGATGACCGAGATCTGGGGAACGACTCCCGAGGCTCGCACGTTGCGAAAGAAGATGCCTCCGTAGGCGTTCAGCCCGGCGACGCCCTCCTGAATACGCGCGCCGGCCCCATCATTGAGCCCAATGATGGGCAGACCCATCGAGGTCGCGAGGTCCATGATCTTGTGGATCTTCTCACCGTGCGTCTCACCCAGCGCCCCTCCGAAGACCGTGAAGTCCTGGGAGTAGACACACACTTGGCGTCCGTCGATCTGTCCGTACCCGGTGATCACGCCGTCGGTGAACGGTCGCGAGTCATCGAGTCCGACGCCCGAGGCGTGGTGACGAGTCAGCATGTCGAGTTCCTGGAAAGTCCCCTCGTCGAGTAGGTATTCGACACGCTCGCGCGCCGTCATACCGCCCTTGGCCTTGTGACGCTCGATCGCGCGCGCACCGCCCGCGACTCGTGCCTCAGCCTTGCGAGCCTCGAGCTCGGCCAAACGTTGCGCCATTGAGTTCTCCATAGTGCTCAAGGCTACCGAGGTCTCCTGGCCCACGTGGTGCGCGGCTCAACTCGGCGGGTCCTCACCATCGTGCTGCCCGTAGTGCCGTACACCGCGGTCGCTCCGCTCACGGACGAGCGGAGGGCGTGCTTGACGACTCCTCCACGAGCTCGATCAGCGTCCCGAAGCTCGTCCTGGGGTGCACGAAAGCAATAGTGGTACCCCGTGAGCCAGGGCGCGGCACCTCGTCAATCACCCGCGCACCACTGGCTTTCACCGCGGCCAGGGCAGTGGCGCAGTCGCTCACGCGATAGCCCACGTGGTGCAGTCCCTCGCCACGGCGCTCCAAAAATGCCGCCACGGTCGAATCGCCGCGGGTCGGAGTCAACAACTGAATGTACGAGTCACCCACCCGGATCAGCGCTTCGTGCACACCGTCACTGACCACCTCTTCTCGGTGCAGCACCGTCGCTCCCAGGGTGTCGGCGTACCACGCGATCGCGGCCTCAATGTCGCGCACGGCGATGGCCACGTGGTCGATATCGGTGAGTAGAGAATCCACACTGCCTCCTTATCGCCGAGGATACTCACTCCCTTCGACCCTCCCCAGAGGTTTTCGTAGCATGGACCGGTGTCGTTACTTCGAATCTTGCCGGCGTTCGCCCTGACGGCTCTGGTCCTCGCGATGGTACCCGGACAAGGCGTCGCCATGGTGTTGCGCCAGAGTTTGATCGGCGGTCCGCGCTGCGCGATGGCGTCAGTACTGGGCAACGCGTCGGGCCTGCTCATCTGGGGTACCGGCGCCGCGGTGGGGCTCAGTCAGATCTTCGCGCACTCGGTCCTGGCCTACGACACCCTCAAGTACACCGGTGTCGCCTACCTCAGTTACCTGGCGCTGACCACTTTGGTGACTCTGCGTCGCGACGGGGGGGCCTTCGACATGGGCACGAGCGCCGCGACACGTACCGGCGCCGCCTTCCGGCTCGGTCTGGTCACCAATTTGACCAATGTGAAGGCGGCAATATTCGCCGTCGCCTTCATCCCCCAATTCGTACCCCGGGGGTTTTCCTTGGGTCCAGGGATACTCCTGCTCGCCCTCGTCCAGGCGATGGTGTCGGTGAGCTGGTACTGCACGCTCGTCGCCACCGTGCACCGCGCTCGCGCGATCCTGGCGCGTCGCGCGGTGCGTCAGCTCCTCACGGCGGTGTCGGCCGGCGGCCTCCTCACCCTCGCACTCGTCCTGCTCTTCTCATCGACGCGCTGAAACGTCTAGGGTCGGCCTGAGAACCATTTGGAGGAAATGCCATGACCCGAAGCGTGATTGTCACCGGATTGCGAACCCCTATTGGCAAGTTGGCGGGCACGCTGGCACCCCTGCGCGCCAGCGACCTCGGCGGGATCGCCATCGCGGCGGTGCTCGCTCAGACGGGCCTCGATCCCGCCACTGTTGACGCGGTGCTCATGGGCCAGGTCCTGCAAGCGGGTCAGGGTCAGATCACCGCCCGCCAGGCCGCCGTCGCCGGTGGCATACCGATGAGTGTCCCGGCCACCACCATCAACAAAGTCTGCCTGTCGGGCCTCAACACCATCTACCTCGCCGATCTCATGGTGCGCTCGGGTGAGGCCGAGATCGTCATCGCGGGCGGAATGGAGTCAATGACCAACGCGCCCTACCTGTTGCCGGGCGCGCGCGCCGGCTACCGAGCGGGCGATCACTCGGTCGTCGACTCGATGATGCACGACGGATTGACGTGCGCCTTCGATCACTGCGCGATGGGGCTCGCGACCGAGCGCCACAACAGCGGACGCATCTCACGCGCACGCCAGGACGAGTTCGCGGCGCGTTCACACTTCCTGGCCGCCGCGGCCACCTCCGCGGGCTACTTCGAGCGCGAGATCACCGCGGTGCGTGTCCCCCAACGCAAGGGTGAGGACCTGCGCATGGAACTCGACGAGGGGATCCGTCGCGAGACGACGACCGAGTCCCTGGGACGCCTGCGCGGTGCCTTCGAGCCTGACGGCACGGTCACCGCGGGCAACGCCTCTCAGATCTCCGACGGTGCGGCCGCCGTGCTCGTCATGTCGCGCGAACGCGCAGCGGCGCTCGGTCTCGAACCACTCGGCGAAGTCATCGGTTACGGACAGGTCGCCGGGCCCGACACGTCGCTGCTACTGCAGCCCTCGCACGCGATCACCCAAGCCGCGGCCAGGGCGGAAGTGCGGGTGGGGGAACTCGACATCGTCGAGATCAATGAGGCCTTCGCCACCGTGGCCCTAGCGTCGATGGACGCCCTCGGCATCGACGAAGACCGTGTCAACGTCAACGGCGGCGCTATCGCCCTCGGACACCCAATAGGGATGTCCGGAACCCGCCTGGCCCTGACGGCGCTGACGGAACTTCGCCGCCGTGGTGGAGGAACCGCGGCCGTCGCCCTCTGCGGTGGAGGCGGCCAGGGCGACGCCGCCATCTTGCGCTCGCTCTAGCGACGACCCTCGGGAATGAATTCGTCCACCAGCGCGTAGCGCGAGAGTCCAACGGGCTCATCGTCGCGCAGTTCGAGCACGAAGGCTCCCGCGAGGGGATATCCACGCTCGCGCAACGTCGAGGGCACCACCCGGGCCAGACTCTCGACGAGTTCGTACACCGTGGGATTGTGCGCCACGACGAGAAGCGACGTGATCACTGGATCGATACTGGCGAGATCGATTAGTACATCCTGCGCCGTCACTTCACGACGCCCGTTGTAGATCAAATCGCTAAAGTCGACCGATCTGACGAAGGCGCTGCCCTCGAAGGCGAGCTGAAAGGTCTCGCGCGTACGTCGGGCCGAGGACACCAGCGCGGTGACCGGACCGTACTTGCCCAGCGCCGTGTCGTCGTTCGCCCAGGTACGCAACTGTTCGCATTGACGTCGCCCCCTCGCGCTCAACGAACGATGGAAGTCGTCGGCCCCCGGTTCGGCGGCGGTGGCCTTGGCGTGTCGGACAATCGTGAGGTAGCGCACGTAGTGAGTTTGGCACCGTGAACATGTGGGGTGGGTCCCGCGTCGTTTAGCGTGGGGGGGTGCTCGCCTCGCTCACCTATCTCCAAGCCATAGTCATGGGTCTCGTCCAGGGCATCACCGAGCTCTTCCCGGTCTCGAGTCTCGGTCACGGTGTACTATTGCCCGAGCTCTTGGGGTGGCACAATCTCGTCACCAGTCAGTCCCAGTCGCAATCGTTCTTCCTCGTCTTCCTGGTGGGGCTCCACGTGGGCACCGCCCTGGGACTCGTCGTCTTCTACCGCGCCACCTGGTTGCGACTGTTTCGCGGGTTGCTGCGTCAATTAGGTGCGACGCGCCAGGCGGGAGTCTCGTCACTGTGGCAACTCTCCAACACGAGCATGGACCGCGACTACCGCTTGCTCTTCCTCCTCGCTCTCGGCTCGATCCCCGTCGGCCTCGCGGGCGTGCTGTTCGAGAAGCCCCTGCGAGAGCTCTTCGCCAAACCACTCGCCGCGGCGATATTCCTCACCATCAATGGAGTGATACTCCTCGTGGGCGAGCGCCTGCGTTCGCACCGAGGGCGACACGCACGCTACGAGAGGATGGACACGCTCAGCGGACGCAACGCTTTCGCCATTGGCACCGCGGAGATTCTCGCACTCCTCGCGGGCATCTCGCGCAGCGGTGTCACCATGGTGGCGGGACTGACCCGCGGGCTCGACCACGAGGACGCCGCCAACTTCTCGTTTCTGCTGGCGACACCCGTCATCTTGCTCGCCGGCCTCTATAAGTTGCCCTCCCTCATGGGCCACCTCGGCCACGGGGTGCGAACCCAAACGCTGGTGGGCGCCGTGTTCGCCGGGGTCGCCGCCTACGTCGCGGTGCGCTTTTTGACGCGGTGGTTCACGACCAAGACGCTGAACCCCTTCGGGATCTACTGTCTCGTCGCGGGACTGGCTTGCGTGGTGCGCTTCGCTTAGTCGGCCAGCGCTCGTCGCCCAGTGATCGCTCGCGACAGCGTCAGGTCGTCGGCGAATTCCAAGTCACCCCCGACCGGCAGTCCATTGGCCGGTTGCGAAACGACGAGACCCGGTACCTGCAGCAGTCGGCCCAGATACATCGCCGTCGCGTCGCCTTCGAGGTTCGCGTTGAAACACAGGATCACTTCCTTCACCGGCCCGTGCAGGCGCACCAGCAACTCCTGGATGCGCAGTCGGTCAGGGGTCACGCCCTCGAGGGGACTGAGTAGGCCGTGCAGGACGTGATAGGTGCCGTGAAAGGCCCGACTGCGTTCCACCGCGACCACGTCGGGAGGACTCTCGACCACGCAAATGACCGTCTGATCGCGCCGGTCGTCGGCGCAGAGAGGACAGAGACCGCCAGCCTCGGCGAAGTTGCAGCACTGCTCACAGAACGACAGCTTCTCCTTCATGTCGCCCAGGGACTGACTCAGGCGTCGCACGTCCTCCGAGGGTTGGCGCATCAACCAGAAGGCGATGCGCTGGGCCGACTTAGGACCGACGCCCGGGAATCTCCCGAGTTCGTCGACGACCGCCTGCAGGGAAGGTGGATAGCTCACGAGATCTCCTCGGCGCCGGGAAACATCTCGGTGATGAGGTGCTCAGCGACCGAGGCGACTACTGGACCCTGGTGGTCGTCGGCACTTGTCTCGTCGAAGTCCGGCGTCGGATCGGGTGTCGGAGTGCGCACGCGAGCGGACGGCGCCGACGGCGCCGACGCGTTCAACGTCGAATCCACGACCCAGTGCACGCTGAGAGGCCCTTTGAACTCGTGCTCGAGCGCACCCTTGAGGCCCTGGGAGATCTGGTCGGTGTTCTGTCGAATCTCCTCGCTCGCCACCGCGAGTGTGATGCGTGAGCCGTCGAAATCAACGACGTGCGCGGAACGCAGGACCAATTGCGCGCCACGCGACGTGCGAGGTACGACACGATCGACGAAGCGGCGTCGAACCTCCTCCACGGTCAGTTCGCTCGCTACGTCGCCCGTGGTCGAGCTCGGAGCGGGGGTCGCGGACGTCGACGGCGAAGGAGCGCGTCCCACGGGGGCTGTCGATACCACGTTGTTCGTCGGCACACTGGTCGCCGGCGTGGCACCGATGGGGCGCATGGGCGACACCGTGGGCGCGGTGGGCACCGGCGCGGTGGACCGCTCGTGTCGCTCGAGTTTGGTGACACGCTCGGCCAGCGCCTCCAACGACGCATCGAATTCGGGCTTGACGAGACGCACCATCGCCACCTCGAGCACAACGATCTTCTCGGGGGCGCTCTTCATCTCGCGCATCGCTCGCCCAAAGGTCTCGAGAACCCTCACCGTGCGGGCGAGTCCGAGCTGAGTCCCCCACCCGCGCAACCTGTCGCGGTCGGCGTCCACGGCGTCAGCGACTTCGGGAGCCACCTGCAACAAGAACACTTGGCGAACTTCGCCGGCGAAACTCTCGGCCAACTGTTCGGGGTCCCAGCCATCGTGGGCCAGGCGAGACAGCGTGGTGAGGGCGACGACCGCGTCGCCGTCGATCAGTGCGCGAAAGAGTCCGTCGAAGTCCGGCTGGGTCTCTTCATTCGCCCCAGTGGCGAGGAGTTGATCCAACGCACTGAGCGCGTCGCGGGCCGAGCCGCGGCCGAGGCGCACCGCGGTCTCGATGGTGTTGTCGTCGGCGGCCAGACCCGCCGCCCCCTGCACGTCGTCCAGCAGCGTCCTCAGCGTCTCGCCACCAATGAGTCGAAACTCCAGGTGTTGGGTGCGCGAACGAATCGTGGGCAGGACCTTGTGGGGGTCGGTCGTCGCGAGAACGAAGATGACGTGCGGCGGCGGCTCCTCGAGAGTCTTCAACAGCGCCGCCGACGCGGGTTTGGAGAGCTGATGGACCTCGTCGAAGATGTAGATCTTCCAGCGACCCGGCGTGCCGTGCCACGCACCGGCAGTAATCTCACGAATGTCGTCGACACCGTTGTTCGAGGCGGCGTCGAGTTCGGTGACGTCGAGTGATGAGCCCCGAGTAATCGCCACACAACTCGCGCACACGTTGCACGCGTCGCCCTCAACGGGATTCTCGCAATTGAGGGCCTTCGCGAGGATTCGCGCGGTCGTCGTCTTGCCCGTACCACGCGGGCCCGAGAACAAGTAGGCGTGACTGACTCGGTCGCGCGCAACGGCACCCTGAAGGGCCCGCACCACGTGATCTTGACCGCGGAGTTCGGCGAACCGACCAGGTCGAAATCGCCGGTAGAGCGAGGTCACCCCGTCGAGGGACGTCGGAACCGAAGCAGGAGTGGCCATGGGGCAATGCTAACGGTGAGGTGTCATGGCCGAGGTTCAAAGCGGTGGTCAGGCTGACCGTGGCACCCGGCGCAATCCGCTGAGAGCTGCTGGCTTCCACCCCTGACTCGGTTCACGAACGACCGTCGCACGGGACCCGACCACCGCTGTGAACCTCGGCCATTCAAGGCTACTGGAACTGCGCCCCGTCCGTCTCGGGTAGCCTTGCAAGCCGGTATTCAAATTTGCGCCCCGGCGCGAAATCTTGGAGGAGTGCGAGAGCGGCCGAATCGGCACGATTGGAAATCGTGTGAAGGGAAACCTTCCGTGGGTTCAAATCCCACCTCCTCCGCCGAGGGCGGATAATCAATCCGTGACGACCCCCCGGGGGCAGACCCCACTGTTCTCGTCGATTTCCACGAAACCGTGATCCCCCAAAGGAAGAGCACCGAATGATTCGGTCATCAGGTCACGGCGCTTGACCCATTAGCGCACGGGGCCGATGTCGGCCAACGCCGACTCGAGGGCGAGGGGTGTGTCAGATGCGACGGCGTCCACCCGGACGATCCAGAACGCTCGCGCCCGCCACGAGGAGTTCGGCCAGGACCGTGGCTGAACTCTGGTTTGTTCACTCCGCTGCACCTCAACCGTGGCCGTGTCCGTGACCGTGCCCCGGCCCGATTGACCCACCGGGCAAGGTACCCAGCGCCAGCGGCGGCACGGTCGTTCCTAGTGCGGATGCCAGAGTGTCGATGGAGGACGTAAGCGAACTAATCGTTGTTGTTCCAATTATCAAGCCATTTTGCACTGACTGTGCGAACTGTTGGACGAATTGATCGAACTGTCGGATCTGCTGAGCAGTGGACGGCGGCGAGGTCGAGACCAGCAGCGGTTGCGCCAGATTCGTGAGAAGTGAACCGGCTGAGGGTGAAATCGTGCCCCTCGCCACGCCACTGGTGATGACGGTGTCGAGCGCCATCGCGGCCGACGCCACTGGGTGGGCTTGAGGGATTGAGGTCGTCGCGGTGGTCGAAGTACTACCGACGCTCGAGGTGGGGACCGAGGTCCCCGAACTTGTTGCGCGCTTCGTCGCGAGCGCCGAGCCCGAGAAGACCCCCGCGAGAGCCAGACCCGTCACCAATCCCACCATCACCAGTCCCACGACGATGGCCCCGGCGTGACGACGCACCCCACGCCTCCTTCGGGCGCCACGACCACCCGCCGCCAGCAACGACTGGTGCCGCGGCATCACGGGATCGATGATCTGCGTGTTGTCCAAAGCGAGGGGTACCGTGATGTCCTCGTCGACGCCCAACGATGACCCCAATCCTTGCGCGACGACGAATCCATCGCCTCGGGCAATTCGACCAAGCCCCGTCGCAACCATCTCCGCGCTCGGGCGATCGAGGGGCGACCGTGCGGTCATGGCCAACAGGAGGGTTCGCCATTCCTCGCTGAGAGAACTCGGAAGATCGGGGCCGCGATATAGGCGCGCACCAGCAATCTCCGCGGGGGTACCCTCAAACGCACGATGTCCACTCAGGCACTCGATCAGCACGAGTCCGAGGGTGTAGACGTCGGCGCTCGCCCCCACCGCCGTTCCGTCGACCTGTTCGGGTGCCAGATACGCGGGGGTCCCCAGCGTGAGACCGACCACCGTCATACCCGTGGTGTCAGCCAAGCGCGCGATTCCGAAATCTGCCAAGTGCGCGCCGCCGCTTTGATCTATGAGCACGTTCGCCGGCTTCACGTCGCGATGGATAATGCCGGCGTCGTGGACGTGAGCGAGAGCTGACGCGATGCTGGCGCCCAACTGGGCGGACTCTCGACCGGACAGTGGTCCCGCCGCGAGACGTTGCGCCAGATTTGGTCCTTCGATCAGATCCATCACGAGGTAGGCGCGCCCGTCGAGATCGCCCGCGTCGAGGATGCGCACGAGGCTGGGGTGCACGAGGCGCGCCAGAATGTGAATCTCAGCGCTGAACCGCTTCGCGTCGGTGACGTCATTGCCACGCAGAATCTTGATCGCGACACGCCGGTCCAATCGCAAATCGCGTGCACGATACACGATGCCCATTCCGCCGCGGCCGATCACCGCCTCCAAGTGGTAGCGACCCTCGAGTGGGGCCACGAAGAGCGAGTCATCGGCGCTGAATTGCTTCGCCGCGGGGGTGGTGGGCGAATCGGTCATATACAATTTTAGTTGCGCTAATTCCTGTTGAATCACCTTCGAGGGGCAGTGTCCCTCGAAGAGAGAACACCACGTCGACGATTGACGCCACTTGTCGAATTGGCGGTCCGACGACGGGCGAAGGGGATCAGCGTCTCGCGCTCCTCACTCCCACATGAGGGACCCCTCGATCTCGCGTTCTACCGTGGCGGCTGGCGTCCCTACTGCTCATTCGAACTTCCTGCGCTGCCGAAGGCGCTGCTCGAGATCACTGCGGCGGGCGCTGGTGGCGACAACTTCTTTTCGACCGCCTCTCCCCGTAACCTTCGTCGTCGGCTCCCACGGCGATATCGCGTGGCGTTACGTCAGGGCCGACCGCACCACGCGCGCTGAGCCGGACGACGTCATCGCAATACTGCATTCGCTACGGTAGCGAGATGATCTGCGGTCCAGCCCCGCAACGTATTTAGGCGAGACGCGAACCACGCAGCCGACGAAGTTCACCCCACCCGAGGGTCGCAGTGCGAGCTGGCGACAACGTCGGCCGCGCCACGGGGGCGAAGCCCCCTGTTGATCGAACGTGAACTCGGCCTGAGCTGCGCGGTCGATGAGGGTGTAGTCGCTCTACTTCGAGGGTGGCGCGAACTGGATCGCCGTGGCCTGAGGTGAGCCCGCCCCAACACGACGCGAGTCCACGCTCCGACATCGATTCTCGCGCGATGACGACCGATCCGTTCTCAAGGATGCGCCACGGTGCGACCTCACCTCGCCGAGTGGCTCGACCCTCCCGCCTCGCATGGGTCACAACGACCAGCGACGTTGCAGGTGTCTCATCAGCTCGACTCCCCTGATCGAGTGGAACCACCGTGCGTGGCCCAGGAGGTAACCGTCATAGGCGAGATGAAGGTTCGCCTCGGAATGCACCACGTCGGCGAAGTACTCAACCTCCGAGAGTGCGAACTCCAGGTGGACCACCGGTAAGACGGCGAGGAACGCAACTCGCTCCGTCACCGTCAGTTCACGCACCGACTCGTAACCGTCCAGCAGCGAGTCCACCGCGGGGAGGTCCGCACGGATCTCCCCGGTGAGGGCCAGATCCAGCCAGTCGACCACACTGCGTTCGAGGGCAATGGCGAGGTCGTGCACTGTCGTGGTCCGATTCGCTAGGCCGAGGTCGAGGACGCTGGCCACGTCGGCCGACGCAGCCTCGCTCGTCCAGGTCAGATTCGATGGATGCCAATCACCGTGTCCCCACTGCGACTCCAGTCGCCCCAGCAGTGGGGCCACCGACCCAACGCCCGACTCGAAGTCGCGCGCGAAATCCGATCCGAGGTCGCGCGACGTGAGCGCGCGCGCGAGAGCAGGTCGCGAATCGATGAGGTGCCTCAGCGCACGGGGCGGATCGTCCGCGCCGAGCACGACCATCGAATTCGTGAGCACGCCCGGTGCCGTCGCCGAGGCGGTGAATCCGCGGGCCGCCTGGTGAAAATGAGCCAGGGCACGCCCGGCCGCGCGGGCGTGGTCACGACTCACGAAGGGATGCCACGACGGTGTGTCACGGTAGAGGTCCACGCCGTGCGCCTTCTCGTGAATCTCGTAGACGAAGTCGCCTTCTTGCCACACCGTCTCGCCACCGGCACCGACGAGTACCCGCGCCACGGGCTCACCCTGGTCGCGCAGGTGCTGTGCGAAAGCGTGCTCGAGACGGAGGCGCGCGGGCTCACGCACTTTCCGGTGATGACGCTTCACGAAGAGTTCTCCGCGCGAACAACTCACCAGCGCCGCCGCCGACATCGGACGAGGGCTCGACCACGTGATCCGGACCTCGTCGCCGTCACGTCGTCGACTACCCTCTGAGCGCGAGAGCACCGACCGCACCTCGTCCTCGGTGAGGACGGGCCAATCCGCCTCAACGAGATCGCGCTCCATGCCGTGCACCAGCGGCGCGACTCCCGCCACGCGCCCGCGACTCACGCTCATTGGTCGAGGCGTTGCACCGGCGCGGGCCCGCTCGCGTGTCGACGTTGACGCAGCGCGGCGATACCTCCGCTGGCCAACGTGGCCAGCGCGGCCACGAGGAATGAGGTGACCGACGCCGACATCCAATTCGGCGCCCGAAAACCGATCAGCGTGGACGCGTCACTCCAGAGAGTCACCCACCACGAGATGTAGCCCGGATTGATGAGCTGATAAGCCACGAAACCCAGCACCCACGGGACGAATGAGGCGAACCGTCGGCGCCCGTGCGCCGACGGATCCCAACGACCGCGGGCGAACACGTAGTAATCCACTATGAAGACGGCCGACATCGGTATGAAGACGGATCCGAGAAGGACCAGGAAATTCTCGTAGTCCGAGATGTTGATCCAGAGTGCGAGCACGGTCGCCACTGACGCAACGCCCAGCGCCAGAACGCGGCGATCCCACATGGGGCGAACGTTCTGCACCGACACCGCCGTCGAGTAGACATTGGCGAAGGACTGGTCGAGTTCACGCGCCACCAGCACCGCGAAACAGAGGGATCCAAGAGGAACTGCGATGAACGCGCCGTAGATGTCGGAGGGGTTGCGCGCGACCGTCACCAATGAGATCAGACCAATCACGTAGCACAGGATCTGCGTCGTGCTGTAGCCCACGAAGGCGCCCCAGAATGCGGTGCGGGCCGAACGCGCGTGTCGGGTGTAGTCCGCGGCCAGAGGGGCGAAGGAGATGGCGGCGGCCACCACCGTGTCCATGGCGGCCCAGTACCCCGTCCAGGTGCCGTGGCTCAGGGCGGGACGAGGGTGGGCGAGGAGTTCGACGAACAAGTAGCCGAGGATGACGATCACCGCCGGAGTCGCATAGCGCCGCAAGGTTCGAATCGCTCCGAGCGGCCGCAGCGTGAGCAGACCGGTGATCACGCCCGCCGCGAGGATGTAGATCCAGCGCGCACCCTGGGGGGCCACCGTGCGCGCCGCCGTGGCGATCGTGACGAGCTCGAAGACCCCCCAACCGAGGCACTGCAGGACGTTGAGAACAGTCGGCAAGTACGAGAGCTTCGTACCGAAGAGGCTGCGCAGCAAGACCATGGCCGGCGCACCGGTACGCGTGCCCGCGGCCCCCGTGACGGCCACCACGAGGGTGCCCAGTACGGTGCCCAGCACGATGGCGGTCAGTGCGGCGGCCAGTGAGAGTTCAGGCGTTCCGGCGCCGTTGGGCTGCAGGACGAAGATTGCTCCGGTGAAGCCGAGCAGGCTCACCCCCAAATTACCCCAGAGGCCGAACTGGTCGAGGAGCCCGAGCACCTGGGGTACCGGTTCGACGAGCGTGCGCGCAACTTCCGATCGCTTGTCCCCCGTCACGATGACGAACGACTCTGACGTGGGCGTGGTAGCCATTACTGCCTCCTTACGCCGGCATTACCCGGACAAGTTCCTACGGTCGGTGGCGCTACGGCCCAATGGCCAGCCACCCTCTCAGCCCGGTACGTCCGAGCTCCCGCTTGATGCAAACCGAAATGTAGCACGCGCGAGAAACGAGCCAACGCGAATTCTCGAGACGGCCAGCGGGCCCTCCTCGAATTCCTGTGAGTGAGTGCTCACCCCGACTCTCGCCCGAGAGACCCTCGGACCAGCACGAGGTGCATCGGCGTCGCGCGCCACGATTGGTCACACCCAGGGAATCTCGACGGCGGCATCGGACGCGTCGCGTCCAGAGGTCGTCTCTCGGCATCGGGCCAACTCTGGCTCACTCTGACCCCCTCTCGTTCGTGGAACTAGCCTGAGCGAGTGGCCGCGCTGCTCGAAGTGAAGGGACTCTCGCGCCGCTTCGGGAACCTCGTCGCGCTCGATCAACTCTCCTTCGACGTGTCTGCGGGCCAAGTGGTCGGTTTCCTCGGACCCAATGGAGCCGGCAAGACGACGACGATGCGGGCGATTTTCGGTCTCACGGACCTCGACCAGGGTCGAGTGCTCTGGAACACCTCCGACGTGGACGCGACCTTGCGTCGCCGTTTCGGCTACATGCCCGAGGAGCGGGGTCTCTATCCGGGAATGCGGATCGGTGATCAGCTCGTCTATATCGGACGACTCCACGGTATGAGCGCGACGGCGGCCCACCGGGCCACCGAGTCGTGGCTCGAGCGTCTCGGGCTCGCTGATCGCGCGCACGACAAAGTTGAATCCTTGTCCCACGGGAATCAGCAGCGCGTCCAACTCACCGCCGCCCTCCTGCACGGACCCGATCTGATTGTTCTCGACGAACCCCTCGCGGGACTGGACCCCACGGGCATCGACGAGATTGGGGCCATCCTCGTCGAACAGGCCCGAGCGGGTTGCTGCGTCCTCTTCTCGAGTCACCAACTCGACCAGGTCGAAGACCTGTGCGAGTCAGTCATCATCATCGACCACGGCCGTCTCGTCGTGGCTGGTCGGGTCGATGATCTCACCACCAGTGGCTCTCGGCGCCTCGTGGTGCGCGTCGAGGGCGACCGCACCGGCGCGTGGGCCAGCGACCTCGAGGGCGTGAGCGTATCGGAGGTGGCCGGTGGAGAAGTGCGGCTCATCCTCGAGCAACACGTCGACACCGACACGGTGCTCGAGGCGGCGCGGCGCGCGGGCCGCGTGAGTGAGTTCGTCATGCGCCGACGTCGACTCTCCGAGGTCTTTCGCGAGGCCCTCCAATGAAGGTCGTACGTTACGTTCTCCTCGCGGTCGTCCTCGCGGTCGGGTTCGGACTTCGTCGGTGGCGACAACGTCGCCCGCGCCACCACGGTGGCACCCGTACGCAGAAGGAAACGCGCCGGACTTTCGTGTCGGGCGACGTCGCCCTGGTCATGAGCCGTGAGCTGCGCGAGCGACTTCGTAGCCGCTTCTACCTCATCGGGACGCTCGTCGTCTTGTTAGTGGTGGCGGCGGCGATTGTCGTTCCGGTGCTCAAGCATTCGTCGACACCCCACGTGAAAATCGGTGTCGTCGGCGGTCTCTCCGCCGTGGCGCGCGACACGCTGAGCACCACGGTGAGCGCGAGCGGCGCCGCCGCGAGCTTCGTAGCCGAGGTCGACTTCTCGCACGCCGCCGCGGATATCACCGCTGGCCGGATTAATTTCGCTCTCGTCAACGGTCGTGAGATCCTCGTCAGTAGCCTCTACTCTCCCAAGGATTTCTCCACGACGGCGATCGCGGTGCGGTCCGTCGCGACCCGTCTGGGCGATGAGCGCGCCCTGGCCGCGGCGCACTTGAGCGCACAGCAAGCCGCCGCTCTCGCCCACGCGGGACCACTGTCCATTGTTGCCCTGCACCACGGGTCGACCAAGGGCGTCAACGCCACGTCGCTCATCGGCGTGATCTTGATCTTCATCATGCTCTCGCAGTACAACACCTGGATCCTGGTCGGTGTCATGGAGGAGAAGTCCAGTCGCGTCATCGAAGTCCTCCTCTCGACCGTGCGCCCCATCCGACTCCTGACGGGCAAGGTGCTGGGCATCGGACTCGCCGCTGTCCTACAGGCTTCTTTGATCGTGGCATTCGCGTTGATACTCTCCCAGGCCGTCGGGTCGGATCTGCTGAACGGTACGGGTCCGCTCGAGTTGGCGAGCACCCTGGTCTGGCTCGTGCTGGGCTACTCGCTGTATTGCTGGGTCTACGCCGCCGCCGGATCAATGGCCGAACGCCAGGATCAGGTGCAGAGTCTGGCGCTACCCCTCAGCCTGCCGATGATCGTCGGCTACGTGGTGGCTCTCACCGGGGCCAGCGCCGCGACCCCGTCATTGCTCGTCAAGATCTTCGCGTACATCCCCCTGACCGCACCCTTCGCCATGACGGTACTCGTCGGTTTTGGAGCGGTCACGTGGTGGCAGTTCACGCTGTCGGTCGCCATCTCGCTCATCAGCACCTTCGCGGTGGCTCGCCTGGCCACGGGGATATATCGCCGGGCGATCTTGCGCACGGGTGCGCGGGTGCGCTTCAGGGATGTGCGTACGAAGAGCTAGACCACCGGCGACGCCCGCACCGTCGACGCTCGCGCGACACCCCCCCGCGTCCGACGTAGTAACCGACATACTGGGACGATGAGGGATCTCGCTGATGTGCGCTCGTGGCTCTGCGACATGGACGGCGTCCTGATCAAGGACGGCGCCATGATCGCCGGGGCTGATGAGTTCCTGGATCGCCTGCGAGCCACCGGGCGCGAGTACTTGATCTTGACCAACAACTCCCTCTTCACCCCGCGCCAACTCAGTGAGGATCTTTCGACGATGGGCCTCGACGTTCCCGCGGACAGGATGTGGACCTCGGCGCTCGCGCTGGCACAATTCGTGAGTTCCCAGCGTCCGGGCGGCTCCGCCTTCGTCATTGGTCGCGAGAGTATTCACGACGCCCTCGCCAACGTGGGATACCGCGAAGATGCGAACCGACCCGACTACGTCGTGCTCGGTGAAACCATGGAGTACTCCTACGACGACTTCGCCACCGCGATCCGACTCGTCGCGGCGGGAAGCCATTTCGTGAGTACGAATCCCGAGCCCAACGGCCCCTCGATTGAGGGTTCCCTCCCCGGCTGCGGAGCAATGTCCGCGGTCATCGAGAGTGCCACCGGGGTCACCCCCTACATCGTCGGCAAACCTAATTCGGTAATGATTCGTGAGGCCATGAGTGTCATCGAGGCGGCCACCGACTCGACGGTGATGGTGGGTGACCGCATGGAGACCGACATCCTCGCCGGGGTCGACGCCGGCGTGCGCACTCTGCTGGTCCTCAGCGGTGCCAACATCGTCGCCGACGCGCAGCGATACCCCTATCAACCCTCGCGGGTGGCGACGTCGGTGGCGGAGTTGATCGAGGAACTCTGATCGAATTCGTGGGACTCCGACGCGGCACTACCCGAGTTGAGAGCCGAGAGGAACGACTGCGCCCAGTCCGACACGTCGCGTCGGAAGACCTTGCGTCGCATCCGTAACATCCGGGCCCTGATCTCGGAGGGCGCCGCCTTGAGCGCGAGGGAGATGGATTCCTTGATCCCGTCGAGGTCGTGGGGATTCACCATGAACGCACCGCGGAGTTCGGCGGCGGCTCCGGCGAACTCACTCAGGATCAACTTGCCCGTGAGGTCCTCACGGCACGCCACGTACTCCTTGGCGACCAGATTCATCCCGTCGCGAAAGGGCGTCACGAGCATGATGTCCGCCGCCAGGTAGAGCGCGACCAGCTCCTCGAAGGGCATGTTCTGATGCAAGTAGTGAATGACCGGACTGCCCACGAAACCGTGGTCCCCGTTCATCGCGCTCACTACTTGTTCGAGATTGTGGCGTTCGAGATCGTAATGGGCGTCGGATTCGCGACTCGGCACCGCTACCTGCACCACCACGTGGGTGCCCGCTACCAATTCACCCGAGGCGAACATCTCGCTCACGGCCGTCAGCCGCTGCTGGATCCCCTTGGTGTAGTCGAGACGGTCCACCCCGAGCAGAACCACCTCGGGATTGCCGAGGTCGCGTCGGATCTCGGCGGCGCGTTCGCGCACCCGGCGATCGGCCACCGTGGCCGTGATGAGTGTCGTGTCGACCGTGATGGGGAACGCGCCGGCTCGGATGACCCGGCCGTCGTAGTGCAGCACGGAGTCGGTGCCCGTTGCGCCCACGAGGCGACGCGCGATTCGTGAGAAGTTCGAGGCGGCGTGGGGAACCTGGAAACCAATGAGGTCCGCCCCGAGGAGGCCGGTGATCAACTCGCGACGCCAAGGGAGTTGGGTGAAGAGTTCACTCGGCGGGAAGGGAATATGCAGAAAGAAGCCGATGCGAACGTCGGGGCGCATCGCCCGCAGCATCGCCGGTACCAGTTGTAGTTGGTAGTCGTGGATCCATACCGTGCCGTTGGGCGCCACGCTGCGCGCGGCGGCCGTGGCGAAGCGGTGATTGATCCTCTGGTACGTCGCCCACCACGCGCGGTGGAAGGTGGGTGCGCGGATCGCGTCGTGGTAGAGGGGCCAGAGGGTGGCGTTGGAGAAGCCCAGGTAGAACTCCTCGTACTCGTCGGCACTGATGGCTACCGCACTGAGCGCGATGCCCTCGAACGTGCACGGTGCCTCGATGTCGTCCGACACCCCGGGCCAGCCGATCCACAGACCATTGCGACTCTGCAGCACCGACGTGAGAGCCGTGACCAGCCCACCGGGACTCGGTCGCCACTCGCTCGTGCCTTGTGTCGGCGAATGGTGAATGGGGAGTCGATTCGCGATGACCACGAAATCAGCGGTGCCGCTCGGCGCGCGCGCGAACAGGGCGCGCTCGTCGATGGCTTCGTCGATGGGTTCCACAATCAACGGTATTCCTCTCGATTATCGGGTGCTCGAACTTCGAGCGGATGCGCGAATTGGGTCAACTGGTGCGTAGGGTCGGGGGGAATGTTCGACTCCTCTCAGACGACGGGACCCGGTCGGTCGCTCATGCCCACCGCGTTCCACCACTTGGGTGATCCGGCGGGTCCGATGGACTTCCCCGTTGAATGTTGTTCGGCGTCGATGACGTCCAATAGGGCGCTGATGAGGGCGAGGTGCGTGAGCGCCTGGGGAAAATTTCCGAGGTGGCGCGCGGTCGCCGGATCGATCTCCTCACCGTAGAGTCCGAGCGCACTGGCCGCCGCCACCAACTTCTCACACTGGCTGCGTGCACGGTCGAGTTCACCAATGGCCACCAGCGCCGAGACCAGCCAGAAGGAACACGCGGTGAAACTACCCTCGGGCTGACCCTCGAGTCCGTCGTCGGTCACTTCGGGGCGATATCGATACACGAAGGCCCCATCGCCGAGATCGGCGGCGATGGCCATGACCGTCGCGCGAATGCGTTCGTCGTCGACCGGCAGGAATCCCAAGGTCGGCAACAACAGTAATGATGCGTCGAGTTCGTTCGATCCGTAGGACTGAGCGAAGAATCCCTCGTCGCTCACCGCCTTCTCACAGATGTCGGCGTGGATCTCGTGCGCCGACGCCCACCAGAGGTCGGCGCGCTCGCGCTCGCCGCGTAGCGCCGCGAGGCGTGCGCCCCGATCGGCGGCCACCCAGCACATGATCTTGGAGAACGTGAAGTGCTGGGGTTCTCCGCGCACTTCCCAGATCCCACGATCCACGTCCTTCCAGGAGAGCAGCGCGGTCTCCACCGCCTGGACCACGATGCGCCAGGAGCGCTCGCTCAACGAGTCGCGAGAACGCGTGTGTTCGAAAATACAATCGACGATCGCCCCCAGGATGTCGAACTGGGTCTGGTTGTACGCCGAGTTCCCGTTGCGCACCGGTCGACTCCCCCCGTGTCCAGTGAGGTGATCGAGCTCGCTCTCGGGCACGGCGCTCACACCGTCGACGGGGTAGAGGACCTGGAGAATCGCCCGGGTGCGTGGCGCTCCCGCCGACACGACCCGGGGTTCGAGAACCTCACCGAGGAACGAGAGAAAATCGTCGGCTTCGGTGTCGAACCCGAGAGCGTGCAACGAACGAAGCGTGAAGGCCGCGTCGCGGATCCAGGTGTAGCGATAATCCCAGTTTCTCTGTCCGCCGGGTTGTTCGGGGAGCGACGTCGTAGGAGCGGCGAGCATCGCTCCGGTGGGCGCGTAGGTCAACCCCTTGAGGGTGAGAGCACTGCGCTGGAGCAGTTCACGCCACGGGTGGTCAGGGAAGCGACCGCCGTCGATCCAGTCGCGCCAGAAGCGGCTCGTCTCGGCACGCGACACGTCGACTTGTGCTCGACTCGTGGGTGGCTCGACGTCGCCCCAGCTCAAGACCACGAACAGTGATTCACCTTCGACCAAACGGTGCCGAGCCCGCACCGCCCGACCCTCGATGCCCATTCTCACGTCGCCGGTCAAGAGCAGTCGCGGGACGTCGGGGTTGACGGTCGCCATCTGTGCGTACGAGTTTCCGGTGAAGTCCCACACCGCGTCGTCGCGACCATAGTCGAATGACGGCTCGCAGTTGAGCTGCACGTCGACCCGGCCGTGCAGACAGACCGCGGACCGCACGAGGACGTGGGGCGCATCGAAGTCGCCGGGCGTGCGCCGGTGCATCTCCGAACGCTCCCCGTCTCGGTACCACGGCGCCACCGCCATGAAGTCGTTCACGATCAACCACCCGCTTCGGGTCTGCCAGGTCGTCGCGAGCACCATCGTGCCCGGAACGTATTGGCGGTGAGCGGGCGACGTACTGTCCACGGGAGCGAGACGAAACGATCCCGCTGATCGGTCCAAGATGGTCCCGAAGATGCTCGGGTCGTGGGGCCGGGGTAGGCAGAGCCACTCGATCGCGCCGGTCGGCGCGACGAGACAGCTGTTCTCGCAATCTGACAAGAAGGCGTAGTCCGCGATAGTGGGGAAGTTCGTCGCCAACGATTCGTGGATCGGGGGGCCGAGGAGTGGCGCCCCTGAGGGTCGTCCCGCGAGGTGGGGACTCGCTAGCGTCTCGCGTCGAGGGGATTGTTGTCCCGTCGAGAACGAAGTGTCGTTGACTTCAGAATTCACGTCGCCGCCTTCTTACTTCAATGGTGCGCCGGCTCCACTCAGGTAGAGATTCAACCTAACGTCGCGAGTACGTCCGTACCCACCCTAACCACCCGGGCGCCGAGTGGACCGGGCTTAACTCTCACGCCCGACAACGTCGAGTTCCAGCGGATTCTCTTGGAATTGCAGTTCTTCAGCGAGCCTCTGACCTCCTCGCACTTCACCCAGCGCGCCCCTCGCGTCTCATTTATAAGACGCATGTCAGGTAACACTCAGACGATTGTGAGACGAGGAGGACTGCGCCGGGGAATCGACCTGGTCACACTCCCTCCTACGACGACCTTGAGGGCGTCGCAGGAGCCTCCTCGAGGAAGCACGCCACGTCCCACTAAAAAATTCGACCACCGTTCGACGTCACTTCAACTTCCAGACGAGTACAACGACGCCGCGCCCCAGCACGCATCACGAGGTCGTTGGACCTCGGCACTGCGCTGGACCATCGACGACAATTAGGGTTGCAGTCTGGCTGGCAGTTGGTGACTTACTGCCCTAGTGCCCCACCTGGTGTCAACCATAGATTCAGGGGTAATTAGACATTCGTAGAGATGGGGGACAGCGTCGTGACGACGGATTCTCTACCCGATGACGGTCTTGGCGAGTCGATGGCGAGAATTTTCGGCTCACGCCTCTTCTTGGACTCCATCAAAGATGGGCTCGTCTTTCAAGATCTCGAGGGACGTATCATCGACGCCAACGCGGCCGCTTCGGATCTCCTCGGCCTCACTCACGAACAACTGCTCGGACGATCCCCCTTCGACTTCGATGGGGGTGCCGTTCAAGAAGACGGTACCCCGGTCGCGGGTGAGAACCACCCCTCGTCGGTAGTGCTACGCACTCACCAGCCCGATACCGGTGTCATCATGGGGATTAACGTGCCCAACCGCGGACTCGTCTGGTTCAGCATCGACGCCTACCCCCTCACCATTGACGATCGACTCGTCGGCGCCAGTTCGATTTTTTACGACGTCTCCTCCGAAGTGCGTACCCGACGCGAGCTACGCGCGACCACCGACCAGCTGCGCATTCTGGCTCAGCACCCCGCCGACGTCGTGGTCCTCGCCTCACAGGACGCGGTGGCCCAGTGGTGCTCGGACTCCGTCACTGGGATAATGGGCTGGCGACCCGACGAAGTGGTCGGGTACCCTATCGACAGTTTCGTCCACCCCGACGATCTTCCCACCATCGTGAATTATCGCAGCAGCGCGCCCCACGCCACCTCTGCGGCCTTCCTCATCCGCCTGCGCACTAAGCGTGGCGACTACCGATGGATCTCCATCTCGTCGCGTCGCTACGTCGACCCGGTCTCGCACGAGTCGCGCATCGTCTCGAGTTGGCACGATGCCCAGTCGCTCGTCGAGACGCGACAACAACTCGAAATCTCCGAGGCGCGCTTCCACTTCCTCGCCGAGAACGCCTCGGACATCGTGGGCGAGACTGACCCCGACTTCAACTTCACGTGGATCTCACCATCCGTCTTTGACCTCCTGGGGTGGCGACCCGAGGAACTCATTGGCAAGCCCACCCTCGATTTCATCGAACCCGAGGACCGTCCGGCTCTCCTCTACGAACGGGCCAACGTGGCCGCGGGCATGAAACCTCAGTCGGTCAAAGTCCGTTTTCTCACGTCGTCGGGCTCCACTCGTTGGATGCTCGCCCACACTCGCTCCAAGCACGACGAGAGTGGCGTGATCGTCTCGAACATGGTCGCCCTGCATGACCTGCACGAAGAGGAGTTGATGCGCCAGGAGCTCGCCATCACCGAGGAGCGCTACCGTCTCCTGGCCGAGAACGGCACCGACTTGATCATCCTCTTGGACGAAGAGAACGTCTGCCGGTGGGTCTCACCCTCGTCGATGGAACTCTTCGGTTGGCGACCCGAGGAGATGCTGGGTCGACCACTCCAGGAGTTCGCGCACCCTGAGGACCTCCCCACGGTCCGCGAGCAACGCGACCATCAGACCGACGAGATCTTCTCGGTCGAACGAATCCGGTTTCGCCGCGCCGACGGTAACTACACCTGGGTTTCGACGCGCGGACGAAACTTCCATAATTCCTACGGTGAGTTGAATAGCCACATCCTCGCCCTGCGCGACGTGAGCGATCGCGTCAGCGCCGAGCACGAGTTGGCCCGCTCCGAATCGTTGTTTCGACTCGTTCTCGAGAACCAGCTCGACGTGACTGCGCGACTTGACGTCGAGGGGGTGATCGCGTGGATCAGTCCCTCGACGTTCGACCTCATGGGGATCAGCCCCGAGGAGATGGTGGGGCGCAGTGTGAGCGAATTCGTTCACGCTGGCGACATCTCGAGATTGAATCTCACGATCGACCAGGTGGTCGCCGGTCACCCCGAATACTTCGAGGCTCGGATTTTCACCGCCACCGGGGAGGTCAAGTGGGTCGCGGCCAATGTGAAACCCCTGCGTAACGACCTCGGGGAAACCACCGGTTCGGTCATCAACGTACGTGACGTCACCTCCGACCATCTGACGCGCGCGCACCTGGCGCAGAGTACGAAACTCTTCCGACTGGCTCTCGAGTCGGCCCCCGTCGGTGTCGGCGTCCTCGACCTCGATCGACACTTCCTCGTCACCAATCCAGCACTCGACCAGATGGTGGGACGCTCATCACAGTGGATGCTCGAGCACGGCATCGCCGACGTCTTGGACCCCGATGATGATCAGCTCGATCGACGCATGCGCACCGAAGCGCTCTCGGGACAGGTGATCCACGCCGGGCGTCATGAGCGTTTGCACCGACCCGATGGCACCACCGTCTGGGTCGAGCACGCTATCGGGCTACTGCGTGGCGAGTCCGACGAACCCATCTCCTTCGTGTCGACGTTCGTCGACGTGACCGAGGCTCGCGCCATCCACGAGAAACTCCGCTTCCAAGCCACCCACGACTCCTTGACCCAACTCGTGAACCGCAGTGACCTCTACCTACGCGCCGAAGCCCTCCAACGTCGCACCGCCCGTACCGGCGAGCACGTGGGTGTCCTCTACATCGACATCGACGGTTTCAAAGTGGTGAACGACACCCACGGCCACTACGTCGGCGACGTCATCCTCCGGGCGGCGGCCGAACGGCTCGCGGCGGCGGGCAGAAAGGACGACGTCGTGGCGCGAGTCGGTGGTGACGAGTTCGTCATCCTGCTCTCCACCTTGCACTCCGACGAGGACGCGCTGGCCGTGGCCGAGGACGTCGTCGAAAAGTTCCGCGAACCCTTGGAGGCCGAGGGAAAATCGATCACGCTGGGAGTGAGCGTGGGCGTGGCCCTCGCACTACCCGACGAGACGGCCGACGACACCCTGCGACGCGCCGACGCGGCACTCTACGAGGCCAAACTGCGCGGGCGGGGCCAGGCGGTTCGCTGGAGCCGCGAACTCCTCTGACCTCTGGCTCTGGTTCATGGGACGCGCTCGCCCAAACCGCCCCTGATGACGTCGCCCACCTGCTGGGTCTCGATCAGGAATCCGTCGTGTCCCGCGGGTGAGGTGATGAGTCGCATGCGTCCGGCGGTGGGAATGAGGCGAGTCAACTCCTCTTGGAGTTCACGTGGGTAGAGACGGTCCGAGGAGACGCCCGCGATGGTGACGCGATGGCGTACGTTCTTCAACGCCGCCACCACGCCGCCGCGGCCACGGCCGACGTCGTGGTGATTCATCGCCTCGCTCAGCACGACGTAACTATTGGGATCGAACCGCGCGGCCAACTTGTCACCGTGGTAGCGCAAGTACGACTCGATGGCGTAGTGGCCCTTCTCCAGCACCGCGCCGTCGTCTTGAGCATCGCGCCCGAAACGCGATTCGAACTCGGTCCACGTGCGATAGCTGAACTGGCCGATTCCCCGCGCAATCGAGAGCCCCTCACGTGGTGACTGGCCGGTGTCGTAGTAGTCGCCGTCGTGGAAGTGTGCGTCGGCCTTGATGGTGCGCACCTGCAGCGAGCACAGCGCGATCTGGTCGGCGGTGCCCGCTGCGCCCACCGCTAAGACAACGACGCGTTCCATCCGCTCCGGGTAGCCCACCACCCACTCGAGTCCACGCATTCCGCCCATGGAACCACCGACGATTCCCGCCCACGAGGCGACGCCGAGGTGATCACTCAGGGCCACCTCGACGGCCACCTGGTCACGAATGGTGATCACCGGGAACCTCGAACCGTAGGGTCGTCCGTCCGGGGCGAGCGACGACGGACCCGTCGTCCCCTGACACCCGCCCAGCACGTTGGGGCACACCACGAAGTAGCGGTCGGTGTCAATCGCCTTGCCGGTTCCGATGATCTCGTCCCACCAACCACCATTCGGGTGACCCGTCGTCGCGGGACCGGCCGCGTGCGAATCACCGGTCAAGGCGTGAAGGACCAGTACCGCGTTGGAACGTTCCGCGTTGAGTTCACCCCAGGTCTCGTACGCCACCGTCACTTGTTCGAGGTGACCACCGCCCTCGAGGGCGAAACCGTCTCCGCCGCAATCGAGGGTAGCGAACTGTCGTCGTCCCGGCTCGTCACCGACGCGCCAAAAACTCGACGTCGACAAACTCACGCGGATTTGGCCGCCCGGAATCCCGCCTCGAGGTCCGCCAGGATGTCCTCGATCGACTCAATTCCCACCGAGAGGCGCACGAGGTCTGGCGTCACACCCGTCGAGGCCTGCTCCGCCTCGCTCAACTGCGAGTGGGTCGTCGACGCAGGGTGAATGGCGAGACTGCGCACGTCGCCCACGTTAGCCAGGTGGCTGAAGAGTTGGAGCCCCTCGATAAATCGCCGTCCGGCTTCGACGCCGCCCTCGATGCCGAACGCCACGATCGCGCCGGCGCCCTTGGGCAGGTACCTCTGCTGGCGTTCGTGCCAGGGGCTCGACG
>JARCRU010000131.1 GCA_029850535.1 Actinomycetota bacterium | reverse complement strand
TCCGAGCCCGGCCAGAAGGCCGTCGACGAGGTGCGCCACCGCATCGACGCCTTCGCCGAACACTACCAACGGCTCTACCCCGCGGCGGTCACGTGCCTGCTCAGTGACGTCGAGTCCCTGACGGCCTACCTGCGCTTCCCGCGCGAGCACCACAAGCGGATCCGCCACTCAAATTTCATCGAGCGCACCTTCGGCGAAACCCGACGCCGCGTGAAGGTCATCGGTCGACTCCCGGGCGAGCGCAGCTGCCTGTCGCTGCTCTGGGCGGTATTCGACCGCGCGTCGAAGAATTGGCACGGCGTGCGCGTCACCCCGGGAAGCGTCCGCGAGCTCACCCTCATGCGTCAGCACCTCTTGGAACCACCGAGATCCATCACACCGAAGTCCAAGAAACAACCCACCACCGACCGCGTCACAGAGGTCGCCTAACATCAATGAAGAGGAACCCGCGTCAGTCGACTTTTACACCGCTGCTGGGACGCCACCCACGAGAGTCGCTACTGACAAATTTAACTATCCGCACTTTAGTAACGACGAAATCAATAAGTACTCAAACCCCATGGGGCCAGCCAGCAACCCGCACAATGGGTGCCCATGAACGATTTTCTCATGGGCGTCTGTCTCATGTCGCATATGTGCTACATTTGTGGCATGCCAGAAATTGCGTCTCGCGAATTGCGAAACAACACCCGTGGACTCTTACAAAGGGTTGCGGGCGGAGAAGACATCGTGATTACGGTTGGTGGCCAGCCCGTCGCAGCATTGCGTCCTTTGAACCATCGCCCCCGCTGGATCAATGGAGTCGAATTCGCACGGCGCTTAACTCGGTACCAGGCCGATTCAGGTCTGCGCGCTGAATTGCGAGTCTTGTCGCCGGACACGACCGACGATCTTCCGTTGTGACACGAGGGCTCGTTGACACGACTGTGTTCATCGCACGTGAGTCCGGTCGACCGCTTCAAGAGTCACTCTTACCCGAGGAACTCGCAGTTTCGATCATCACGATCGCCGAACTGCGAGCGGGCGTGCTCGCTGCCAGCGACGTCGCGATCCGTGATCAGCGTTTGGCAACTTTAACTACGGCCATGTCACTGGATCCCGTTGCCGTCGACGATGACGTCGCCGCCCAGTGGGCGCGGCTGCGGGTATCGCTGCGGAACTCAGGCCAACGAATGCACGTCAATGATTCGTGGATCGCCGCAACCGCAATGGCTCTGGCTGTCCCGATTATCACCCTAGACGACGACTACATCACACTGGCGGAGTTGCAAGTAATCCGAGTTTGAGCGAACGGTTGCAGGAAATCGAGAGTAATCAGCAATGACGTTGTCCGTTTGATAACAACGAGTGGGCGCTGGGGTGGACCTTGAGTCACGCAATACGACCCGGTAGTTCACGTTGCTTGGAGCGCCATCGCCGACCGCACTGAACGAAATACTCGTGGCGGTGGGGAGAGAATGTGTGGTCCGACGCGTGCCACTTTTGGAAAGGGACCGAGCCAGGAGTCGGCAGGATAATCGTTAGACCGACCAGAAAGTCGGCGATGCTCGAGACCATGGCGTTGAAAATGAGTACGTATCCGTGTGACCTAAATACGCGCAACTTCGACGCGGAGAGCGACTACCAGGCCCCCACCCGGCGTTGCCGAGCAACAGCGAGACAACTTGTTTAAACGTCGGAGACGAAAGATTTTCATCACAATTATCAGGTTCCCGTCACCTCCGCGTCGCTTCTTACTGGCCGCAGCAAACGTCATCTGGGCAAGTACCCTTCGGAAACCTGTCGAATCCTTCGTCCACACACGCACGTTCAATCCGTCGAGCTACTCCAACGGAGCACAGATCATTCTGGTTTTCATTGTCTTGTCCGAGGTCACTCTCGAATTTCTGGACCTGCTATTTCTGTAGCACGCAGCGTGCTACACTACTGCACGTGCCACGCATTGGAATCCGTGAACTCCGTCAACACGCCAGCCGTTACATTGAGCGGGTGCGCCAGGGTGAGACGATCCAGGTCACGGACAATGGGACGTTAGTGGCTGAACTCATCCCGGTCGGCGAAGCGCGTACCGTGCGCGAACGACTGCTCCGCGACGGGCAACTGGTCGCGGCGCAGCGATCGTTTCAGCTACCGACTCCCCTTCTTGCGAAGGTGGGGTCACCGAGTAACGCCCAGATCCTCGATGAGGTACGCAGCGAGCGGTTGTGATTTATCTCGACACATCCGCGTTATTCAAACTGGTTCATAGGGAGGCCGAGACCGATGCACTGTCGACGTGGCTGCTCGAACGAGTTGAGTTGCCAAAAATTACTAGCGCGCTGACACGAGTTGAACTACTTCAGGCAACACGGCGACTCGAGTCGTCACCGGTCGGTATTGCCACCGCCCTGCTTGCGGGTATTGATGTGATTCCGATCAGCGCCGTCGTGACTGACGTCGCGAGCGAACTCGATCACGTCCGGAGTCTCGACGCGATTCATCTCGCGAGCGCGCTGTCGATCAACGACGGTTCTTTGGTGATGCTCACGTACGACGTGCGCCTTCGCGAGGCGAGTCTTCGGATCGGTGTTAGCGTCGAGACGCCGGTGACGACGATTCCGGAAATTCCCCACTCTCGATCACCGAAATTCCCCACCTGAGAGTTGCAGTGGGATGCTGCTGAGACTACTTGGTGTGGGGTAGGTGCACCGCCTTTCTGGTCGCTTCAGAGCGAGCGCGGTGAGAGCGCATGCGGTAACTCTCGCCGTCGATGTTGAACACCACACTGCGGTGAAGGAGTCGGTCCAACATTGCGGCCGCCACCATTGGATCGTCGAAGATTTTTCCCCACGAGGCAATCCCTAAATTGGTAGTCAAAATC
>JARCRU010000130.1 GCA_029850535.1 Actinomycetota bacterium | reverse complement strand
CGCGAACTCGCCACCGCCCCGGCGTTGCACCTCGCGGTGCTGACCTGCATGGACTCGCGTCTCGACCTCTTCGGCGCACTCGGCCTCGACCTCGGTGAGGTGCACCTGATCCGCAACGCCGGCGGCATCGCCACCGACGACGCCGTGCGTTCACTCCTGCTCAGTCAGCGCCTGCTCAGCACGCGCTCCATCATGGTGATCCACCACTCGCGCTGTGGGCTCGAATCGTTCGAGGAGGATGCCCTGCAGGGCGAACTCGAACGAGCCGTTGGTGCACGGGCTCCCTTTCGCCTCGGCGCCTACAGCGACGTCGACGCCGACGTGCGCGCCACCGTGAGGACCCTACGCGAGAGTCCCTTCGTCGACACCACCGAAGTACGCGGATTCGTCTTCAACGTCGACGACGGTGACCTGCGCGAAGTGTCAGTCGAGTAGGGGCTTCTTGAACCCCTGGGCGCACTGGTCGTAGCCGTTGCTGCGGTAGAAGCGATGCGCGTCGAGTCGCTCATTGCGACTGGTGAGTTGCACGCGGTAACACCCACGCTCGCGGGCGAGACCCTCGGCGTACGTCACGAGAGCCGTGCCCACCCCGCGACTGCGCTGGTCAGAACGCACGTAGACGCTCTCGATCTCACCGCACCAGCCCCCGGTGTGTTGGAAGTGGCGAAAGACTATGACCTGACACATCGCAATGACCACCCCGTTACTGAGTGCCACGACCACGTCGCCCCCGCGCCGACGCGTCTCAATCACGGCGTCCCAGTACTCGTCGAGTCGACGCTCGTCCTCGACGCCCGGGCTCAAAGTGCCCTCGCTGATCAGCGCTACCGCAGCAGCGACCTCGCCACGCTCGATACCGCGCAGTGTCAACTCCACCCGACGACGCTACCCCAGTCACCGCGACAGTCGCGTCACGCGAACCAGTGAGGCGCCGGTGACCAGAGGTCGACCCGACCCCTCTCGTCGATCGCGAGAGATGGTCACCATCTTGAACAGAGTTCAAGGGCCAAACCTTGCAAAAGGTGAATTGTCCTAAGGTAGTCAGGGGGGAAGTGAACGACAAGGTGGATGTTGATGCGTATTGGTGTTCTAACCGCTGGCGGTGACGCTCCTGGACTCAATGCGGCCATTCGTGCCATCGGGCAAATGGCCACCCGCGACGGACACGAGGTCATCGGCATCGCGAACGGCTGGGCCGGACTGGCCGACGAGTACGCGGGACGACGTCTAGAGACCAGTGATTTCATAGGAATCCTGAGCCAAGGGGGCACTCTCCTGGGCACCGCGCGCTACAACCTCGACCAGCCCGAGGGGGGTCGCCATCGCGTGCTGACCGCCATGGACGCCCACCTAGACGCGCTGGTGGCGATCGGCGGCGACGGGACCCAACGCATCTCGAACTGGCTAGCCGAGCACGGGGCCAACGTCGTGGGTGTGCCCAAGACCCTGGACAACGACCTCTTAGGCACCGACTACTGCATCGGCTTCGACACCGCGGTGTCCATCGTGTGCGAATCTCTCGACCGGCTCTACACCACCGCCGCCTCGCACCACCGGGTCATGGTCGTCGAGACCATGGGTCGCGCGACCGGTTGGGTGGCGGCCATGGGCGGACTCGCGGGCGGGGCGGACCTCATCGTGATCCCGGAGTTCCCCTTGACCATGGACCAAATCATTGACCACCTGGTCACGCGCCGATCCAAGGGGTACGGCTTCTCCATCGTCGTGGTCGCCGAGGGCATCAACCTCGAGACCCTCGGTGGCACTGAACTCAACGGCGTCCCCACCGAGGGGATCGGTGGAGTACGCCTGGCGACGCGCGGCGTCGGACAGTTCGTCGCCGCCCAGATTGACGAGCACGGCGGCTTCGAGGTACGCACCACGGTGCTGGGTCACCTCCAGCGTGGTGGTAGCCCGAGCGCCTACGACCGTATTTGGGCCACCCGAGTGGGCGCGGCCGCCTACGACGCGGTCGCCGCGGGAACCTTCGGCGTGATCCCCGTGGTACGGGGCAACGAAGTCGTCCTCGCGGCCCTCACCGAGGTCGCCAACGGCCAGCGCCAGGTCCCCCGCGAGATTTACGAACTCTGCTCGGCCTTCTTCTAGCCGGGCCTCAACCGAGTTGGCCGCGGTCCTCGGGGCCGAGTTGTCCCCGTCGGTAGTGCTTGCGGCACAGCACCTGGTAGTGGATGGCCCCCTGGTTCACGTCGCCGGTGAGGAATTGTGATCCCTCGCGAGTGATGACCCCGTTGATCACTCGGGCGTTGCAGCGGCCCTTCTCGCCGCACCAGCAGGTCGAGGTGAGCGGGAGTTCTTGGGCTCGATCGGCGATGGCGAAGAGGCGAGCCGAGCCGGGAAACACGTTGAGCAAGAAATCGGCCGACAGCCCGAAGGCGTGCACGTCGATTCCGTACTCGTCGACGATCTCGGCCAATTGGTCGACCTGGGCGGTACTGGCGAACTGGGCCTCGTCGATCACCAAGATGGTGTCGCCCTGGTGCACGAGGCGCGCGACGTGCGGGGCCAGGTCTTCGCCGGGCACGATCGCGTCGGCGTGGGCCTCGATGCCGATACGACTGGTGACCATACCTTCGGCACTGCGGTCCCCGAAGGTCCACAGGGCCACGTCGGAACGCGTCTCTCGAAGTTGCCAGCACAGCTGCAGGGCCAATGTCGACTTACCCGCCGCCATTGTGCCGTAGGTAAAAGTCAGTTCGCCCATGTCATTTCCACTCGTCACGCGCGGTTAACGCTAGCCGCCCGCGGCTCCTCGCGACGATCGCCGTGGTTCACTAGATTGGTGACATGAATCTCTCCGTGCGAGCCGTGGCCTACATCCGCAACGAGCGCAGCGAGGCCCTCGATGACAACTGGGATGACGTCGTCAGTACCGTCGAACTGGCCACCGACGTTCCCAGTGAGGCCCTGAACGGTCTCGACGAGTTCAGTCACGTCGAGATCGTCTTCTTCGCCGACTGGGCCGAGGACGTGCCCCCCGCACCCTGGCACCGACACCCGCGCGGCAACGAGAACTGGCCCGACGTCGGCGTGTTCGCCCAGCGCAACAAGGACCGTCCCAACCGCATCTTGCTCACCACGGTCGAGATCGAAGAGATCGGCCCGCGTTTCGTGCGAGTTCGCGGGCTCGACGGAATCGACGGTACCCCGGTGCTCGATATCAAACCGGTGTTCCACTGGAGCGTTCCGCGCAGTGAGGTACGCGCTCCGCAGTGGAGCGAAGAGCTCGGCGAGAACTACTTCTGATCTAGCGCCCCGCGACCTCGCGGGGCTGGGCGAGCATCAACTCATCGACGAGGTTCCTCGTCGGACAGGTCGCCGGACCGAAGGAGGCAATGGCGATGGACGCGGCCGCGTTCGCGCGCAGCAGCGCCTCCTCGAGCGAGGTGCCCATCATCAACTCAGCGATGACCACCCCGTTGTGCACGTCACCCGCTCCGTTCGTGTCGACGACGTGCGCCGCGAATCCTGGCGCGCGCACGAGTCCCTGAGCGGACGCCGCGGCGCAGCCGTTCGCTCCGTCGCGCACCACGACCATCGAGTGCTGCGCGCGGCCGCGTAGTTCACTCGCGCAGTCGAGCGCGTCGTCGCTCGAGACCCACAACTGCGCCTCGGCGGTGTTGCACAACAGCCAGTCCGTGCGTTCGAGGACTCGCGCCAAGATCTCCGGGGCGATGTCCGAAGCCCGCGGACCCGGATCGAAGGCCACGACGACCTCAGTCGGAAGCGCCGCGAGCCACTCACTCACCGTGCGCGCCACCGCGGCGTAGACCACGTTGTAGCCCGACACGTAGACCACGTCGCCGCTCACCAGCGACACGGTGGAGAGTTCGTGCGCGTTCAGGGTGAGTTCGGCCCCCGGCGAGGTGACGAAGGTTCGCTCGCCCGACTGATCCACCAGTACAACGCACACGCCCAGATCGAGGTCACCACGCGACGCCAGCGCCACTTGAATCCCCTCGTTGAGCAAGACCCCGCGAGCGATATCGGCGAATCGACCCACGCCGAGTTGGCCCACGTAGAGCGCGTTCACTCCCTGGCGCCGCGCCGCGCTCATCACGTTGTAGCCCCCGCCCGCCGTCATCAGGCGCCGCGAGGAGAGCGCGTCGCCCCCGCGAGCGGGTAACGAGTCGATGATCAACGCGAAATCGATCATCACGGTGTCCAGACACACCACGCGCGCGTGGGTAGCGACCACCTACAGCGTCGCGATCCACTCGGCGCTAGTGAGGACCGTGGCCTGGCGCGGGAACACCTTGCCCATCAGCACCCGGTGCACCTCGGGGTCGGCGTCGGCGCAGGCATCGGCAATCACGCTCAAGCGGAAGTCGAGGTCGGCGGCCTGGCGCGTCGTCGAGAGGACGACGCCGCTGGTCGCGACGCCGGCGAGCACCAAGTGGTCCACCCCCCACGAACGCAGTACCACGTCGAGGTCGGAACCCGCGAAGGCACTCACTCGTCGTTTGGTCACGAGCACCTCGTCCTCACGGGGAGAGAGCCGAGGGTGAATCTGGGTGGCGGCCCCCATCTCGTCCATCGCTGAGGTGGACGTGAGTGCGGCAAAACTCTGGTTTCGCGCGCTGACCTCGGGCGCACCCGGGCGAAACGCGACGCGCACGAAGATGACGCGAACGCCGTGCGTACGCGCGGCGTCGATGACACGCTCCAGGGTCGTCAGTAGCGCGTCGGCCTGGTCGGGCACGCGCGCGACGATGCCATTTTGTAGGTCCATCACCAACAGTGCCTGGGTCATGACCCACTCCCTCCCAACCGTGGACTACTTCTTCTTCACGAGGGCGGTCTCACTCTTGATGAGTGCCGCGAACTCGGCCGACACCTTGACGTTCAAACTCGCCACCTGTGCTTCGGTCATGGGCGCCTTCTTGCCGCGCAAGAAGAGGATCTCGCTCTGGGAGATTCGCTTCTGATCGCGCGCGAACGTCGCGAGTTGGGCGTTGAAGGTCCGATTGGGTCCGTGAGCGTGCGCGAGCATGGCGTCGCACGCCTTCTCGAGGAGTTCATTGGCGTAGATGCCGATCGACGTGGTCGCGGTCGAGGACTGGAGGGCCGAGGCATCGGTCTGCATGGCCACCAGCGTGGCGGCCTCCCCCTCGACCCAGAGGTTGAAGGAGAGCGCGCCGTTCCTCTCGGCGGCGCGCAACACGTTTACGTCCGAGCCGATGTCAGAGGTCAAGTAGAAGATGTTGCCGACGTCGCCCGAGAGGGTGACCGTCGAAGGGGTCGTGAAGTACTCGTGGTACGACGTCGCCAGGAGTCGGGTGTCACTCACGAACAGACGCAGCGAATCGCGGTACTTCGCGGGCACCTGGGCCCGGGACGCCGCCGCCGCCTGGGCCGAGAGCTTGGTCATCGCGGACTGGGCGCTCGTGAGCAGGGTCGAGCGTTGCGCCTTGCATTTGGCACTGTTACACAAGAAGAACGTGCGCAGGCTGGTGAGGTAGTTGTTGGTATTGCCCAGGACGTTGGCCACGATGTGCGGAGTCGCCACGGTGGCGCCACTGGCGTTCGTGACCGTAAAGAGCGGGTTGAGCGACATGGCCACGACAGCGCCCAGGGCCGCGTACCGACGAAATGAGATGGACATGATGGAGTACTCCTCGTTTGATACCACCCTAGCGAAACGACCCTTCAACGCTTCGGGAGACGACACTCGTAAGGAATTGTGAACGTGAGGACGCGATAAGAATCGAGGTGCCGCGTCACGCGCGAGATCTCGGTCGAACTCGTAGTGTGAGAGCCGTGGTCCTCGTCTCGTCTCGTCGTCACCGCGCACTCGCGGCGCTGCTATCGGTCCTCACCCTGATGGGGCCCACCTCCGTCGCGGGTGCCGCCTCGTCGCCGAGGGCGCTTTCGTCTGGCGCTCAGACGCTCGAGCCGCCCGTGGGCGCCGCACTCACCTCACGCATGTCGAACCTGTTCCACGACGTGGCGCTCGACTCCCTGGCCCGGACCGAGACTCTCTTCTTCCCGGAATCGGCGTACGTCGCGATGAAGACCGGCCTCATCGCTTCACCCCGCACCGACTACGTCGACCGGTTGATCGGCTTCCTCCGACTCGACCTCGCCGCCTACCACGCGGCACTCTTCGCGCACGGGCCGAGTGCGTTCCTGGGCGTCAATGTCAACCCTCACGACGCCACGTGGATCCGGCCCGGTTGGTGCGAGAACTCTATCGGCTACTGGCATCTACCCGGGGTGCGGTTGGTGTACCGCCAGAACAAGGTCGTCCGATCAGTGGCGGTGGCGTCACTCATCTCGTGGCGCGGCGTCTGGTACGTGGTCCACCTCGGGCCGAATCCCCGACCGCGCAACGTGGGCACGCTCGACGCACCCGCGCGGGGCCGCGGCGTGCCCGGCCCCGCGGGGGGCTGCTAGGCCCCGGCAGGTACGGCGATCGCCCCGCGCGCACCGATCTGCGCCGCGCTGGAAGTGAAGTCCTCGAGTGAGAGTTGATTCATGAATCCCCACGCGGCGTGCGTCGGGTCGACGAAGGCCTGCCCACCCGGGTGGATCGTAATCGGGACCACCGAGGCAGCCGTGATCGTGCCGTGAGGGTTCATCGTGACGTGCAACACCGCGGAGAGAGACAGGTCGCCAACGCTGGCGAAGGCCTCGTAGTTCGTGAAGTCCCCCAGGCTGTAGGCAATGAGTCGTCCCTTGTACCACTGCATCCCGCGCAGCACGTGCGGGCCGCTGGCGATCACCAGATCGGCGCCCTCGTCAATGGCCGCGTGGGCGAAGGCGTACGGGTTGCCACGATTCTCTCCGTAGAAGTACTCGTTCTGGCGCGTCACGTGATCGGCCGTCGTCCCCTCGGCTCCCGAGTGCATGTAGACGACGACGACCGACGCCTCGCGCTTGGCTTGAGCAATGAGTGCACTCTCCTGGCTGGCGACCAGCATGTTGTTGGTCAAGTAGTACGGCGCGAAATCCACGAAGGCCACCGACACCCCGTGCGTGCGCACCACACCGATCTGTCCAGGTAGTCCCGCTTGAACGATGCCCGCCGCGTGCAGGGCCGCGGACGTGTCCGCCTGGCCCGTGGCGCCGAAGTCGTATGAGTGGTTGTTGGCGCTGTTGAGCACCGTGAATCCGGTCGCCCGGTAGACCCGAGCGAACGAGGGGGGGACCCGAAAGGCGTAGCACTGACTGGAGGCGACCCCACACTTTGACGTACCCGCAGTGGTCATCGTGCCTTCGAGATTGCCAAAGACGATGTCGGCGGCGAGGGCCGCCTTCACCGGCGAGAAATAGGCCGTGGGGTTAGCCGGCAATTGTGGCGTATTGCCGAGATCGGTGTCACCCACCGCCGAAAGGGTGAAACTCGTGGTCGGCGGCGCCGTGGTCACGGTGCGCGCCAACGTGGTCGTGGTCGTCGAGGTCGTGGTCGTCGTGGTCGTGGTCGTGGTCGTGGGGGCACTCGCGCGCGTGGCGACGTAGGTGCCCGTCGCGCCCACGAGGAGAACGACGAGCACGAGGGTCACCAGCCACCGACGACGCCACGAGTGTTGGGGCGCCGCGGCGTGTCGACCTACCACGGCTGAGGGTCGCCGGGCCCGCGCGACAAGAACACCGCGAAGAAATCCTTCGTGCTCGAATAGAGGAACCGACCCGGAATCTGATTGGGATTGGGCACGTCGAGCGCGGGGCTCTTCGCGCCGGGCCCGGCGTAGGTCACGAAGATGGGCCACTCGGGATTGATGTCGAGTTCCATGGCGCGCACGCAGTGCAACTGGACCATCACGCTCGCCATGGACGCGGCGGTCTGAGCGGGGGCGGCGGCGTAGATCAGGTTGCCGTTCTTGTCAATACCCAGCGCGGAGCGCCACACCGCCGGATTCCCGTAGAGAGTGAGTCCCCAGGCATAGTTGTTGGCGGTACTGGGTGTCGGGAGTGAGTTGTTCACCAAGAGGGGAAGGTTCTGGCGCGCCATCAACACCGTCGGACCGGGAGCGGGCCCGCCCGCCCACTGGGTGATCCCCACGGTGCCGTTGGTGTAGCGCACGACGGTGGCGAGACCCTTGAGCAGCGGGAAATAGAGCGTGTGATTCGTGTAGAAGCCCGCCGGGCTGTCCCTCTCGTAGAAACCGGAGTTGAACGTCGCCAGCAAGCGCGACAGCCCCGTCGCGGGCACCGCCTCGGGTCCACGCGAGTAGGAAGTCACCCCGGGACCCTCGTACCCCAAGTACAGGCCCAGCACGGTAGCCCCCGTGCGCATCCAGGCCGCGTAGGCCACGACCCCCGCGGCCTGTCCCTGTGGGTGGAAGTTCATCAGCGCGACCACGGGGGCGTGCCCCGCCCAGGTGTCACGCACAGACCAGTTCAGACACGCGGTGCTGGACTGGTGCGTTCCCGGCGCCACGATGCGGTGACACACCGGTGCGGGCACCGACACCGCGGGACTCACGCGAGCGAGCGAAGTGGCAGCGTGCGACGTCGCGTGACTGGACGTCGCGAGCATTCCCAGTGCACCAGCTCCCAGGAGGACGGACAACGCAGCGCCACCCAGTCGGTGTCGTGGGTGCCGGCGATGGGCCGACTCGGTTCGTTGACGGCGGCGCCGGACAGTCACTTTCATATCACCTCTGTACGACAACGCTAACTGTCCGTTCGATGCGGGGCGGTCACTGAGTGTCGCTGACCCTTCAGGCCAGAAGCGAAGGGGGCTCATGCGCTCCCTCCATGGTGGCGGGCGTCGCCGTAATCAGTACCCAGGCGCTCACCAGGGTGAGCGCCAACGATGCAGCGGCAACGCTTCGCCAGACCCAATTGACCCCGAGCCGCTCCCCGAAGATCCACGCGCCCAAGAGCACGCTGACGATGGGGTCGAGTATCACGATGGCGGTCTGGGACGACCTCAGGGGACCCACGTGCAGGGCCGACTGCTCGGTGAGGAGTCCCGCGACGCCGCAGGCGATGAATGCGTAGAAGGGCCAGCGGGTCAACAGGCCAGCGAACCCCACCCGAGTGATGACATCGGTGCACTGTTTGATGTACGCGGCCTCGAGGGCCCAGAGGATCGCCGTGGCGCTCCCCCACAGAGCGGCGCGACGCCCGGGCGATCCCCGTAGCCCCGCGACGACGAAGACCGCGACCAACCCCGCGCACCACACTCCGGGCGTGGTCCAACGCAACACCACCGCGGGCGGACCACTCGCTCGCGTCGTGGCGACCAAGAAGACGCCCAGCGACGTCGCCGTCACGAGGGACGCCAACCACGCGCGAGCCGGCACGACCTGGTGCAACCACACTCGCCGCAGCACGAGGGCGAGGACGAGTTCGAACACGAGCAACGGCTGAACCAGGGACATCGCGGCGAAGTGCAGCGCCAGGGACTGAAAGAACAGTGATCCACCCATCGCCAACCACCCCACCAACCAGAGCGGATGACGAAACAGGAAGACCACGAATCGCCAACCACGCTCGTGGTGCGTGGCTGACGTCGAGGCGATGTGCTGCGCCGTCACCGCCAGCCCGTTGGCCAACGCCGTGAGCAGCGCGCAAGTAATCGCGATGGCGTCGTGCACGGCCACGCTTCGAGTCATGGTGTCAGGCTACGTCGCCCCTCGCGGCGTACTCCACGAGGGACGTGAAAAGCCCGCGGTCATTAGGCGGCCAATCGTCGCGCCCCTGGGCCCAGGTTGACGCGCGAGGTCACGACGACGAACCCATCGAAGGACTCCTCAAGAGAAGAGACATCGTACTCGGACCACGCGAGTATCCCGCACTACTCCGAGGTGAGCAGACGTGCCAATAGACGAATGATTCTTCTGAGACGGTGCCAGTATCATCACATCAAGGAATACCCGCGAGGAACGGAGGAAGGTGCGAACTCGTCCCCTCATTGTCGTCGTCGCCCTGCTGTTAGCGAGCAATGTCGCCGCGAGCACGGCGCACGCGTCGACGACCCTGATCGTCAGCGGCAATGGAATCAACGACGTTCACTTGAGAGCCAGTGAGTCCGCCACCGTGGCCACCGTGACCCGCGTCCTCGGTCGCCCCAGCACGAAACTCGCCGCGACCCCGGTGCTGACGCTGTGCGGGGTGAGCGCCACTATTCGCTGGTCGTCAATGGACCTGTTCTTCAACCACCAACGCCTCGTCGGGATCTCCTTCGGGCCCGGACATTCGCCGAACGTCCGCACCGCCGCAGGTCTGAGGCTGGGTAACACGCTGGGTCGCGCTCGCTCCCTCTACGGTAGGAAACTCACCACTTCCACTAGCCAGGGCGGTGCGTGGTTCGTCGCCACTCCGGTAGGGCGCATTGAGGGCTTCTTGAATCCCAGTACCGCGAGGACGCCCACCTCGTCCGCGAGAATCTGGACGATCGACGTCGGCGTCGTCGGTTGCCCGGCGCTGTCCCCGTAGGAGTTCCGCGCCGCCACTCCGTCGGGTCAATGGCTTGCGGGGGCGTCGTTAAGTGCGAGGGCCACTCTCGTCGCGGCCCAGAAGAGTGATTCTCTGATGGATTGAGCCCTGTCCCAGTGGCGGCTCTCCCACTCCTCACCCGCCACCATGTCGCCGGCGTAGAGGACGTGAGCGAGACGCACGTCTCGATAGCGTGCGAGCGCCATCAATGCCGAAGCCTCCATATCGACCATGTGGCAACCCTCATCGATGCGACGACGCACCCTCGATCTCGTCTCACGGAACATGGCGTCCGTCGTCCACGCACGCCCCGTGAAGTGCTCGACTCCCAGCGCGTCGAGGACGCGGTTCGCCACTTCGACGCCCAAGGGCTGCGCTGCGATGATTCGAGCCGGCCGGGCGTAATGGGCGCTCGTACCCTCGTCTCGCACGGCGCTGTCGACCACCATGACGTTCCCCAGGTCGAAACGTGCGTCGAGAGCCCCCGCTCCACCACAGGCCACGAACGTCGTAATGCCCAGGGCCATCGCCTCCTCGGTGAACCCGACCGCGAGTGGAGAACCCACACCCGGGTGCATGACGCACAACCGTCGCTCGTCGACGACGACTTCGTAGATGTGATTTGAGCCGATCTCGCTTCGCAGGGTGTAGCGACGGGTCAACTCGCCGCGCTCCACGAGGTCTCTCAAGATGTCGTTGAAGAAGCACAGCACCGCCACCGGCGCGAGGGGCTGACGATCGTGCAGCAGGTGCGCCTCGATGATCCCGGGCTCGCCTAAGTCGTCCTCGAAGATCGGCAGATCATCGATAGGACCCATTGCCGAAGGCTACCGGAGCACCCGGAGGGACTCCGACCAACGTCGAGAACCGTCGACTCCTACAGCCGTCGCAGCGTTCCCCCGCGTGCCTCGTGCACCTCATCAAACATTCGCTGTAGCATCGCGCGATGACGAGAACGACCACAACCGCGAGCATCATGCCCTTTGGCGAGCACCAGACCTGGTACCAGGTGACGGGCGAACTCACCCCTGAACGTGCACCCCTGGTCGCGCTCCATGGTGGCCCGGGGATGGCGCACAATTACCTCAAGAGACTGCAGGTCCTGGCCGACGATGGCTGGCCCGTTGTCTTGTACGACCAATTGGGTTGTGGACGATCCACACACCTACCCCACGCTCCAGAGGAGTTCTGGACGGTTGAGTTGTTCCTCGAGGAGCTTGGCGCACTTCTCACCCACTTGGGCATTGCCTCCGACTACCACCTCTTCGGTCAGTCCTGGGGCGGCATGTTGGCGGCGGAGCACGCGGTGCGACAGCCCGAAGGACTCCGTTCCCTAATCCTGTCGAACTCACTGGCATCATCAGCTCTCTGGGCGCAAGGTGCGACTCGGCTACGCGCACAACTTCCTCTCGGCACCCGAGAAGCCCTCGAACGTCACGAAGCGGACGGATCCCTCGACGACCCCGCTTACACCGCGGCGGTCGAGGAGTACTACGCCCGTCACGTCTGTCGGGTGCCGCTGCCCGACGAGGTCAAGGAGTCCTTTGACCAATTGAACCAAGACCCCACGGTGTACGGCACGATGTGGGGACCCAATGAGTTCGCGCCAGTAGGCTCACTTTCGAATTGGACCATCGTCGACCGATTGAGCCGTATCGAAGTTCCCACCCTCGTGGTCTCCGGCGAATTCGACGAAGCGACTAGTGAGTGCCAGCAGCCCTTCATTGAGAACATTGCCAACGTCGAGCAGGCCGTAATCGAAGGTGGATCGCATCTATCCATGGTGGAGCGGCCCGAGGTTTATTTCTCAGTCCTGCGAAAGTTCCTGGCAGAAGTCTCTTCGTGACGAGCCACCACCCTGACCTTTGTTCAGTGCATCGGTCCTACTCGCAAAGAGCGGTACCGAATAAACCTTGGAACGGGTAGACATTACTTCTCTGACCATTCGGTGCCCCCGGCAGGATTCGAACCTGCGCTCACGGTTTAGGAAACCGATGCTCTATCCCCTGAGCTACGAGGGCATTACTGGGTTTTCGAGCCATGCCGTAGTCTCCAGCACAACCTCAGCACAACATTTCAGGAATTACTACTCACTACGCTCGACCACTCCCCACCATTCAAGCACGTGGACAGTTCACGACGAATATCGCACTTGTTGGTCTGACCCCTCCACCCTGAACCTAAATGACACCATCGTCTTTGAGCGAGATTGAAACTTGAAAGCTGTCGACTAACTAGCCCAGCCGTTCTGTCAGCAGAACACCGTCGTTCGCCGGCTCTGTCGGCGTCAACAGATACTCCTTCGCTCGGCATCGTTGCTGTTCTCATCGAGCCGTACGAATATACGCAGTCCATTAATGTTTCGAAATAGTTCTGCACATCCTTCACACCTAGAGCCACGTGGCTTCGAAAACTGATGTCCCGTCGCTGCTATTGTCGGCCATCACCATTCATTCGACGAAGTGCAACTGAAAGGGCGAATGTCAGTGACAAATTCTCAACTAAAAACAGCGGGCATGACTCGAATAGATGATGACCTCAACATCACGGGACCGGTGATGATTGTTCCACCACGTCATCTCTGGTATTCCTCCGACGCCAATGCGACGGGTCCGGTTGCGGTCGTCGCGCCATGCTCGTCGGGCACGAAGAACTAATCGCTCACTTGTTCCCAGCCAGCGTCACTCCTCACTGACGCTGACGACCTCATAAGCCCAAGTTCGTCGCCGCGGCTACTTTGACGATGCGGTCATCACGAACCTCTCGGCCATTTCAGGCGTAGCCGATAGATGCTGGTGGAGATAACTTGCAAAGAATCGAGAATCTGCGTAGCCCGCCTGAGCTGCACCAAACCGGCCAGTCAGATCGAGAGCGTTGCCGGGCGGTGACGCATCGGATCGGTGGTACTCGTGAGCTCGAAATTGAGTACCGACGGGCCCCAGGACGCTGGGTACGCGAGTTGTCGCCGTTCGGTATCCGAGGGTCAGTTTGTCAGTCATGCGAGCCTGAACTTCGGAAAGTGCCCCCACCATCTCGTGACCGTCCAGCGATCCACACAACCAGAGAAATCCTCCGCACTCAGCCCACGTGACGAGACCCGAAGCGATTCGTCGCTGGACGTCGCGCATGAGTGACACATTGTCTGCGAGGGCCGACGCGTACACCTCAGGGAACCCACCGCCGGCGTAGAGCGCATCACAGCCTTGAGGAAGTGCCGGCTCTTCTAAGGGATCGAACATCATGAGCTCCGCACCCGCCTGGCGAAGGAGTTCAAGATTCTCGGGATAGACGAAACTGAAGGCCGGTCCCGCGCACACCGCCACTCGGCAATGCCCCGTGACAAGTGCCTGCGGGACGGGTGTGACGCTGCGCACTGGCGCCGTGCGTGAAAGAGCCACGATGCCATCGATGTCGAGCGATTGGGCGATTACCGCGGAAAGCCTCGCGATCGACGCGCGTATTTTCGATGGATCCTCCGCCACTGGAACGAGACCTAAGTGACGCTCACGCCACTCCAAGGCGTCGTCCCTATAGAGAACGCCAAGGATGGGAATCCTCAAGGGCTCTAAGGCCTCCCGCAGGAGCTCTTCGTGACCAGCCCCGCCAACTCGATTGAGAATCACGGCGGCTATCTGAAACGTCGGGTCCAAACTATTGAAGCCGTGGACAATGGCCGCGACCGAGCCACTCATGGCTGACGCATCGACCACGAGGATGACGGGGGCGTCTAATAACTGGCTCACCGCGGCCGTCGAACCATCGAGGCCCGGCACGCTCGATCCATCGAACAGCCCCATTACCCCCTCGATCACGAGGATGTCGGCGCCTCGCGACGCTTGGGCCGCGAGGCTAGCCAGGAGGGACTCCCCCGAGAGGAACGCGTCCAGCGAACTCGGCGGTCGCCCAGTAGCCAGTGCGTGGTAACTCGGATCGATGAAATCGGGCCCGATCTTGGCTGAACTCACGAGCAGCCCTCGAGCGCTGAGTGCCCCCATGACGCCAGTCGCAATCGTGGTCTTGCCGACGCCGGAATGGGTGCCGGCAATCACGATACGTGGTCCAAGTTGCGAAATAGACCATCACGTTAGCAGGGCAACTTCCCACGCTAAATGATCGGTGACACCGAGATCGAGGTTGGCCAGAATTGAGACCGCGTCACCGGTTCAATCCGACCTCGTGACACCGCCGTCAATGAATTTGGCAAACCACCCCCTAGATAAACTTGCGTCAATGAATCATTCTGCGAATACCTCGTCCAGTGAGCAGCACCTCGTCTTGGAATCCTGGAGTGGGCCGTGGGACGCGGACGACGACAACGCGAATTTCAAGGCCGACGTGGCCCTCTATTCACTCGTTGACCCGCTGGTAACTCTTCGCGGACTGTCCGTGTCGACCGGCCTCCCCGTGGGCGTGCTCGCGAAGTACGTGCTCGCGCGCTTCGCCACTGCCGGATCAAGTGGAATGCTCGAATTGGGGCCGACGATGATCCAGCGACTGTGGGAGCCAATTGTCCACGCCGAAGCCGCCAACGATGACGACGACCGACTGAAGG